>NZ_JABXFH010000082.1:0-14010 GCF_013372745.1 Janthinobacterium sp. BJB401 | reverse complement strand
TCTAGGCCGCCTGCGGCAGCGCCGCCCCCAGTTTTTCCAGCAGATGATCGCACTGGAAGACGGACAGGGTCTGGCGCTGCGCATCCGTGCCGATGTCGATCATTTCATCCATTTCGCTGCGCAAGTCGTCATGCTCTCCCGTGCGGATGATTTGCGGCGCGGCAAAGCGCTGGCTGTCGGAAATGGTCATGATGTTGTCGACATGGTCGACGAGGAAGCCGTAGCGCTCGGCACCCCGTTCCACGATCAGAATCTTGCCCGCGCTGGCGTCCGGCAAGGCCGGCATGGCGTACAGCTGGCGCAGGTCGATGATGCTGATCATTTGCTGGCGCAGGTTCAGCATGCCGCGCATGCAGGCCGGCATGCCCGGTGGCGTCGTGATGGCGCCGCTGAAGTCGATGATTTCGCGCACTTGCCCGATTTCCACGGCGAAGCGGGTTTCTACCGTGAACGTGATGTAGACGCGGCGCTGCGCCTTGCGCGTGGCGGCGCTGCTCGCGTCCGTCTCGGCCGGATACAGGCGCGCGTGGCCGTCGCGCATCTCGATAATTTCCGCCTGCGACAGGATGCCCTTGTGGTCGAGGAAAATGATGTCGCCCAGCCCCTCTTTCGTGATGCAGCCGGCAAACATGGCGGCGCGCGCCTTGCTCAGCAGGGGAATCGGCAGCACTTCGTCGCCAAAGAAATGCACGATGCTGTCGACGGAATCGACGAGGAAGCCCACGGTCGTGTCATCGAGGCGCACGACGATGACGCGCTGGTCGCCTGTTGCAGCCGTGCCGGACGCGGGCGCCTGCAGCAGGGCGCCGAAGTCGACGACGGCCACCTGGCTGCCGCGAAAATGCATGCGCCCTAGGCACAGTTCGCTGTTCAGCAGGGAGCTGTGTAGTTCCGGCACCCGGATGATTTCCTGGATGGCCGGCATTTCAAAGGCAAACGTGGCGCCGGCCGCATGGAAACTGACGCATTGCCGGCGTTCGCTTTGCGCATGGTAGCGGGCCGTGCTCAGCCTGGCGCCCGTCGCCTGCAGGGCCAGCACATGGGGCACGTTTTCAATGCGCAGCAGGGCGTGCGGGTCGAGCACCTGCAGCAGGCGCGCGCCGCCATCGAGCAGGATCGTGCCGGCGATGACGGCGTGGCTGTCGCCGGCCGCATATTGCAGGGCGCTGCGGGCGCTGGCGGGCACGCGCAGGATTTCGCCCGTATCCTGGAAGACGATGCCGATCAGCACTTGCTGGAAGTCGAGGATGGCGATCTTGTCCGTGGGCACGGCGCGCGGCGCATCGGCACGGAACAAGCGGCCCAGGTTGACCACCGGAATGACGCTGCCGCGCAAGGTGAACATGCCTTCCAGATACGCGGGGGACAGGGGCAGGGCCGTGACTTTCGCGGGGTAGTTCACCACTTCGCGGATGCAACTGGCGGGCAGGGCGAATTCATCGTCGCCCAGGTGGAAGGAGCCGAACAGTTCGGTGGCCGTGTCGCTTGTGCCCTGTGCTTGCAAGCCCGTCGCTTCATGCATATCCATATGCGCCTTCCTTGCGTGGAATTAATTCGGGTGGCGCCACCACATCGGTGACGGCAAAGCTGTGATGGGCGCAATCGATCAGCAACTGGCGCCCGTGGCGGCCGCCCAACGCGCAAAAACTCACCGCCAAGCCGCACTGGTCCAGGTATTTTTGCGCCGCTTGCGCGTTTTGCCGGCCCACTTGCAATCTCCCGTTGCGCGGGCCGAACATGCTGGCGCCGCCCGCCAGCACCACTTCGATGTCGGCGTAATCGGCCTGGCGCACGCCCATCAGGCGCAACAGCGAGGGAACGGCCTGGCTCACATAGCGTGCGCCCAGGCTGCTGTCGGCGCCCGGCGCTTCCGGCAGCAAACAGTGGGCCAGGCCGCAGCACGGGCCATTCTTCCAGATGAAACCGATGCCGATGCAGGAACCCAGCAAGGCTTGCAGCTGCTCGCCATGCGTGCCCACGCTCAGTTGCCCCATGCCAACATGGTGCAGCGGCAAGCCAGGGTCGATGATGATGCTCATGCGCTACCCGCCTTATAAATCATGGGAAACTCGAATTGGTAGCCGGTACCGAGCCGCGCGATGGTTTCCGACTCGCCCAGGATCAGCCGGCCTTCGTCCTTCAGGCTCAGGCGCGCCTGGCGCAGCACGGTTTCCTGGTGCTCGGCATCGAAATAAATGAGCACATTGCGCAGGAACACCAGGTCGAACTGCCGCGCCGGACGCAATGCTTCCAGCAAATTATGCTGGGCAAAGCTGACGTGTTGCCGCAATTCTTCATTGACCTGGACGCCATACGGCGCGGGCGTGAAATATTTGCGCAGCAAGTCCGGGTGCGACAAACGGATGCGCTCGACGGAGCGGCCGCTGTACTGGCCGGCCCGCGCCGCGCCGAGGATCTGCTGCGAAATGTCGCTGGCCAGGATCTGGTAGCGGAAAGACGGCGCTTGCAGCTTGAATTGCTCGCACAGCATGGCGATCGAATACAGTTCCTCGCCGCTGGCGGCCGCCGCCGACCAGATGGCCAGGCAGCCGTCCGGATGCGCGCGGGCCCAGGCGGGCAGGTAGCGGTCGCGGAAGTAATCCCAGATCGACGGCGTGCGGAAGAACAGGGTGTCGTTGGTGGTCACCAGGTCGATGAAATGGTCCACCTCGTCGCGGTCGCTGGCCACGCGTTCCAGGTAAGCCTGGTAGCTGTGCAGGGACAGCGCCTGCAGCCGGGGCTGCAAACGCCGTTCCAGCAAGACGCTCTTGCGCGCCGTCATGGCGATGCCCGTATGCTGGCGCACCAGCGCGATCAGGGTCGTCAGCACCTCGGGCGTCAAGCTGGCCGCGTGGCTCATGGCCTATACCACGAAGCCGGAGACAGTCTGGTTCAGGCTGCCAGCGCGCTCGTTCAGGCCATCCGTCGAGCGGGCGATGCTGTCGCAGTTGGCGGCCGACTTTTCCGTTTCCTCGGCGATGTACTGGATGGCAGTCGACACTTCGCGCGCCGTCAGCAACTGTTCATTGGCCGCCTTCGAGATATCGGAAATGGCCAGGGTGGTCTTCGCCACGCCCGAGACGATCTTGTCGAAGGCGTCGCTGGCCTGGCGCGAAATCTCGCTGCCGGTGGAAACCCGCTTGACGGATTCGTTGATCAGCTTGGAAATTTCCTTGGTCGCCTGCGACGAGCGCTCGGCCAGCTTGCGCACCTCGTCGGCGACGACGGAAAAGCCCAGGCCGTGCTCGCCCGCGCGCGCCGCCTCGATGGCCGCGTTGAAGGCCAGCATATTCGTCTGGTTGGCGATCTCGCTGATGACCTTGACGATTTCGCCGATGTCTTCCGACGAGCGGTTGATCAAGTCCATCGCCTCGATCGACTTGGCGACGGCGCGCGCGCCCGCTTCCGCTTCCTGCTGCGTGGCTTTTGCCAGGAAATCGGCATTCGAGGTGTTTTCCGCGATGGAATTGATGGAAAACGTCAGGCCGTCGATGGAGGCGTTCATTTCTTCCACCGTGGCGCCCAGCGCCTGCGTGCCCACGGCCACGCCCGTGGCCCGCTCGGCGATGGCGTGCGAGGCGTCGGCAAAGCCGTTGGCGGCCGACACCACGTTGCCGATCACGCCGCGCAAGTCGACGATCATCTTGCTGATGCCGCCGGCCAGCAGGTCGATCGGCTCGTCGCCCTCGGGCACGATATTGCAGGTCAGGTCGCCTTGCGCCGCGCGCGCCACCGATTCGAGCAGGGCATTGACCTTGCGGCTGTCGTTGGCGGCCTTGGACTGGATGCTGTTTTCCAGGTTCACCTGGTCGCTGATGTCGATGGCGAACTTGACCACTTTATATGGCTTGCCGTTCAGGTCCAGGATGGGGTTGTAGGTGGCCTGTATCCACACCACCTTGCCATGGTTGCCCAGGCGCTTGTAGCGGCCCGCGTCGAATTCGCCCCGGTTGAGCTTTTGCCAGAATTTCTTGTACTCGGCGCTGCTCGCATACTCGGGCTCGCAAAACATGCGGTGGTGCTCGCCCTGGATATCGCTCAAGTCGTAATCCATGACGGCGAGGAAATTCTCATTCGCTTCCAGCACATTGCCCTGCATGTCGAATTCGATCACGGCCTGCGCCTTGCCGATGGCGCTGACCTTGCCTTCGTATTCGACATTGCGCTTTTTCAAGGCCGTGATGTCGGTAGCGAACTTGATGACTTTATACGGCTTGCCGTCCGCGTCGAGGATAGGATTGTAGGAAGCGTTGATCCACACTTCGCGCCCATCCCTGGCGCGGCGCTTGTATTCGCCCTGGTCGAATTCACCGCGTCCGAGCTTGGCCCAGAAGTTGCTGTATTCATCCGTTTTGACATACTCGGGGTCGCAGAAGATGGCATGGTGCTTGCCTTGCACTTCGGCCAGGGTATAGCCGACGACACGCAGGAAATTCTCATTCGCATGCAGAATGGTGCCGTCGAGCTCGAATTCGATGACGGCCTGGACACGGTTCAATGCAGTATTTATCGCTTGTAAGTCCAGATCCTGGGAGTGGCTGACATGGCTGGCTGCGTCCATAGTATTTCCTTCGGGGTGAGAAGAGGAAGGGGAGCGATAAGGCTGCTGTTATTATTTTTTCTGCTATCGGTTTAAGGCAAGGATTAAGGCAAGGATTAAGGCTGCGGTGTTATTGCATCAGCCGGCATCCGGTGATAATCGGTGAGAATGTGCGCGATGAACGTCCGCCGATGTTCGCCATACGGGTTGCCTATAGTAATTGAATTGTAGAGTATTGATTTGAATCAATAATTTTATTATTCCCCAGCGTCTGGCGAAAAACAAGGGGCGGGAATAAATAATGTCAAAACTGTCGTAATTGGCTCCTGTCCACATATAACAAGCCCCTTCTTTCACATAATAAAACGACGTTATTATTATTGTGCTTTTATTATTTAAATGAATATCCAAGTGATAGCTTCTACAGACGCTTGCCGCTTGCGGCAGAATCTTTCCGCAAACGATGTTGTACCATGGCGTACCATGCTGGCGCCGGACGCGCCACGACAAAAATAATACGAGCGTTCTTTTATGCGGTATAGTGAAGCTTCATCCCTTGCAACCACCTCATCGCTGAGCAAAAATCAATAAGGAAGAGACATGAGTGCTGAATATCAAGTGAACGGCGCCGTTGCCGTCATTACCCTCGCCAACCCGCCTGTGAATGGACTGGGCCTGGCGACGCGCACGGCCGCCGTGGCCGGCATCCGCCAGGCGCTGGCGGACGAGGCCATCAAAGCCATCGTCATCACGGGCGCCGGCAAGGCCTTTTCGGGCGGCGCCGACATCAAGGAATTCAATTCGCCCAAGGCGCTCACGGAACCGACCCTGCATACCCTGATCAACGTTGTCGAGCAATCGACCAAGCCGGTCGTGGCGGCCATCCACAGCGTTTGCATGGGTGGCGGCCTGGAGCTGGCGCTCGGCTGCAACTACCGCGTGGCCGCGCCGGGCGCGCAGATGGCCTTACCGGAAGTCAAACTCGGCATCTTGCCGGGCGCGGGCGGCACGCAGCGCCTGCCTAGAGTGCTGGGCCTGGAAATGGCCCTGAACATGATCGTCTCGGGCACGCCCGTCGCATCTGAAAAACTGGCCGGCACGGCCCTGTTCGACGAAGTCATCGCGCCCGGCGCCGATTTGCTGGCCGCCGCCGTGGCCTTCGCCACGAAAGTGGCCGATGTGCGCCCGCTGCCGAAAGTGCGCGAGCGCAAGGTCGACTACCCGAACCACGAAGCTTTCCTGCAGTTTTCGCGCAATACCGTCAAATCCATGTCCGGCCCATTCCCCGCGCCGCTGAAATGCGTCGACGCCGTGGCGGCCGCCGTGACGATGAAATTCGACGAGGGCTTGAAGTACGAGCGCGACCTGTTCATGCAGCTGGTGCAGTCGCCTGAATCGAAAGCCCTGCGCCACGCCTTCTTTGCCGAGCGTGTCGCCAGCAAGGTGCCCGATGTGCCGTCCGACACGCCCGTGCGCGCGATCGCCAGCGCGGCCATCGTCGGCGCCGGCACCATGGGCGGCGGCATCGCCATGAACTTCGCCAACGCGGGCATCCCCGTGATGCTGCTGGAAACGAAACAGGAAGCGCTGGACAAGGGTCTGGCCACGATACGCAAGAATTACGAGAACACGGTCAAAAAGGGCAAGCTGACGCGAGAGAAGGCCGAGCAGCGCATCGCGCTCGTTTCCGGCACGCTGGCCTACGCTGACATTGCGCAGGCGGACATCGTCATCGAAGCCGTCTTTGAAGAGCTGGGCGTCAAGGAAACCGTCTTCAAGCAGCTCGACGCCGTCATGAAGCCGGGCGCCATCCTCGCCTCGAACACGTCTACGTTGGACCTGGACAAGATCGCCGCGTTTACCCAGCGCCCGCAAGACGTGATCGGCACGCATTTCTTCAGCCCGGCAAATGTGATGAAACTGCTGGAAATCGTCCGCGGCAAGGAAACGGGCAAGGACGTGCTGGCCACGGCGCTGGCGCTGTCGAAAAAGCTCAAGAAAACCGGTGTCGTCTCGGGCGTGTGCGACGGTTTCATCGGCAACCGCATGATCGAGCAATACAGCCGCCAGGCCGGTTTCCTGCTGGAAGAGGGTTGTCTGCCGGAACAGGTCGACAAGGCGGCCGAGAAATTCGGCTTCGCCATGGGCCCGTTCCGCATGGGCGACCTGGCCGGCAACGACATCGGCTGGGCCATCCGCAAGCGCCGCTACGTGGAAAAACCGGAAGTGACGTATTCGAAGACGGCCGACCTGCTGTGCGAATTGAATCGCTATGGACAGAAGACGGGCGCCGGCTGGTACGACTACAAGGCGGGCGACCGCAAGGCCTATCCGTCGGAGCAGGTCAACGCCATGATCATCCAGCACTCCGCCGACATCGGCGTGGCGCGGCGCAAGATCAGCGACCAGGAAATCGTTGAACGGCTCGTGTATGCACTGGTCAACGAAGGCGCGCGCATCCTGGAAGAGGGCATCGCCCTGCGCGCCTCGGACATCGACATGGTGTATTTGACCGGTTACGGCTTCCCGCTGTTCCGCGGCGGCCCGATGTTCTACGCGGATACGGTCGGCTTGCCGAACGTGCTCGACACGATTGCCGGCTATGCCAAAGGCCGCCACGGCGAAGCGTGGACCCCGGCGCCGCTACTGGTGAAACTGGCGGGCGAGGGCAAGGGTTTTAATAGCTGATCTGGCGCTACCGTTGACGCCAGCAATGTAGTCGGATTACGCGCGGCTTCGCCACGCTAATCCGACCTACGCATCGACAAGGGGCTCAATCGCCGCGTAATCCGACGCCACTACTTCTTCTTCGCCACCATCTTGACCGCCTCGTTGACGATGACGGGGTTGTCTTTCTGGATGTAATAGCCGGCGCCTGTGATGCGCTCGATGGCTGGCGCGCCGGACAGGCGTTGCCAATCCTTTTCCTGGGCCCGCACCACGTTCTCGAACGAACCTATTTCCTCGATGCCGAACTTGTCGCGCACCAGCAGCATGGCGGGCACGCGCAGCGGGCTGGCCATGTCGACGTGTTGCAGGCACTGCGTCTGGGCATCGAATTCGGCCGATTCCGTACTGTTGAACATGAGTTTGCGCCGCGTTTTGACGAGCATGGCGTAGGCGGACGCGTCCGTCTGCAGGCGGTTCCATTGCTGCGGGTGCGTGGGGTCGAGCAAGACCAGGCCGGCCACGTCCTGCGGGTACAGCCTGGCATACACATACTGGTACAGCCCGCCCAAACCATGGCCGACCAGCACGTATGGCGGTTTCAGGCCCGCTTGCGCCAGCAGGGCGCGCTGTTGGGCGGCAATGGTGCACGGATCGCGCGGCGTGGTGGTTTTTTTGCTGTCGCCGTAGCCGGGACGGTCGTAGACGAGCACCCGGTGCTGCTTGGCCACTTCGGGCACCACCTTGGCCCACACATCCTTGCCGTCGCCCATGGCCGACTGGAACACGACGGGCAAGCCGCCCTGGCCGCTCAGGGTGTAGGCGATGCTGGCGTCGGGCAGGGCGGCCGTGGCCGGCACGCCGGGCATGACCGGGGCCGATGGCAACAGGGAGCAGCCGGAAAAACAGCCTGCCAGCAGCAAGCCGGCGCTGGAGAGGAGCATGGTGCGCGCGGGGCGGCCGACGAATAGATGATGCATGAATCTCCTTCTTGGTGCACGGACCGGGGACGGGTATGGCTTGCCAGCCATTATAGGCAAATCGTGCCGAAGTGGAAATGCCGAACAGAGGCGTATTTCCCGTCCTGTCAGCCGGCGTCGGCGTGATGGCAGACGGCTTCGATGCGGTTGCCGTCCGGATCGAACAAAAAGGCCGCGTAATAGCTGGCGTGATAGTGGCGCAAGCCGGGCGCGCCCAGGTCGATGCCGCCGTGCGCCAGTCCCGCATGCCAGAACGCTTCCACGGCTGCGCGCGAGGAGGCCTTGAAACAGCAATGGCGGCGCGGCGCGTCGTCGGGCGTGGGGCCGAGGCGCACGGAAAAATAGCTGCGTTCGGGATGCTGCGCATCGCTGCGCTCGCCATAGCCTATCCATGCATCGGCATGGTCGCTGCCCACCTTGGGCACGCCAAGCGCGGCGAAGATGGCGTCGTAGAAGCGCTCGGCGCGTTCCAGGTCGCTGACGGTGAGGGAAATGTGATCGAGCATGGGTACTCCGTTATAAAAACAAGGACGGCCATAGCATAGCCCGGATCAGGGCGGCCGTGGGCGGAAGTGACCGAGTGATACTGTTGCTGGCCGACTGCCGGTTAAGGGCGGCTGGCGAGCCGGGCCACGATGCTGCGGCTGAACAGCTGCACGCGCGGTGCGAACAGCATCACGGCGCAAAAGGCCACGGGCCAGGCGGCAAAGAAGGCATGGCGCCAGCGGGGCAGGAAGTCGGCCTGCAGGCCGATATTGAGCCAGGTGACCCAGGCGCTCATCAGCAGGGTCATGAGCAGCGACATCAGGAAGGCAAATACGCAGCGCAGGCGCAGGGCGTCGGACATGGTGCACTTTCAAAGTGTAAAGATACGCCAGCGTAACGACTTGCAGCAATCTATACTAGAGCCATATTTTTAATTTCAAATTCCGAAAATGCAATCATGCTTGACGATTTAGCCTTATTTGTCGCCATTGTCGAGGCGGGCAGCCTGCATGCGGCGGCCATCAAGGAAAGCTTGCCCGCCGCGACCGTCACGCGCCGGCTGCAAAAACTGGAAAGCCAGCTCGGCTACCGCTTGCTCAACCGCAGCGCGCGCCGCCTGCAGCCGACGGCGGAAGGCTGGCAGTACTACGAGCAGTGCCGTCCCCTCGTGCACGCCCTGCGGCAGGCGACGCAGCAGCTCGACGCCAGCCTGTCGGCCGTCTCGGGCAGCATCCGCGTGCTGGCGCCCGTCAACTTCGCCAGCGGCTTGCTGACGCCGGCCTGGGTCAGCTTCATGCAGAAGTATCCGGACATCCGCCTGGAGCTGGAACTGTCGAACCTGTTGCAAGACCTGGTGGGCAGCGGCGCCGACCTGGCCATCCGCGTGGGCGCGCTCGATGATTCCTCGCTGATGCAGCGCCGGCTGGGCAGCGCCGCGCTGGTGATGGTGGCCGCGCCAGCCTACCTGGCGCGCGCCGGCGTGCCGCGCGACTTGCAGGAACTGGAACAGCACGAGCTGATCGTGGCCGAGCCATTGCGCAGCTGGCGCTTGCGGCGGCCCGGCGACGGCGCCGAGCTGGTGATCGAACCGCAGGCGCGCCTGCGCGTCAATGAAATGCGCCTGGCCGTGGAAATGGCTGACGCGGGCATTGGCATCTTGCTGTGCCCGCTTCTGCAATGCCGCGACGAAGTGGCCAGTGGCAGCCTCGTGCGTGTGCTGCCCGACTGGATGCCGCAGCCGCGTCACGTGTACGCCGTGTGGACGCAGCGGCGCTACCTGCCGGCCCGCGTGCGCGTGCTGCTCGAGCACCTGGCAGCGTTTGCTGCCGGCAATCCGCTGTTGAACGAGGAGGCCGGTGCCGATCAGCTCCTTGCGCCGGGCATCCTTTCCAATAAGTAATACCGAGCGCTTGTACTTTTCGTCAAGATCGCGTTAAGATAAAGCAGCCCGCTTATCCAGTGGGCAATCTGGTGTTTTTTCGCGCAATCCCGTCCCTATCCATGAGAGTAGCAATGAAATATCTGATCATTCCCTTCTTGCTGGCCATCACCGGCTGCGAAGTACTGTATGACGCGAACCGGGACAAGATTGGCGAGTACTGCAACAGCCTCAATAATTTTGATGACCGCAACGCCTGCCGCAAGCGCAACCAGACCAGCTACCAGGAATACGTGCAGCAGCGCGACCAGGTGAAAAAGAGCAAGAGCGACAAATAAGTTTGCCGCCGCAGACGCCACAAAAAAAACGCCGCTGACCAGTCAGCGGCGTTTTGCATTGCGGACCCCGGCCTTGCGACCGGGGCTTGCTTCAGATTAATCGTCAGCGTAGATATTGTTATCCTTCGTTTCCTTGACGAACAGGGTGCCGATCACGACAGTCGCCAGGGCGACGACGATCGGATACCACAGGCCATAATAGATATCGCCCTTGAAGGCCACCAGCGCGAAGGCCGTGGTCGGCAGCAAGCCGCCGAACCAGCCGTTACCGATATGGTAGGGCAGGGACATCGAGGTGTAGCGTATACGCGTCGGGAACATTTCCACCAGCATGGCGGCGATCGGGCCATACACCATGGTTACGTACAGCACCAGGATGAACAGCAGCAAGACGACCATCGGCTTGTTGATCTGGTCCGGATCGGCTTTCGCAGGGTAGCCCGCTTCCTTGATGCCGGCGCCCAGTTCTTTCTTCAGCGCCACTTCGTGGGCCTTGCTTTCCGCATCGAAGTTCAGGCCATCGGCCGTCATGACGGCGTTAAACGACGTGAATTCCTTCGTACCGATGCGCACCTTGGCGATGCTGCCGGCTGGCGCGTCTTCCTTCGTGTAGTTCACCGAGCTGTTCGACAGGAAGCCCGTGGCGATGTCGCACGACGATGGGAATTTCTTCGTGCCCGTCATGTTGAACTGGAAGTGGCAGGAAGCAGGATCGGCGACCACCACCACTGGCGAGTTCTTCAGAGCCGCTTCCAGCTGCGGGTTGGCGAAGTGGGTCAGGCCGTTGAAGATCGGGAAGTAGGTGGCCGCGGCGATCAGGCAGCCGCCAAGGATGATGTACTTGCGGCCGATGCGGTCGGACAGGCTGCCGAAGAACAGGAAGAACGGCGTGGCCAGCAGCAGGGCGATGGCGACGAGCACGTTGGCCGTTGCCAGGTCCACTTTCAGGGTCTGGATCATGAAGAACAGGGCGTAGAACTGGCCCGTGTACCAGACGACTGCCTGGCCGGCGGTCAGGCCGATCAGGGCCAGGATGACGATCTTCAGGTTTTTCCACTGGCCGAATGCTTCCGTCAGCGGGGCTTTCGAGGTCTTGCCCTCGGCTTTCATCTTGGAAAACGCCGGTGATTCATTCATGGCCAGGCGGATCCACACGGAAATACCCAGCAGGATGACGGAGACGAGGAAGGGAATGCGCCAGCCCCATGCTTCGAAATCCTTCTCGCCGGTCGCCAGGCGGGTGCCCAGGATGACCATCAGCGACAGGAAGAAGCCCAGGGTTGCCGTCGTTTGTATCCACGCCGTGAACGCGCCGCGCTTGCCTTCAGGCGCGTGCTCGGCCACATAGGTGGCTGCGCCGCCGTACTCGCCGCCCAGCGCCAGGCCTTGCAGGATGCGCAGGATGACGAGGATGATCGGTGCGGCGATGCCGATGGAGGCGTGGCCCGGCAGCAAGCCGACGATGAAGGTGGAGCCGCCCATGATCAGAATCGTGATCAGGAAGGTGTACTTGCGGCCGATCATGTCGCCCAGGCGGCCGAAGACCAGCGCGCCGAACGGACGCACGATGAAGCCGGCGGCAAACGCCAGCAGCGCGAAGATGAAGGTGGTGGTGGGGTCGCCGATGAAGAATTGCTTGGCGATGATGGAAGCGAGCGAACCGTACAGGTAAAAATCGTACCATTCAAAGACGGTGCCGAGCGAGGATGCAAAGATGACCTTGCGTTCCTCAGGCGTGATAGGCGTGCCTTTGGTGGAAAATTTCCGTACGTCGGCCGGGCCGGATGGTGATGCCATGGTTTGTCTCCCTATGTTTTATAGTGAACTGGTGCCGCGGTCTTTTTGACCATTCTTGCAACAGCTGGAGGCGAGTGTGTTCTCCGAACCTTACGTCATGCTTGCTTGAAACTTACACCAAGCTTACAAATCGATGTTGCCCCGAACTTTGCGAACGACCGTACTTAAATGTGCTATTCTCATTGTGAAGATATCCCACCCCATAATATTCCCACAAGGAGACACAGCATGAATGAAGCCGTCATCGTATCGACCGCCCGCACGGGCCTGGCCAAGTCCTGGAAGGGCGCGTTCAACATGACGCATGGCGCCACCCTGGGCGGCCATGTGCTGGCGGCCGCCGTCGAGCGCGCGCGCATCGAGGCGGACGAAGTGGAAGACGTGCTGGTCGGCTGCGCCTTTCCCGAAGGCGCGACAGGCGGCAATATCGCGCGCCAGGTGGCCCTGCGCGGCGGCTGCCCCGTGACGACGGCCGGCATGACCGTCAACCGTTTCTGTTCCTCGGGCTTGCAGGCCATCGCCCTGGCGGCGCAGCGCATCATCGCCGGCGAAGGCGATATCTATGCGGCCGGGGGCGTGGAATCGATTTCCTGCGTGCAAAACGAAATGAATACGCATATGTATCGCGACGTCTGGTTGCAGCAGCACAAGCCGGAAC
Organism: Janthinobacterium sp. BJB401; assembly: GCF_013372745.1. Classification (NCBI taxonomy): domain Bacteria; kingdom Pseudomonadati; phylum Pseudomonadota; class Betaproteobacteria; order Burkholderiales; family Oxalobacteraceae; genus Janthinobacterium; species Janthinobacterium sp. BJB401. The sequence continues at coordinate 1,166 of NZ_JABXFH010000082.1, read as the reverse complement.
TGTACTGGCCCATGCTGCAGACGGCCGAAACCGTGGCCAAGCGCTACCAGATTTCGCGCGAGCGTCAGGATGCCTACGGCGCGCAAAGCCAGCAGCGCGCAGCAAGCGCCCTGGCTGCCGGCCTGTTCGACGCGGAAATCGTGCCGATGACCACCATCATGGGCGTGGCCGACAAGGCCAGCGGCATGCTGGTCTCGCGTGAAGTGACGATTGCCGCCGATGAAGGTATCCGTGCCGACACGACGTATGACGGCGTGGCGAAGATCCGCCCGGCCATTCCTGGCGGCGTCATCAGCGCCGGCAACGCCAGCCAGTTTTCCGATGGCGCTTCGATGGCCATCGTCATGAATGCGAAAGTGGCCGAAGCGAAAGGTCTACAACCGCTGGGCGTCTTCCGTGGCTTTGCCGTGGCCGGCTGCGAACCCGATGAAATGGGCATCGGCCCCGTGTTTGCCATCCCGAAACTGCTGAAAAAAGCGGGCTTGACAGTTGCCGACATCGGCCTGTGGGAACTCAATGAAGCGTTCGCCGTGCAAGTGCTGTATTGCGCCGACACCCTGGGCATCCCCATGGACCGCCTGAACGTGAACGGCGGCGCGATTGCCGTCGGCCACCCGTACGGCGTGTCGGGCGCCCGGCTGACGGGCCACGCCTTGATCGAAGGCAAGCGCCGCGGCGTCAAGTACGTGGTCGTGACCATGTGCATCGGCGGCGGGCAGGGCGCGGCCGGGCTGTTCGAAGTACTGTGATGTAAAATAAACCCAGTCTGCGGGCGGCCTTCGAGGCCGCCCGTTTTTATTGCGCGCCCCGTTCCTGCAAGACGCGCCGATAGCGGTTACAGTAATGCTTCATTAATAAACAAGCAGCCTGCCACCATGATCAAGCACATCGTTTTCTGGAAACTGTTAGACCACGCCGAAGGCGCCGACCGCGCCACGAATGCATTGAAACTGAAAGCCCTGCTCGATTCCTGTTCCGACCTGGTGCCCGGCATATTGAAATTCGAAGCGGCCGTGGCCCAGCCGGGCCTGGAAGCGACCTACGACATCGTCCTGTACAGCGAATTTGCCAGCCGCGAAGCGCTGGACGCCTACCAGAACCATCCCGAGCACGTGAAAATCAAGCCGTTTTTTGGGGCCGTGCGCGAAGCCAGACAGTGCATGGAC
>NZ_JABXFH010000081.1:0-14236 GCF_013372745.1 Janthinobacterium sp. BJB401 | reverse complement strand
TTGCACGAAGGCGCTACTTCCGACAACAGCATTGCCACGACTAGCGTCACGCAATGCTTGGAACGCAAGCGGATCTTCTGCCTGGAACAAAGCAACATACGCCTGCTGTCTGTCACCCGGACTGCTGCCAAGATCAAGATAAAGCGGATGCGGCTCAATCAACGGATCGATTCGCCCCTCAGCATTGCAACGGTAGCTGGACCACTTGTAATTGCCCGGATACTTCACCATGCCGGCGCGAACCGGATTGAGCTCTATATAGCGCTGGCAAACCAGCAGATAAGTCGCATCCTGTACCACACAGGATTTGTAGCGCCCATCCCACAAGGGGCCGCTACGATGGCGGCGCCAGTTGATGTAATGCGCATATTCCTGTCCCAACGACTTCATCAACTGAGAAACGGCCTCGACTTTCGCCGCAGACAGCAGCAGATGCACATGATTGGTCATCAGGACAAAGGCATGCAACTGGACCTTGTGCGCCAGACAGTGGCGCTGTAACTGCTGCAGATACCAGAGATAATCGCCTGCCTCGAAAAAGCAGATCCGCCTGTCGGCGCCGCGCTGTATCACATGCAAAGGCATACCGGGTATAAACAAACGCTGGACGCGGGCCATGGTCGCTCTCCTGTAAAGGAAAGTCCCAGCATGTCAGGCTTCTCAAGACGCATCCTGCGTCACCGCAAACTACCCCTCCCCCGGCGCAGGATACGTCACTTCCAGCAACTCCAGCTCCTGCTCGCCCTGCGGCGTGTTGAGGGTGATCACGTCGCCCTCGCGCGCCTTGGTGATGGTGCGGGCCATGGGTGAGACCCAGCTGATCTTGCCGTTCAGGGGATCGAACTCGTCGATGCCGACGATGGTGATGGTGTGCGTTTCGCCGTCGCTGGTGCGGTAAGTCACCGTGGCGCCGAAAAACACCTGGTCGTTGCCATGATGCACGCTGGGGTCGACAATGGCGGCCAGGTCCATACGCTTGGTGAGGAAACGGATGCGGCGGTCGATTTCGCGCAGCCGGCGCTTGCCGTAGATATAGTCGCCATTTTCCGAACGGTCGCCATTCGACGCCGCCCAGTGGACGATGCGCACCACTTCCGGCCTGTCGACGTCGATCAGCTGCAGCAACTCTTCCTTGATGCGCTGGTAACCGGCCGGCGTGATGTAGTTCTTGGCGCCGGCGGGAATGGCCAGCGCCAGCGCGGCCGCTTCTTCATCGTCGTCGTTGTCGGATTCTTTTACAAAGGCTTTATTCATCTGCCTATTGTAGCCCCGCCAGGGAGCCACGGGCACACGGGATGCGGGGGCAAACGGGCTTTTTTGACGTATCATCGTGGCAATCGCGGCAAACCTGCGCCGCACACGGAGACGGATGAAAAAATTCTACAGATTCAGGCGCTGGCTGTTCGCGCCGCTGGTCTACCTGGCCGCCATCTTCCTGCTGATCGAGGAATGGCTGTGGGCAACCGGCGCGCGCATCATGCAGGTGATCGCGCAATTTCCGCCCCTGCATGCGCTCGAAGCGTGGATCAAGCGCCTGCCGCCGTACTGGGCGCTGGCCATCTTCGTGCTGCCAGCCGTGCTGCTGTTCCCCGTCAAGCTGCTGGCCCTGCTGGCGATCGCGCGCGGCCATGCGTTTTCCGGCATCGGCGTGATCGTCATCGCCAAGCTGGGCGGCGCGGCCGCCGTCGCGCGCCTGTATTCGCTGACGCGCCCCACCCTATTGAGTTTGCCGTGGTTTGCGCGCTGGCATGGCCTGTTCATGGAAACCAAGGACCGCTGGATCGCCCGCCTGCGCGCCACGCGCCCATGGCGCCGTGTCAGCCGCCTGTCGGCCGCGCTGGGCCGCGCCCGCCGCGCCTGGTGGCAGCGCCTGCGTACGCGCGCCGCCGCCGGGCGCCACAGTTCGCGCCCGGCCAGGGTGCTGCGCCGCTTCGCCGCCTTCTGGCGCGCGCGCCGCTGATGAAGAAAGCCAATGCCATGCACGACACTCCCTGGCTGGCGCCCGCCATGCGTGCGGCGACGCCGGAAATCTACCTGTTTGACGCGGCCAGCTTGCAATTGCTCGACGCCAACGATGCCGCCTGCGACAACTTGCAGTATGCACGCAAGCAATTGCTGGCGATGACGCCCTTCACCTTGGCGCCGCAACTCGATGCGCAGCAACTGGCCGCCGTGCTGGCGACCCTGGACGACAGCATCGGTGCGCAGGCCCTGCTGCACGTACAGCTGCGCCGCCGCGATGGCAGCCTGTATTCGCTCAGCCTGCACCTGTCGCGCGCCCACCGCCACGGCCGCGCCCTGTTGCTGGCCGAAGGCGAAGACTTGCGCACGCCGCAGGCGACGGCCGCCGCCTTGGCGCAGGTGCAGTCGCGCTTCAACGCCATCGTCTCGAATACGCCAGGCCTCGTGTACCAGTTCTGCCTGCATGCGGATGGGCGCGCCGCCTTCCCCTACCTGAGCGACGGCTGCCAGGCCCTGCTTGGCCTGGGACCGGCACAACTGCACGCGCGCCCGGAACTGTTTTACCAATTGATCCTGGCCGACGACCGCGCCTCGTATCTGGAATCGATGCAGGCGTCAAAAAGCGCCTTGTGGAGCTGGAACTGGGAAGGCCGCATCTGGATCGATGCCTGGAAGGACGTCAAATGGATCAACCTGCGCTCCACGCCGCGCGCGCTGGCCGACGGCACGGTGCAATGGGAAGGCATCATGACGAATATCACGGAAAGCCGGCTCGAACAGATCGAGGTGCGCCAGTCGCGCGCCCGCCTGGCCGAGCTGACCGCGCACATCGACAAGGTCAAGGAACACGAGCGCACGCGTCTGGCGCGCGAACTGCACGATGACCTGGGCGGCAACTTGACGGCCATCAAGATGGCGCTGGCCATGCTGGCGCGCCGTTTGCCGCCGGACGACCCGCAGTTGCAGGAAAAGGCCGATTATGTCGATGCCCTGGTCGACCGCAGCATCGACGCCGTGCACCGCATTTCGCTGGACTTGCGCCCGTCCATGCTGGACCTGGGCCTGGTCGCCGCGCTGGACTGGCAAGTCAAGGAATTCGCGCGCCAAGCCGGCATCGAATGCCAGTTCATTTCGAACCGCCAGCATATCGAACTGGAACTGGACCAGGCGACCAGCCTGTTCCGCATCGCCCAGGAGGCGCTGACGAATATCGCCAAGCATGCGCAGGCAAGCAAGGTCAGCGTACGCCTGGCGCGGCAGCGCCAGCATATCAGCCTGTCGATCGCCGACAATGGCGTCGGCATGCGTCTGTCAGACCGCGCCAAGCCGCAATCGTTCGGCATCCGCGGCATGGCCGAACGCGCCGCTGCGCTGGGCGGCACCCTGAGCCTGATGGACGGGCCGGACGGCGGCACCATCCTGAGCATAAAAATCCGGCTGACCACGGCGCGAGAGGCGATAATAGCGGCTGCAGCCAGTGCGCCCGCGCACAGCGGGCCGTCGCCAGACACGGCCTAGTGGGTGAATTAGATAGGAAACAACGCAGTCATGAAAGAAAAAGCCACCATCCGGGTATTCATCGCCGACGATCATGCGATCGTGCGCGAGGGCTTGAAGCAAATCCTCGCCGACACGAAAGACATCATCGTGGCCGGCGAGGCCGAAAATGGCCACGACGCCATCAAGCTGTTCCGTGGCTCGAAATGCCAAGTGTTGCTGCTCGACATCTCCCTGCCCGACCGCAGCGGCATCGAGGTGCTCAAGCAGATCAAGAAGGAAAAGCCGGAGCTGGCCGTACTGATGCTGTCCATGCACCGCGAAGACCAGTACGCCATCCGTTCGCTCAAGGCGGGCGCGGCCGGCTATCTGACGAAACAGAGCGCGCCGCGCGAACTGGTCACGGCCATCCGCCAGGTGGCGCAGGGCTTGAAATACATCAGCGCCTCGCTGGCGCAGGAACTGGCCAACACGGTGGGCGAAGACCACGAAACGGCCTTGCACGACACCTTGTCGGACCGCGAATACCAGACCCTGGTCATGATCGCCTCGGGAAAGGCCGTGGGCGCCATCGCCGAAGAGCTGAAATTATCCGTGAAAACCGTCAGCGAATACCGCGCCCGCTTGCTGGTCAAGATGAAACTCAAGAACAGCGCCGAACTGACGCATTACGCCATCCGCAACCAGCTGGTGGATTGACGGCAAAGTGGCATGCACGCTGGCATCGGGCGAATTGACAGGACTTCTCCTTGCTTCTCGCACAATAAGTTCTTTGCCAACTCGCATATCATGAGGATAATTAGAAATATCTAAAAAGGCTGTGCCTACATGTCCAGTAAATTGCCAACTTCCCCAGCAAGCGCTCCCGCTGGCGCCACGAATACCGCCACCGCCGCGATGAACCCGGCCGATATCGCCCGTGAAGCGTTTCGCCGCCTGGCCACGCGCCGCATCGCCCCCACGCCAAGCGCCTACCGCGATATCTACAATGAAATCGCCGGCATCAGCGAACCGGCAGAGGTGCCAGGCGCGCCTGGCGCCGTGCTGGCCGCCAGCGCACCGACGGAGAGCGGCGCGGAAAACGTCCTGACGCAATTCGCCGCCAAGATGAGCGAATCGGCGGGCGAACTGGGCGACTTTGGCCGGCGTTTCCAGCGTGCCCTGAAAGCGCGCGACTGGGACAGCTATGCGCGCACGCTGGCGCAACTGGCGGAAAAACAGGTCAAGAAAGGCGGCGGCATCGAATTGCCGCCCCTGCCGGACGGCGAACAGACGCGCACCCTGCGTGAATTGCTCAGCCGCACCCTGGGTTTTGCCGTCGCCACCTTGCTCACGGGCACGCCCGCGCTGGTGGAAGAAGCCGAATCGCTGGGCGCGGCCATCAAGCTGGCCCACACGGAAGAAGCGCTGAACGAAGCGGCCCTGCGGCTGAAACAGCTGTGCTACCAGATCGAACTGAAAAGCGGCGACACGGCCGAGCAGCAGGAATTGCTGCTGCGCCTGTTCAAGTTGCTGCTCGATAACGTCAGCCAGTTGCTCGACGACGACAGCTGGCTGCGCGGCCAAGTCGATGCCGTGCAAAACCTGATCGCCGGCCCGCTCGACCAGCGCGCGCTGGAAGACGCCACGCGCAGCCTGAAGGAAGTCATCTACAAGCAGGGCCAGCTCAAGCACAGCCTGTCCGACGTCAAGCTGACGGTCAAGAACATGATGATGACCTTCATCGACCGCCTGGGACAAGTGGCGGCCAGCACGGGCGATTTCCATGAAAAGATCGGCGGCTATTCGGAAAAGATCAGCCAGGCGGAAAATATCAGCGAACTGAACAGCGTTCTCGACGAAGTCTTGCGCGAAACGCGCATGGTGCAGAACGAAGCCTTGCGCGCGCGCGACAAGATGGTGCTGGCGCGCCAGGAAGTGCAGGATGCGGAACAGCGCATCCACACGCTGGAAGCAAAGCTTCAGCATATGAGCGAGCTGGTGCGGGAAGACCAGCTGACGGGCAGCCTGAACCGCCGTGGCCTGGATGACGTGTTCGAGCGCGAGACGGCCCGCTCCGACCGCCGCGGCACGCCGCTGTGCATCGCCATGCTGGACCTCGACGATTTCAAGCGCCTGAACGATACCTATGGCCACCTGGCCGGCGATGCGGCGCTGAAACACCTGGTCAAAATCGTCAAGGAAACCCTGCGCTCGATGGACGTCATCGCCCGCTTCGGCGGCGAGGAATTCCTCATCCTGCTGCCGGAAACGACGGTCGAGGCCGCCTCGTCGACGATGACGCGCTTGCAGCGCGAACTGACCCGGCATTTCTTCCTGCACGACAACGAAAAAGTCTTGATCACCTTTTCCGCCGGCGTGGCCCTGCGCCTGCCCAATGAAGACCAGGCCGAACTGGTCAAGCGCGCCGACCGCGCCATGTACCAGGCCAAGCAAACGGGCAAGAACCGCGTGGTGGTGGCGGACTGAACCCTGGCGCTTCGCCGCATGCCGTCCCGCCACCCGGCCGGACGGCATTTTTTATGGCAAAAACAATAACATCCTTCCCTCTCCGGCGCCCCGCCAACCTCCGCAACATATAAAAATAAAACTATTTTTGCCCTCAAGTTTCCTTAAATCCTGTCGTCTAGCGCGCTGCCAGCCACAAACTGAAGGGCTAAAAATTAAAATTTAAAGCACTTTTCGCCATAAATTTTCCCGCAGAGCAACCGTTACCCTAAACAACAGCGGCTTGATTGTCCCGGAACAGCGGGGCAGGCCAAAGTGACTAGCACATAGCGCAATGTAGTACCTGTTTGGAGAATTATCATGGCTGCAGTAATTAATACCAACATCTCGTCCCTGAATTCGCAACGCAATCTGTCGACCTCGCAGTCGGCCCTGAGCACCTCGCTGCAACGCCTGTCCTCCGGCATGCGCATCAACAGCGCCAAGGATGACGCCGCTGGTCTGGCAATTTCCGACCGTATGACGTCGCAAATCCGCGGCATGACCCAAGCTACCCGCAATGCAAACGACGGCGTCTCGCTGGCTCAAACGGCTGAAGGCGCGTTGGCAAGCTCGGGCGACATCCTGCAACGTATCCGCGAACTGGCCGTGCAATCGTCGAACGCCACCAACTCGTCGAGCGACCGTCAGGCGCTGCAAACCGAGGTAGGCCAGCTGGGTTCGGAATTGAACCGTATCGCCCAAACCACCTCGTTCAACGGCCAGGCACTGCTGGACGGCACCATGGGTACGGCCAACTTCCAGGTCGGCGCAGATGCCAATCAGCTGATTTCCGCCAGCGGCGCGAACTTCCTGACCAACACCTACGGCAACAACCGTATCGCCAACGATGCATCGGCTGTCAAAAAAGATGCCGTCGGTAATGCAGTTGTCGGCAAGCTGACGATTTCCGGCTCCATTGGCACCACGACCGTCGACACGACGGCCGCCGTCGCCGAAACGGCACCAGGTGCAGGCGATGCCATCAAAGGCAGCACGGCCAAATCCGTCGCCGCCGACATCAACAGCCAAACGGCGAAAACGGGCGTGACGGCAACGGCACAAACGGACGTCAACCTGAACCTGGGCGCCGAATCGTATTCGTTCTCCATCGGCTCGGATAACGCCAAGGGCGTCACCGTATCGTTCGCCGTCAGCGGCACCGCATCGACCGCAGCCGACTATGCCGCAGGCATCAACGCCATCAATGCCCAAACGGCAAAGACCGGCGTGACCGCCCAGTACGACAGCGTCAACAAGGGCATGAAGCTGACGAATGCATCGGGCGAAAATATCGCTCTGACGCAAGGCACGACGGCCAACGTCAAGTTCGACGTTGATGGCTACAAGGCCGATGGCAAAGTACAAGCCGCAGCCACGTCGATCATCACCGCAGCCGATGCCGCCACGGTCAACGGCCGCGTGACCTTCGATTCGCAAAACAGCTTCTCGGTCACGGAAACCACCACGACCGGCCTGGCGATTGGTAAAGCAACGGCACAAGGTTCGACCCTGAACTCCGTGTCGACCCTGGACGTGACGACGTTTGACGGCGCGCAGCTGGCACTGAAAATTGCCGATGCAGCACTGGCAACGGTGAACGGCCAACGCGCCCAGTACGGTGCTTTGCAATCGCGCTTCTCGTCGGCGATTTCCAACCTGCAATCGACCACGGAAAACCTGTCCGCATCGCGCAGCCGTATCGTCGATACGGACTTTGCATCGGAAACGGCCAACATGACCCGCGGCCAGATCCTGCAACAAGCTGGTACGGCCATGCTGGCACAAGCGAACTCGCTGCCAAACGGCGTCCTGAGCCTGCTGCGCGGCTAATCTCCGATTAGTCAGGCAACAGCGCAGGACTCGATTCCCCTGCCGGATTTTTTCGGCAGGGGAATTTTCACTAGGAGAGCACCATGACTATCGACACGATAGCGGCCGCCTCCGCGGCCAGGATAGACAAGAGTTACGGCACGACGGACGCGTCGCCGGCACGCCCGGCAACGCCACGCACGGCTACGGAAAACGACACGGTTGCACCACAGCAAGCCAGCAAGGAGCCCAGCCGCGAGCAGCTGGACAAAGCCGTCTCGGAATTGAACCAGTCCTCGCAAATGAAGACGCAAGGCCTGGAATTTTCCATCGACGAAGACAGCCAGCGCACGGTGGTCAAAATCATCGACCAGGAAACCAAGGAAGTACTGCGCCAGATTCCTACCCGGGAAGCCCTGGAATTGTCCAAAACCTTCGATTCGGCCAAAGGTTCGCTGATCAGTCAAAGCGCATAGCGATGGCATGGCACACGGACATGCGACATCATGGCAATACGCATCGGCATGACCACGGGGTTCGGTAGCCTGGCTATCCGGCCCCGATTTTATTGCAATTAACGCAACACTCCCCTGCCCCTTTCCCGCTTTTTCGCTCCCGCTGAAAACAGCGCGGTAAATCCCCCTCTCAAGTCCTGATTGATTCTGCCGATAACAGCTTATATTAGCGTTTTCCTAGGAGTATTCAGTGGCCATCACACCTACACTTTCATCCATCGGCATCGGCGCCGGCGCCAGCGGCCTGGATGTGAATGCCATCATCGACAAGCTGATGACGGCCGAAGCCGCACCGCTGGGTACTTTTGACAAGAAAACGGCCTCCTACCAGGCTAAGCTCAGCGCGATGGGCACGCTCAGTGGCGCCGTCAGCACTTTCCAGAATTCGCTGTCGGCCCTGTCCAATACCAATAACTTCCGCGCCGTCAGCGCCACGCCCGCCGATCCACTGGTGCTGTCCGCCAGTGCCGGCGCCAAGGCCGTGGCTGGCAACTACAACATCAATGTCACGCAACTGGCCCAGTCGCAGACCCTGATGTCGGGCGGCATGGCCAACAAGCTGTCGACCATCGGGCTGGGCAGCAAGACAACGATTTCCTTCCAGTTGGGCTCGCTCACCGGCGGCACCTTCGGTTTGAACGGCACCGCCCTGGGCGCCACCACGGCGCAAACCGGCATCAGCAACGGCTCGCTGATCCTCAACGGCACCGCCATCCCCACCGATGCCAGCACCAAGAGCGCGCGCGCCCTGGCCGACGCCATCAACGCCAAGAGCAGCACCACGGGCGTGACCGCCACGGCGCAGCCGACATCGAGCAGCGCCACCATGTTCGCCGGCTTCGGCAGCGTCGAAACGGGCGCGGATGGCACCTATTCGCTGTCGGTGGGCGGCGTCGAGATCGTTACCCAGGGCAACGGCGTGGCCGCCAACGGCGGCATCACGGCCGCCTCGCTCGACACGACGCTCGAAGGTCCGAATGCCGTCTCGAATGCGCTGGCCGCGGCCAACATCACCGTCACCGGCAAGGCCGCCGATGGCACCCTGAAATTTACGCGCGCCGACGGTTCCAACCTGAACATCGAAGAAGTGGTGACGGGTTCGGTCAAGGGCGGCATCGGCCACGCCTCGAACGCGGTCAATGACGGCTCGAACGTGACGCTGACCAGCACCATCAACCTGGCCTCGAGCAATGCCAGCCCGATCACCATCGCCGGCAGCAATCCGACCGCCGCCGGACTGACGGCAGGCTCCGGTGGCGCCTACATGAACACCAATTTTACCCAGGACGGCACGCAGGCGACGGGCACGGTGGTGATCGACGCCACCAATAACACCCTGCAAGGCATCCGCGACGCCATCAATAACGCGGGCCTGGGTGTGACGGCCAGTATCGTTTCGGACGGCACGGACAAGCCGTTCCATCTGGTCCTGAGCTCGTCGAAGACGGGCGCCAACTCATCGATGAAAATCTCGCTGAGCGGCAGCGACGGCCTGCCGCCGGACAGCGCCCTGAATGACTTGCTGTCCTACGATGCGAGCGGCACGCAAAACCTGAAACAGAACAGCGCCGCGCAAAACACGAATTTCAGCGTCAACGGCATCGCCATCACCAGCGCGTCGAACAGCGTCGATACGGCCATCGAAGGCGTGACCCTGGGCATTGCCAAGGTCGGCAGCACCAGCTTGTCGGTGCAGAAAGATACTTCCACCGTCAAGACCAGCATCAATGCCTTCGTCAAGGCGTATAACGACCTGAACACGGCGATGGCCAAGATGACGGCCTATGATCCGGAAACCAAGAAGGGCGGCGTCCTGCTGGGCGACTCGACCGCGCAATCGATCCAGAGCCAGTTGCGCAAACAGCTGGGCGCACCGATTACCGGCTTGAACAGCAGTTTGAGCACCTTGAGCCAGGTCGGCATTTCCTTTCAGAAAGATGGCAGCCTGACCCTGGATTCCAGCAAGCTCGACAAGGCCATCAGCGCCAACTTCACCGACATCGCCGGCCTGTTTTCCGCGCTCGGCAAGGCCACCGACAGCAACGTCGCCTTTACCAGCTCGACCGCCGCAACCAAGCCCGGCAGCTATGAACTGACGATCACCACGATGGCCAGCCAGGGCTCGATCACCTCGGCCGCCGTGCTGCCGGCCACCACTACGATAGGCAGCGACACCACGTGGAGCATCACGCTGAACGACACCGAGCCCAGCGCTGCCAAGAATACGGCCCAGGTCGTCATTCCTGCCGGGACGTACACGCCGGCCCAGATGGCGTCCATCATCCAGTCATCGGTCAACGGCGTGAAGGCCTTTTCCGACAACGGCGCCACCGTATCGGCTTCCATCGACGGTACGGGCAAACTGGTGCTGGCATCGAGCCGCTATGGTTCCGTCTCGAATATCGCCATCAGCAGCGGCACCGGCACGGCGCCAACAGATCTGTTCGGAGCAGCCGCCCCCGTCAAGGGTGCGGACGTGGCCGGCACCCTGGGTGGACAACCGGTGATCGGCTCGGGCCAGACCCTGACGGGCGCCGCCGGCTCCCCGGCCGATGGCCTGAAGATTGAAGTCACGGGCGGCACCACCGGTTCGCGCGGCACCGTCAGTTTCTCGCAAGGCTATGCCTACCAGCTGAATAACCTGGCCACGTCCTTCCTCGGCACCGACGGCATGATCACCAACCGTTCCAAGGGCCTCAACGAAACCATCAAGAGCATCGCGACGCAGCGCGACAAGTTCAGTGACAAACTGAACGACATCGAAACGCGCTACCGCGCCCAGTATTCGCGCCTGGATGTGTCCCTGAATAAATTGCAGGGCATGCAATCCTATTTGACCCAGCAGCTGGCCGCCATCGCCGCCAACCGTTAAGCCCAATCATCAGGAGAATTAAATGTTTGGAACACAACAACGCGGCGTCAACGCCTATGCCAAGGTCGGCCTGGAAACGGGCATCGTTTCGGCCTCGCCGCACAAGCTGATCGTGATGCTGTACGACGGCGCCCTGGTGGCCGTGCTCAGCGCGCAGATGCACATGAAATCGGGCAATGTGCCGGAAAAAGGCAAGTCCATCTCGAAAGCCATCCAGATCATCGACAATGGCTTGCGCGCCAGCCTGGACAAGGAAGCGGGCGGCCAGATCGCCGAAGGCCTCGACGCCCTGTATGAATACATGAGCGCGCGCCTGCTGGCGGCCAACATCCGCAACGATCTGGCCATGCTGGAGGAAGTGCAGCGCCTGCTCACCGACTTGCGCGAAACCTGGAACGCCATCGGCGCCACCCCCGCCGCCATGCCTGGCGCCGACCTGAAACGTATGCCCAGCCTTGCGAGCGCCTGACCCATGATGACCAATCAAGAAGTCCTGACCACCTACGAAGCCATGCAGACCCTGACGGGCCAGATGGTCACCGCCGCCACCAACGCCGACTGGGATGCGCTGGAAGCGCTGGAACAGCGCATCAGTGCGCATGTGGCCGCGCTGAAGGCGAATGAAGAAAAAGTCGTGCTGGAAAGCGCCGGCCGCCAACGCAAAGTCGCCCTGATCAAGCAGATCCTGGAAGACGACCGCAAGATCCGCGATCTGACCATGCCGTGGATGGCGCAATTGTCCAAGCTGATCAGCAGCACCGGCACTGAGCGGCGCCTGGCCAACGCCTACGGCGCGTAAGCGCCCACGGGGCAAGGTCCGCTATCATGTTGCCGAAGATGGATGCGATCGGCATGACGCCCCTGACCCCGGTCAAGCCCACGCGGGCGGCCGACGCCGTCGCCGATCCGCGCCAGGCCGAGTTCCAGCGCTCGCTGCAGGGGCTGATCGGCAAATCCATGCAGGGCCAGGTGCTGGCCCGCATGGGCGACGGCAGCTTCCTCGTGCGCGTGGCCGGCACGCCGGCCCGCATGCAGCTGCCCGCCGGCGCCCAGCCAGGCACGGAAATCCCGCTGACCTTGATCGGCATCAATCCCCGTCCCTCTTTTCAAATCGGCAATAGCCGCGACCAGCCCGCCAGTGCCCTGCTGACGTATGCGGACGCGGAAGCCGAGCCCGAGGCAGCCGAAGCACGTGGCCCCCAGGCTGGCGCCGCCCAAGCGGGCACGCGCGCCAGCAACACGGCCGCCACCCTGCTCAGCCGCGCGCCCCTGACACCGGCCAATCTGCTGCCCGCCCTGGCAAGCGACACGCCCGCGCCCGAGCTGAGCACCACCGCGCGCGCCATCAGCAGCGTACTCAGCCAGGCGGAAAGCGTGCCCGGCGCGCCCCTGTCCCTGGTCGGCAAGGCGCCGCTGATGGCCACACCCGGCGCCGCCCCGGCCCAGGTAGCGCAGAATCTGCGCGATGCCGTCGGCAGCAGCGGCTTGTTCTATGAATCGCATGTGGCCGAATGGGCCGAAGGCAAGCGGCCGCTCGCGTCGCTGCTGCTGGAGCCGCAAATGCAGAAGGCGGCCCAGGGTGAGACGACCAGAACAGGGACCGACCTGGCTTCGGCGCAACTGATCAATTTGCAGCTGCATACGCACGAACAGGCGCGCGTGCAGTGGCAGGGCGAAGCGTGGCCCGGCCAGAAAATGCAGTGGGATATCAGCCGCGATGCGCCGGAAGGCCAGCAGCACGCTGGCACGGAGGCCGACGAGGAAGCGACGGCCTGGCGCAGCAATGTGCGCTTCCAGTTTCCCCTGCTGGGCGACCTGGCCGCGCACGTGGTCTTGCAGGGCGGCAGAGTGGCCATCCAGCTGCAGGCGGGCAGCGAAGGCAGCGCTGGCACCTTGCGCCAGCATGCGGCGACGCTGGAAGCGTCGCTGGACGCGGCCGGCTGGCCCTTGTCGTCGTTGACGATCGCCGGCAAGCCCGAGGCGGCCACTGGAGAAGATGATGCTTGACGACACCAAACGCAAGGTGCCGCAGACGGCCGTCGCGCTGGCCTACCAGAGCGGCACGCCGGCGCCCAAGGTGGTGGCCAAGGGCAGCGGCCTGATCGCGGACCAGATCATCAGCACGGCGCGCGAGCACGGCGTCTTCGTACATGAATCGAAGGAATTGGTGGCGCTGCTGATGGATGTCGACCTGGACCGCCAGATTCCGCCCGGCCTGTATCGGGCGATTGCGGAACTGCTGGCCTGGTTATATCATATTGAATCTGCGAATGGCGGGCCGATCCCGCCGCCGCCCGACACCAGCGTCAACCTCACCGATACATAGACAGGCATCAATGCAAGCACATATTATGGATTCCGGCCTCGAAAACTGGCATGATTTTGAAGTGGAATCGCGGCGGGAAATCATCGCCTTGCTGCGCAGTATCAGCGAAAAGAACCAGCTGATCCGCATGCTGATCCACGGTGAATCCGATGTGTGCGTCACTTCCATCCTGGAAGTCGATGCCGAGCACGATAGCGTCATCCTCGACCGTTCCGTGAACGCCGACCAGAACCGGCGCATGCTGGCCGCCAAGGGCATTTCGTTTGAAACCTCGCTCGACAAGATCCGCATCCTTTTTGCCAGCGCCCAGGTGGAAGAGTGCCATTACGGCGGCACGCCCGCCTTGAAAATTGCCATTCCAGAAACGCTGATCCGCTTGCAGCGGCGCGAGTATTACCGCATGACGACACCGGTGAGCAATCCCGTGCGCGTCTCGATCCCCCTGCCGCCTTCGCTGGGCGGCGCCGATACCCTGTTCCCGCTGGCCGACATCAGCTGCGGCGGCATCGCCATCCTCGACAATAAACTGATGCTGGGCGAAACCATCGGCAGGGACTATCCCGGCTGCCGCATCGACCTGCCCGACGTCGGCATCGTCACGGCGACTTTGCAAATTCGCAATTCGCTGGACATGACCCTGCTGAACAACAAGCTGAACCGCCGCCTCGGCTGCCAGTTCGTCGACCTGCCGCGCAGCATGCTGGCGCACGTGCAGCGCTATATTACGCGGCTGGAGCGGGAGCGCAACGCCAGGATGGCTGGGTT
>NZ_JABXFH010000080.1:0-14366 GCF_013372745.1 Janthinobacterium sp. BJB401 | reverse complement strand
GCCAAGGTGGTCAGCCTGGACAGCGGCTGGCAGGCGCTGTCCGGCTATGGCCGCGACAATCCGAGCGCAGCGGTGCAGCCTGCCCATCTGGCCTATGTGATCTATACTTCCGGTTCGACCGGTCGTCCCAAGGGTGTCCGCATTTGCCGGCGCAACCTGACCAATTTCATCTGCGCCATGCAAACGGCGCCTGGCATGCAGGCGGCCGACGTGCTGCTTAGCGTGACCTCGCTCTCTTTCGATATCGCGGCGCTGGAGATCTATTTGCCGCTGACGGTAGGTGCGACCACCGTCATCGTGTCGCGCGATAGTGCAGCGCACCCGGAAAAACTGGCGGAAGCATCGGCGCGCCACAGGGTGTCGCTGATGCAGGCCACGCCGTCCACCTGGCGCATGCTGGTCGATTCCGGCTGTTTCCCCTTCGCGCCAGGCCTCAGGATACTCTGCGGCGGCGAGGCTATGCCTTGGGATCTGGCACAGCAACTGCTGGAACGCGCGCCCGTGGTGTGGAATATGTACGGTCCAACGGAAACCACCATCTGGTCGACCGTGCATAAGCTTACGCGTGCGGACACGGCCGTCACGATAGGCCGGCCGATTGCCAACACCCGGCTCTATATACTCGATGCCGGGCTCCAACCGGTGCCGCTCGGTGTTGCCGGCGAGCTCCATATTGCCGGCGACGGCGTGGCCGATGGCTACCTCAACCAGGACGAATTGACACGGAGCCGTTTCATCGGCGATCCCTTCGGTTCGCCTGGCGCGACCATGTACAAGACAGGCGACCTGGCCCGCTACAAGGCGGACGGGGCGGTCGACTATCTGGGCCGGCTGGACCAGCAGGTTAAGATTCGCGGCTTCCGCATCGAACTGGGCGAGATCGAAAACCGGCTCGTTGAGCATGAGCAGGTCGGCGCCGCCGTGGTGCTTGCCAGGCCCGACGCGGCAGGCGGGCAGCGCCTGCTTGCCTATGTGAGCATGACAGCGGCGGCCCGCCTCGCCGCCCAGGCAGCGGCGGCCAGCCTGAAGAGCTGGTTGACGCAGGCGCTGCCGGAGTTCATGGTGCCGCCGCATGTGATGGTGATCGATGCGTGGCCGTTGACTCCCAACGGCAAAATCGACCGCAAGGCTTTGCCGGAGCCGGATGCGCGAGATCTGCAGGGTGCGTATGCCGCTCCGGCGACGGCAACCGAAGTGCGGCTGGTGGCCTTGTGGGCGGAATTGCTTGAGCTGGACGGCAGCCGCATCGGCACCGACGCCAGTTTCTTTGCGCTGGGCGGCCATTCGCTGATGCTGGTGCGGCTGGTGTCCCGAATCGATGGCCAGTTCCAGGTCCGGCTCGATATCCGCGATCTGTTCGAGATGAGCACGATTGCAAGGATTGCAGCCGTGATTGACGAAGTCCTCGCGCTGCGCCAGCCCGGCGCCCACCTGTCACCGACGCCAGACCAAGAACTGGCCGAGTTCGAAATTTAGCGGGGAAACATTGTTGAATCTGTTGAAGCTGTCCAAGCGTTTTCCTTTGCTGACGCGATTTGTCCTCCTCGTGCTGCTGGTGCTGGCCGGGGGCCACTATGTTTATACCCGGCTGCTGGGCAGCACGCTGCCGCCGGAGCGGATGCAGCTGTTTCCGGATGGGGCGCTGTCCCCGGTCTTCATGGCGCGCGACGTCAACGGCGTGCCGCATATCCGGGCACGGACGGACGAGGATGCTTTTTTTGCCATTGGCTACGCCCATGCGCAGGATCGACTCTGGCAACTGGAACTTCAGCGCCGCACTGTCCGCGGCGAGTTGAGCGAGCTGTTCGGCCGGGAGACCCTGAAGCAGGATATCTGGTACCGCTCGCTGAACCTGCATGCCGCTGCGCAGAGCGCCTGGCCGGCGCTGAGCGACCAAGCCAAGCGTTCGCTGCAGAAGTATGTCGACGGCGTCAACGCCGGCATGGCCGCCCAGTCCGAACTACCGGTTGAGTTCAGGCAGGCCGGTATCGCGCCGCAGCGCTGGACGGTCTACGATTCCCTTGCCAGGCTGAAGCTGTTCGCGCTCAATCTCAGTGGAAGCTTCCAGCTCGACCTGACGCGCGAAGCAGCGCGCCACACCCTGACTAAGGCGCAGTTGCGCACGCTGTTCCCCGATGATGCGCTGGAGGGAACGCCCACCGTCAGGATGGACCAGGCCCGGGAAAACGCCGGTGCCGCCGCGCTGTTGCCGCTGCGCGAAGCCGGTCTGGCACCACCGCCGTGGGGCGGGCCGACGGCGGCCGGCGGCAATGCTTGGGCCGTGGCCGGTCGCCACGGCGAGACAGGCGCGGCGCTGCTGGCCAACGATCTCCAGCTTGAGCTGCAAATCCCCTCGCCGTGGTACGCCGTGCATGCGAAAGGGGAGCGGCTCGCCGTGTCTGGGATGAGCCTGGTCGGCGTGCCCTTGGTGATCTTCGGCCGCAACGACAGAATCAGTTGGGGCGGCGCCAGCCTTCGGGCCGACAGCCAGGACGTCTACTTTGAGAACACCGACCCGGACGATGCTAGCCGCTACGAGGCGCAGGGGCAGTGGCTGCCGTTCGTGACGCGCAAGGAGAGCATCCAGGTTCGGGCCGAGAGCGGCAGTGCCCTGGTCGGCGCGCAGCAGCGCACGGTCAGCGTGGTCCTTCGCGCGACCAAGAACGGTCCGCTCATCTCGGATCAGTTCGCCGGATTCGATCGGCCGGTTTCCTTGCGCTGGGTCGGCTTCGATTCGGGCGATACCAGCTATGAGGCTTGGTACCGTTTGCAGTTCGCCGCCGACTGGCAGGACTTCCGCGCAGCGCTGAGCGTGCATGCGACGCCCGCGCTGAAAATGGTCTATGCCGACATCGACGGCAATATCGGCGCTATCGCCGCCGGCAAGGTGCCGGTCAGGAAGCAAGGCGGCGGCGCGCTGCCGGCGCCCGGCTGGGATCAGCGTTTCGCCTGGGCCGGTTATGTTCCGGCCGCGCGCCTGCCTGCGGTGTACAACCCGGCGACCGGATTTGTCGTCGCTGCAAACCAGCAGGAAGCCGGCACCGGCAATTCTGACTTCATCGGCCGGGACTGGGCTTCGCCCGCGCGCGCCGAGCGCATCGCGCAACTACTCAAGGAGCGCCTGCAAGCCGGAAAGCGGCTCGGCCCAGCCGATATGAAGCGCATCCAAGGCGACGACGTCGACCTCGATGCCGCCGCCCTGGCGGCCGAGCTAGTGACGATGCGCCCGGACGGGGCGGCACAGGCCAAGGCGCTCGACCTGCTGCGAGGATGGAATGGCGCGATGGCGGCCGACAGCCAGCCGGCCGCTATTTTCAACGTCTGGGTGCGCCATTTGCGCAAGCGGCTGGTGGGCGATAAATTGCAGGAGTATTGGAACCGGCCCGAACAGGCCGGCTATCTGCGCAGCCTGGACCAGCAGATGGGCACGCGGGCACTTCGGCAGGCGCTGGCCGAATGCCGAACGGTATGGCGGCCTGCCACGGCGGCCGGCTGCGATGGCCTGCTGCAGCCGGCCCTGCAGGCGGCGCTCGATGAAATTGGCAAGATCACCGGCAGCCGCAGCATGGCCGACTGGCGGTGGGGCGCGCTGCAGCGGGGCGTCTACGCCCACCCCTCGCAAGACACATGGCGGCCGTTCAATGGCCTGTTCGAACGCGGAACGGCCCAGGGCGGCAGCCCGAATACCGTCAATGCGGCGGACAGCATTTTCATCGACCGGCAAGGCTTTGAACAACGGACGGGTGTCAGCTTTCGCCAGGTGTTCAGCCTGGGAGAGGGCGGTATCGTGCATGAATTCATGAACTCGACCGGCCAATCCGGCAATGTGGCGAGCCGCCACTATGCCGACATGGTCGAGCCATTCGCCCGGCTCGAATACACCCGGCTGGCACCCGACGAGACGGCCGGCCGCGCGCGTAGCATTGCCGCTGCCGCTGCCGACGCCGTGTCTCACCAAGGATCTTCCCGATGAATCTGTTTTCTTTACTCGCCAAGAACGCGCCCAACAAGGTCTTTTTCTCTATTATCGTGGGCATTTTGTCCGGGATCGTGTACTCGCTGCTGATCCCGCTGGTCATGGCCTCGCTGGACGGAGGGGACGCGCTCGAAGGCGCAGGCTCGGGCCGCGCGCTCTGGTTCGGCATGGAGATCACCAACCCCTCGATGGCGCTGATATTTACTGCGGCGCTGCTGTTCATCTGGGCTTCCCGGACTTGGGTCGACATCACCATGACCAGGGTATCGATGGCGGCCACGTCCGAGCTGCGTATCCAGATGTACTACCGCATCGCGCATGCGCCACTGGCGGCGATCGAAAAGATCGGATTGCCTCGGCTCGTCACGGCGATTGCCAGCGACATGCCGGCCGTGGTCACCGGCGCGCAAACGGCGCAGACCATGCTGATCGATATGGTGACCCTGATCGGTATGCTGAGCTTTCTCGCCTATGTGCACACGGCGGTGTTCTGGTTCGTGTTGAAGTGCATTATTTTTGGCGTGCTGAGCTACCAGCTGATCTTCGTCTTCGCCGACCGCTACTTCTTTCGCGTCGCGAAAGTCAACGATTCCCTGCAACGCTCGGTTCATGGGCTCATGCATGGCTTCAAGGAGCTCAAGCTGAGCGACGACAAGCGCGACGCGTATTTTAAGCAGGCCCTGCTGGCGACCGAGAGCGAGCTGCTCGCCGCCCAGCGGCCGGGCAACAACATCCACAGCGCGGCCGCCAACTATGGCCTGATGCTGAACTTCCTGTTCCTCGGCTCGATTGCCTTCATTTTTGTCAGCTACCATGCGCTCAGCGCGCAGAGCCTGTCGAGCATTATGATGGTGATGCTGTATATCTCCATGCCGATCGGCTCGGTGACGTCGAAGATCCCTGGGTTCACCTACGCCAAGGTCGCCATCGGCCGCATCAATGCGCTGCTGGCTGAGCTGCCGCAGGAAGCGGTGGCGCAGGAAGCGTCCCAGGCGCGCGCCTGGGACAGCGTTCGGTTTGAGAACGTGGTCTACGAGCACGAGGGGGAGGAGGGGGCCGGATTCGCGGTCGGGCCGATCAACCTGGAGTTTTGCAAGGGTGAGATCACCTTCATCGTCGGAGGCAACGGTTCCGGCAAATCGACGCTGAGCAAATTGCTGACGCTGCATTATCACGCCAGCGGCGGCGCGATCTATTTTGGCGGGCAGCGCATCACCAACGAGAACATGAACTCCTACCGCCAGAGCATCTGCGCGATCTACTCCGACTACTACCTGTTCGACCGCATCCTGGCTGCCGGACGCGACCAGAATAAAGAGGAGAAGGTCGAGTACTACCTGAAGCAGCTCGGCCTCGACAAAAAGGTCAACTACCATGACGGCCGCTTCTCGACACTGTCCCTATCCGACGGGCAGCGGCGGCGGATGGCCTTAGTGGCGGCATTTGTGGAAGACCGCGAGCTGTATCTGTTCGATGAGTGGGCCGCCGACCAGGACCCGAGCTTCAAGGATATCTTCTATCGGGAAATTCTGCCATCGCTGAAAGCGAAGGGGAAGGCCGTGGTGGTGATTTCGCACGATGACCGTTACTTCGACGTGGCTGACAAGCTCGTCGTCATGTGCGAGGGGCAGTTGCAGTCTTCCAACCGGCCAGCTGGCCTGCTTTCCAGGCAGGCCTGGGAGTAATGCCGTTAAGTGAATCCATGCGGAAATTGTTTACTCTGCACTGCGGCGAGCTGGGGTCAGACCCCATGTGGGTCTGATCCCGACCTCTGAGAGGTAGGCCGCCGCTCAATCGCACGAAGGCTTCTTAACTGAACGGCATTAAGGCCTGAGAGGCGCTCCAATCAGTCCGAAATCGTCGTTCCTCATCTGCGGAACGACGCCCTGTCCGCGCTGCGCTTATGCGACGTCAAGGTAGAGCTCATTCGTCGTGCCAAACGGGGGGCTCACGATTCGTAGGTCTTTCCAGTCAGTATTTTCCCCTTGGATTGATTTCAAGGCCGGAGCAGTAGCTGGCGCCATTGACCAGGAAAAAAATGCTCAGTGCCCGGAGCCGAGCCCGACCTCAAGCAAATGGCGCCCTTTGATATCGTCCAGGTTGGTGTAATCCAGAAAGAACACCTGCTCGGGCTGGAGAGGGGTGACCTGATCGATGGACTTGTATTCGAAGGAACCGGTCAGTATGCTCATCGACAACGCGCTGTCATCGCGCTTCCTGTAGCCGCTCTGGACCGAAAGCAGGCCCGCAAATCCTCCCACCTCGGCTGCCTGCGTAATGTGATGCTCATTGAGTGTGGGGGGGCTGGTCTGCTTTCCCTCTACAGAAACCATGGTCTTCTTTGATGGGCTACGCATTGCCGATGAAGCTGTATTAAGCGTGTCCGAAGCCATTCCTTGCCATCCATGCCTCCAAAAAAGTAAAAAAACTTCCAGTATGTCCGCATGCTTGGCCGGGAGCGTCATGCAGCCTTGTCAGGCGTCCGCAAGCGGAATCGGGCTGCGAGCGCAACCCGTTTGTCGCAATATTGTTTGGCTATTTTTGCATTGCTTTAAATAGTACAATATAATACAATCTTGACAAATCTAACAGTTGACCTGATTCATTGTTGCTGAAATGTCGAAGGCTAACCGCGACATGACTGCACCCCCCAAGTCCTACGGTACTGGGGGGCTCAAAGGGGGGCGCATTCTTATCAGTCTTGCGCTATTTGAAATTTTTTCAGGTGCCTTACTGATGGCAGTAAATTTGCTCCCGATTGAACGGGTCCGGAATCTTTCGAACCATGATTTTGAAACCGCCATCTTGTGCGACCGGCCCCTCATCGTCGAAGACGCGGTGCAGGGGTGGAATGCCTGTGCCAGCTGGACACCTGATTATCTGACAAAAAAAATAGGTGACTTGCGCATCGGCGTCAGAACCTCGTCCACCCATTTCCATCCCGATTTCGAGCGTATGCGCGCCGAATGGAGTCGTCCTTTGTTGTTGCGGTTGTTGGACCATCTTGGTCGGCGCATCATCGGGCGCGGCCACCCTGACGACGGCGAGCAGATGGCGTTTGGCCAATTCCTGAAGCTGCTGACCACGTCACCGGAAGCATACCGTTATCTTGCCGGCGCCGAAGAACTCGGCATCCTGCGCGAGGGCGTCTGGAACGATATGTTTGCCGAGCTACGCGCCGACTACGAGGTGCCCGCTTATGTGCCGCAATCCAGGCTCGACAGCGCGGCCCTGTGGGTCAGCGCGAAAGGCGTCCGCTCCCACCTGCATTACGATGGGAACTGCCTGCACAACCTCAATGCCCAGGTCGCCGGCAGCAAGCATGTACAACTTTACTCTCCCGCACTGATGGGCCAGGTCTACCCCTACCTGCACTCGAACGGCCATCCCTACACCTTTTCACAGGTCAACGTCGAAGACGTCGATCACCACCAATTCCCGCGCTTCTCCGAACTGGAGGGTTACGAGGGAACGCTCAAGGCAGGCGATCTGTTGTTCATCCCTGCTTACTGGTATCACACTTTCAAGCACCTCGGCGATTTCAACGCCAATGTCAACTTCTGGTGGCGCGCGGACTTCGTTCGTCTGACACCTGTTTCCGCGCGAGATTATTTCGGCGGATTGGCCTTCGACGTGCTTGCCGAGTCAAAGATTCCCCCGATCTGGTTGACCGGCTGGTTCCGCAAGATGGAACGCCGCCTGACCCAGGTTCGCTAGCGTGCAGCGGCAGTCCGGTTATCGCCGGTCCGGCCTTCGTACAGTGAGTTTCAGTGAAAGGTAGAAGAGTTTATGTCGGTTTACATCTTAGGCGTCAATTGTGCATACCATGAATCGTCGGTGGCCCTGGTCACGGAGCGCGGCATCGTCGCGGCGATCGAAGAGGAACGTATCAACCGGATCAAGCACGCCAAGCCTGCGCTGGTCAGCAATTCCGACGAGCTGCCTGTCGGTGCGCTCAAGTATTGCCTGAAGATGGGCGGCGTGGCGCTGTCCCAGGTCGACTATATCGCCTTCTCCTTCAATCCGCCGAAGCGGCTGGAACACAACCTCATCGCCGACGACAAGGTCATCGACGGCAGTTGGGGCAGCCGGGCCGGCGAGACGCTGTTTCACGACAAGCTGATGGGCATTCCGTCCCGCTTCCGTGAGATGGGCTTCCGTGGGGAATTCGTGTTCGTCGACCACAGCATGGCGCACGCGGCTTCCGCATTTTTCCCTTCCTCCTTCCAAGACAGCGCGATCATTTCCGTGGACGGCATCGGTGAGATTGAGTCGACCACACTGGCGCTGGGCAGGGACGATCGGATCAGCGTGCTTGAGCAGATCGGCTACCCGCATTCGCTGGGCTTCCTTTGGGAGAAAATCTCCCAGTATCTCGGCATGTCCGAGTATGACGCCTGCAAGGTGATGAGCCTGGCGTCGTTCGGTGACGCTGAGCGCTTCTATGGCCAGTACCGCAGCTTCATCGACGTCACCAAGGGCGGCTTCAAGCTCGATGCCGACCTGTGCCAGTTCCGCTCCGACGACTTCTCGGCGCTCGAACAGTTGTTCGGCCTGCCCATGATCGGCAGTTACCAACCGGTCTCGCGCGACTACATGGATGTGGCCGCAGGAGTGCAAAAGATCACCACCGAAATCCTGTTGAACCTGGCCCATCACGCCCATGAGCTGACCGGCTCCAAGCAGTTGTGCCTGGCCGGCGGCGTCGCGCTGAACTGCGTCACCAACACGGCGATATTCGAACAAGGCCCCTTCGAGAAAATCTTTGTCCAGCCGGCGGCCAATGACGCCGGCACCTCGCTGGGTGCAGCGCTGCATGTGTATCACGAGCTGTTCCGCGGCAAGGGCGGCAGCGCCTTCCATACGCGCGACACCTATCTTGGTCCCGAGTTTAATCAAGCCGAGATACGCGAATCGCTAGACGAATTCGGCGTGGTCTACAGCACGCCCGAGCAGTTAGTGGACGAGGTGGCGACCCTGATCAGCCACGGCCAGGTAGTCGGCTGGTTCCAGGGTCGCATGGAATTCGGCCCGCGTGCGTTGGGCAACCGCAGCCTGCTGGCCGACCCGCGCAATCCGGATATGGTCAAGCGCATGAACCGTCTGGTCAAGCACCGCGAGGATCATCGTCCGTTCTGCCCGAGCGTGCTGGCCGAAGACGTCAAGGAGTGGTTCGTCACCAGCAAGGACGCCATCAGCGCCCAGTACATGCTGATGGCCTATCCGGTCCAGGAAAGCAAGCGCGCGCTGATCCCGGCGGTCGTTCACGTCGACGGGACCAGCCGCATCCAGGCCGTGGACCAGCGGGTCAATCCCCGATACCACGCGCTGATCGCCAGCTTCAAGCAAAAGACGGGCGTGCCGCTTCTGCTCAACACCTCCTTCAATGACCGCGAACCTATCGTATGCACGCCCGAGGACGCGATCAAGACCTTCCTCAGGACGGAAATCGATTTTCTGGTCATCGGTGACTTCCTGTTGCGCAAGCAGGACAACCGGCAGACCGAACCTGCCGACTCCAGCGAATGCTTCGCCTGATGCCCTGAAGCAGTGCCATGCCTGCTCGACGGCCGGACACGGAAACGTGTGCGCCGTCGGGCTTGCCATTTCCGCCGCTTTGCCCATACAAGAAGACTTTTGCTAGAGAGAGAACCGTATGAATGCTCGGGAGTTGTTGGCCTTTTTCAGGCGCAGTTCCGTCGAATTGCAGGTTGTCGACCGGAAGATCAAGTTCAAGGCACCGGGCGATATCGTGACTCCGGACATCCTGGCGGCTCTGAAGGCGCACAAAAACGAGATTCTGGCTCTGCTCAGCCCTGCTCCGGCGATGCTGCGGCGGGCCGCGAACCGCTGCCAGACCTCGTTTGCCCAGCAGCGCCTCTGGTTTATCGACCGGATCGTGCAGGGCAGCGCGATCTACCATATTCCGGTATGCCTGCGCTTGCTGGGGCGTCTGGACCGCGCCGCGCTTGAGCGCACGCTGAACGAGGTGGTGCGCCGTCACGAGGCGTTGCGCACCACCTTCGATACCGCCGACGGCATGCCGGTGCAGGTCATCGCCTCCGAGCTGCGGCTGGCGATGCCGGTCACCGATCTGAGCGCGCTGTCGTCCGGCGAGCGCCGTGCCAAGGCCGAATGGCTGGCGCAGGACGAGGCGCAGGCGCCGTTCGACCTGCACACCGGGCCGCTGCTGCGCACCAGGCTGATCGCCCTGGGCGAAAGCGAGCATATGTTCCTGCTGACCGTACACCATATCGTCGCGGACGGCTGGTCGATGGGGGTGCTGGTCAGGGAAGTTGCGGCCCTGTACAGCACCTTCGTTGGCGCGGCGGCGCCGTTGCTGCCGGAACTGGCGGTCCAGTATGCCGACTACGCGCACTGGCAGCGCCAGTGGCTGGAGGGCGAGGTGCTGCAGCATCAACTGGCGTACTGGAAGGTGCAACTGCGCGGCGCGCCGACGCTGCTCTCGCTGCCCACCGACCGTCCGCGTCCCCCGATGCAGACCTACCAAGGCGCCAGCGTGCGGGTGGCCATCGGGGCGCAGACCGGCGCCGCGCTGCATCGGCTTGGCCAGCAGACCCAGGGCACGCTGTTCATGACCCTGACGGCGGCGTTCAATATCCTGCTCAGCCGCTACGCCGGCCAGGACGACATCTGCATCGGCACCCCGATCGCCAACCGACAGCGGGCGGAGGTCGAGCCCCTGATCGGCTTCTTCGCCAATACGCTGGTGCTGCGCACCCAGGTCGATGCGGCCAACAGTTTCAATGCGCTGCTCGAACAAGTCAGGGCCAGCACGCTGGACGCCTACGCGCACCAGGACGTGCCGTTCGAACAGCTGGTGGAAGCCTTGAAGCCCGAGCGTCATGTTAGCCACAGCCCGTTGTTCCAAGTGATGTTCGTGTTGCAGAACGCGCCGATGGACAAGCTGGAATTGCCAGGGCTGGAACTACAGCTGGTCGAGCGCGTGCAGAATGGGGCCAAGTTCGATCTGACCCTGACGCTGGCGGAGTCGCCCGATGGACTACGCGGCGACATCGAATACAACACCGACTTGTTCGAGCGCACCACCATTGAGCGGATGGCCGGCCATTTCGTGCTCCTGCTGGAAGCGATCATCGCCAATCCGCATGCGCCGGTGCACGAGCTGGACATGCTGGCAGAGAGCGAGCGGCGCCAATTGCTGGTCGAGTGGAACCAGACCGCGCAAGACTATGAGCACGACCACACGCTGCACGCGCTGTTCGAGGCGCAGGTGGCGCGAACACCCGGGAATCCGGCCGTTCAATTTGAAGATCAGGTACTGAGCTACCGCGAGCTCAACGAGCGGGCCAACCGTCTGGCCCACTACCTGCGCAGACGGGGCGTGGTCCAGGATACCGTGGTCGGGCTGTGCGTCGAACGCTGCGCCGACATGGTGGTCGGCATGCTCGGCGTACTCAAGGCGGGCGGCGCCTACGTGCCGCTCGATCCCGCCTATCCGCAGGAACGCCTGGCCTATATGGTCTCAAACGCGAAGCCCGCCGTGATCCTGACCCAGCAACATCTGCGTGCGCACCTGCCGCAAGTTGCGGGTGGCGTATTCTGCCTGGACAGCCAGTGGCAGGAGCTGGCCGGCGAATCGCCGGACAATCCGGTGCAGCAGGGTGACGCCGGCAGCACCGCCTACGTGATTTATACCTCCGGCTCGACCGGCCGGCCCAAGGGCGTGCGCGGCGGACACCGGGCAATGGTCAACCGGCTGCGCTGGATGGAGCGTCATGCGCGTCCGGCCGCCGACGAGGTGTTCTGCCAAAAGACCACGATTGCCTTTGTCGACCACGTGGCCGAAGTGTTCCAGCCCCTGTTGTGCGGATTGCCGCTGCTGGTGATCCCCGCCGAACAGGCCAGGGATCCGGCCCGCCTGTCCGAGGCGATCTGCGCCGGCCGAGTGACGCGGCTGACGGTCGTGCCCTCGCTGCTGCGAGTGCTGCTCGACGACGCGATTGCGCCGCAGTTGCAGGGCCTGCGTTATGTGGTGTCGAGCGGCGAAGCGCTGACACTGCGTACCGCCAGAGCATTCCGGCGCTGCCTGCCGGGCACCCGCCTGCTCAATCTGTACGGTTCCACCGAGGTCGGAGCCGATGCAACCTGCTTTGAATTTGCGCCCCTGTCCGACCAACCCGAGATCATGGAGTACTTTGCGGAGCAGGAGCAGCCGCCCTGCAGTCTAACGCCGGCATGGGGTATGGGCCAGTCCGGCGCGGCCGTCCGTCCGGCGCTGAACATCGGCGAACTGGCCGCCTCGTTCGGGCACGCCGCCATTCCAGATCGGCCCATGCCGCTGGACGAGTATGCGCGCAGCGTCAATGAACAAGTTATCCCCAACCTGATCGATGTGTCGTCCGACCGCTTCATCGGACACATGACGTCCAAACTGCCCAGCTTTGTCACCGAGATCGGCCGGCTGATCACGCAGCTCAATCAGAACATGGTGAAGATCGAGACGTCGAAGGGAATGACCTTCCTGGAACGTCAAGTGCTCGCTTCGATGCACCAGCTGTTCTTCGGTCTGGAGGACAACTACTACGCCGGCTATTGCCAGGACCCCGCGCATGTATTTGGCGTGGTGGTCGGTGGCGGCAGCGTTGCCAACATCACCGCCCTCTGGTATGCGCGCAACCGGGCTTTGCTGGGCCTTGGCATCCAGAAGAGCGATCTGGTGCGGGAGGGATACCAGAAGTCATTGGCCGCCTTGGGCTTCGAGCGCGGCGTGATTCTGGGAACGCGCTTGCTGCATTACTCCATCAAGAAGGCCATCGGCGTATTTGGCATCGGCCAGGAGAGCTTCATCGAGGTCGCGCAGGACGACCGCCAGCGCATGTCGATGACGGACCTAGAGCGATGCATCGAGGTGTGTCGCCAGAAGAACTACCTTATCCTCGCCATCGTCGGCGTGGCCGGCGCGACCGAAACCGGTACTATCGATCCGCTTGAGCAGATCGCGGCAATGGCGCAGCGGCATGGCATCCACTTTCATGTCGATGCTGCCTGGGGCGGCGCATTCCAGTTCTCGGCGAAGCACCGCTACAAGCTTGCCGGCATCGAGCACGCCGATTCGCTCACCCTGTGCCCGCATAAGCAGCTGTTCCTCCCGCAGGGCATCAGCCTGTGCCTGTTCCGTGAAACGAGTAGCGTCGCCGCGATTGCCACCCACGCCGAATATCAGGCCCAGCAGGGAAGCTACGACCTCGGTCAATATTCTCTGGAAGGTTCACGGCCGGCGAATGCCTTGTTCCTGCATGCTAGCCTGCGTCTGATTTCAAAGCAGGGCTACGCCTGGCTGATTGACCAGAGCATGGAAAAGACCCTGAGGCTGGTTCGCGCGATCGAGCAGTCTCCCTGCTTCGAGCTGGCGGGCGGCCAGCCTGAACTCAACATCGTCAATTACCGTTATCTGCCCTCTCACCTGCGCGGCAAGAAAGGGCAGGGTTATACTGCCGACGAGCACGAGGCGATCAGCGATGCCGTCGAGCGTATCCAGAAGCTGCAGTTCGACCAGGGAAAGACCTTTGTCTCGCGCACCAGGATACTGCTGCCTGCGGTTGCCGACACACCGCTGTCGGTGTTCCGCGTGGTTCTGTCGAACCCATTGACGACGCTAGCCAGCATCAAGGAGGTGCTAGACGATCAATTGCGTATCGCCCAGGAGCTGATCGAGCCGAAGGGCGTCCAACAGCCCGCGCCGGAAACCGATATTGAGGCCGCACAGTCCGATACCGATAGCTGGCTAGTTCCGATCGGCAGCCCGATTGCGAATTGCAAGGTTTACTTGCTGGATGCCTGGCGCAAGCTGGTGCCGCAGGGGGTTATCGGCGAGATGTATATAGGTGGTGATTGTCTGGCGCGTGACTATCTGGGTGATACTGCTTTGACCGGGGCACGGTTCATTGGCAATCCATTCTCCGACGACCCGGCCGACCGCCTGTTCAAGACGGGAGACCTGGCCCGCTGGAGCGCCGATGGCAGGATCGAATATAAAGGACGCCGCGATTTTCAGGTGAAACTGCGCGGTTTTCGCATCGAGCTGGGGGAAATCGAAAGCCAGCTGCTGGTCTGCGCGGACGTGCGCGAGGCGGCGGTCGCCATGCGCGAGGATGTCCCCGGCGACAAGCGGCTGGTGGCGTACGTGGTGGCCGGGCCGGATGCGCAATTGTCGGTCGCGCAGTTGCAGGCGCAATTGCAGGCGCAGCTTCCCGATTACATGGTGCCAACGGCATGGATGGTGCTCGATGCCTTGCCGCTGACGCCCAATGGCAAAGTGGACTGGAAGGCCTTGCCCGCCCCAGATGCGGGCGCCTCGCAGCAGGAATACGTGGCGCCGCAGACCGCGACCGAAATAGCGATAGCC
>NZ_JABXFH010000008.1:0-160339 GCF_013372745.1 Janthinobacterium sp. BJB401 | reverse complement strand
GGCGCTGGCATGATGGGCGGAACCATGGCCGTGGCGGGTGCGGGCGGCAGGAGGATGACGTCCGTATCGTAGGCGAGCACGGCCGTGATCAGCACCGTCAGGCACAGCGCGCCAGCGGCCCAGTGCCGCCAGGCGGGGCGCCAGCGCAGCGCCGGCATGGCCGCAGGCGCGGCGACGCCGTGTTCGAGCTGCGACAGGATGCCCTTGCCTTCGATGCGCGCGCCAGCCGCGCCGGCCTTGCTCAACAGGTCGGGACCGCGCGCCTGGCCATCCCCGGTTTTCAGTAAAGACAAAATATCACCTCCGTAGTGGATCAAATTCGACTGACCTTGATGTAAACCGCGCTCATGCGGGCCGCGCACGCCTACGATCTAGCGATACCACCGAGCAATGGATTGCCCGGTCCCGCCGATTTCCGTCACGGAGCGCCCCATGTTCGTCGCCCTGGTCCTGATGTATTTCCTGCTCGCCTGTTTTGCCTGCTGGCTGCTGTTGTTTCCCGGCGGCCGCGCCACCGTGCTGCACACGCTCGTCAACCTGGGCTGGCGCATGCAGCGGCGCGCGCAGCACCTGAAGGGTGGCAGCGGCGCGCAGTGGCAGCGGGTGCAGCGGCATACGGGCTCGGGCATGGCGCGCGCCTGGCAGCTGCTGTGGCGGCACCGCTGGCTGAGCCTGGCAGGCAGCGTGCTGGTGATCGTGCCGCCGCTGCTGGCCTGGCTGTCCAGCGACCGCATCGCCCTGCGCGGCTATGCCGATCAGCAACACGTCATCAACGACCAGGTCAGCGTCCTGCTGAAAGGCGAGCAGCTGGTGCCGCCGCCAACCCTGCCGCCGCTGCTGTTTTCCACGGCGGAAGTCACGCAGCTGCGTCCGCTGTTGGGCGGCGCCAGCCGCAACTGGCAATTGCTCGACCACGATTTCGCGCAGCGTTTGCTGCTGGTCTTCAAGATCATGAAAGACGTGCATGGTTATGACATGGTCTTGCTGGAAGGCTATCGCAGCCCCGCGCGCCAGGATCAACTGGCGGCGGCCGGCCCGAACGTGACGAACGCGAAGGCGTTTCAAAGCTATCACCAGTATGGCCTGGCGGCCGATTGCGCATTCATGCATGAAGGAAAGCTCATCATTTCTGAAAAAAATGCCTGGGCCATGCGCGGTTACCGTTTATATGGCGTGACGGCCGAATCGGTGGGCCTGCGCTGGGGCGGACGCTGGACCATGATGGATTTTGGCCACACGGAATTGCCGCAACCGCGCGTGCTGGGCAAGTAAGCCGCGCCAGCCATTCTAGCGCCGCGCGGCGGCTAGATTTTCACCGCTGCAAGCTTGCTTGCGCAGCGTCAAGGGCACACCGGCGCCTGCCGCGCACTGGCGCCTGGTACTTGTCATATGTCAACAAAGGCGCGCCGCATTGCTGTCAGCATGGGCCGACTCCGCCTCGCTGCGCGGCGGCGTTCCTCCTGCTTTGCGACCTCACCCTGGGCTCATCATGCTGCGAAGAATCTGGCATTTCCTTACCGACAGCCGCAATCTGACCATCCTTGGGTTCGTGGCGCTGGCCGTGTCCCTGTACTTGGGCGCCGAGGTGCTGGAAGTGGCGCTGATCTGGGCGCTGGCCTTGCTGCTGCTGGCATTTCTTACCTGGCTGGGCCTGTGGCTGTGGCGCCGGCGCCGCGCGCGGCGCGATGCGCAGGCGCTGGGCCAGGCCATCCTCAACGAGGCCGAGATCGCCGCCGCGCAAGCGGCCTCGGCGTCCACTGCCAGCAGCACCCAGCAGGGCGAACTTGGCGCCGTGCGCACGGGCATGCTGGCCGCCATCGAGACCATCAAGACATCCAAGCTGGGCCTCAAGTCGGGCGCCGCCGCCCTGTACGAACTGCCGTGGTACATGATCATCGGCAATCCGGCCGCCGGCAAGAGCAGCGCCATCCTGCATTCGGGCCTGCAATTCCCTTTCGCCGACGGCAAGGTCGTGCAAGGCGTGGGCGGCACGCGCAACTGCGACTGGTTTTTCACCACGGACGGCATCGTGCTCGACACGGCAGGACGCTATTGCGTCGTCGACGAGCACCGCGGCGAGTGGTTCGGCTTTCTCGACCTGCTGAAAAAATACCGGCGCAAGGCGCCCGTCAACGGCATCCTCATCGCCGTCAGCATAGCCGAATTGGGCGGCGATCCTGATGTCGGCATGCAACTGGCGCGCAGCCTGCGCAAGCGCGTGCAAGACGTCATCGAGCGCCTGGAAGTGTTCGCGCCCCTGTACATCGTGTTTACCAAGGCGGATCTGATCGCCGGCTTCACGGAGTTTTTCGCCGATGCCGAACGCAGCGAGCGTGAGCGCGTCTGGGGCGCCACCATGCCCTACCAGCGCAAGCTGCCGACGGCCGATTTGCTGGCGTTTTTCGACCAGAGTTTCGATGAATTGCACGATGGCTTGACGGAGCTGAGCCTGGCCAATATGGCGCACCGGCAACGCAAGACGATGGCGCCCGGCGTGTTCACCTTTCCGCTCGAGTTTGCCGCCATCAAGCCGGCCCTGCGCGCTTTTATTGCCACCCTGTTCGAGGAAAACCCGTTCCAGTTCCAACCCGTGTTCCGCGGCTTTTACTTTACCAGCGCGCTGCAGGAAGGCGAGCCCGTCAGCGCCTCCTCGCAGCAGGTGGCGCGCCGTTTCGACCTGGCTTTCGCGCCGGCCCCGGCCGTGCTGCCCACGGGCGCGCGCCAGCATGGCTATTTCCTGCTGGAGCTGTTCCGCAAGGTGATTTTTGCCGACAAGCATCTGGTGGCCAACTATGCCAACCGCGCCAGGCTGCGCTTCAAATATGCCGTGTTCTTTGCCGCCACCGTGTCGCTGGGCGCCTGCCTGGGCGGCTGGAGCTGGTCCTACCTGGGCAACCGGCAACTGGTTGCCAACGTCGAGGCCGACTTAAATAAAGTGGTGAAGCTGCAGGAGCGGCGCCTGGACTTGCAGTCGCGCCTGGAAGCGCTTGAAATATTGCAGGACCGCATCGAACAGCTGGAAGCGTACCGTACGCGGCGGCCGTGGTCATTGCGCCTGGGCCTGTACCAGGGAGAGCTGCTTGAACGCAAGCTGCGCGAGGAATATTTCGCCGGCGCGCGCCAGGTCATGCTGACCCCCGTGGCGGGCGCGCTGGAAGCCTTGCTGTTCGAGATGAACGCCAGCGCCGACCAGCTGCAGCCCACGGCGCGCACGCCGCAGACGCCGGCCGCCGCATCCTCTGCGCCACGCAATGTCCAGTACCAGGCGGCCAGCGCGACGAATGTGGAAGACGCCTACAACGCGCTGAAAACCTATCTGATGCTGGCCGATAAATCGCATGCGGAAAGCAGCCACCTGAACGACCAGCTGACGCGTTTCTGGCGCGCCTGGCTGGAGGGCAACCGGGGCGCCATGCCGCGCGAACAGATGATACGCAGCGCCGAACGGCTGCTGACGTTTTATCTGGCGCAGATCGGCGACCCGTCCTGGCCGCGCATCGAGCAGAAGCTGGCGCTGGTCGACCAGGCGCGCGAGAACCTGCGCCGCGTGGTGCGCGGCATGCCGGCGCGCGAGCGCGTGTATGCCGACGTCAAGGCGCGCGCCTCGACGCGTTTTCCCGGCATGACGGTGGCGCGCATCGTCGGCGAGCAGGATCAGGCGCTGCTGGCGGGCAGTTACGCCGTCTCGGGCGCCTTTACGCGCCAGGCGTGGGAAAAGTTCGTCGAGGGCGCGTTTCGCGACGCCGCCAACCGCGAGCTGCAAAGCGCCGACTGGGTGCTGAAAAGCGCCTCGACCGACGACCTGACCCTGGAAGGCAGTCCGGAGCAGATCGAGAAAAACCTGGTGGCCATGTACAAGGCCGACTATGCGCGCGAGTGGCAGAAATTCGTGCAGGGCGTCGCCGTCGCCGACCTGAAAGGTTTTGACGGCGCCGTGCAGGCGATGAACCGCCTGGGCGACCCGCAGTCGTCGCCGATCGCCAAGCTGCTGACGACCATTTATGAGGAAACCTCGTGGGACAATCCGGCGCTGCAGAACGCCCAATTGCGCAAGGCGGAACGGGGCCTCATCGCCTGGTTCAAGGAAACCGTGCTGCGCCGCGCGCCGTCGCAGCTGACGGCCAATCCCGGCGTCAATGCGCAGCTCGACCCGGCCCGCCTGGATAAACCCATGGGACCCGTGGGCCGTGAATTTGCCGGCGTGGGCAAGCTGGTGGCGGCCAGGGACAACAATGCCTCGCTGATGCGCGCCTATCTGGAAGCGCTGTCGAAACTGCGCAGCCGTTTGAACCAGTTGAAGAACCAGGGCGACGCAGGACCGGGCGCGCGCCAGTTCATGCAGCAGACCCTGGAGGGCAGCGGTTCCGAGCTGGCCGACGCCCTGAAGCTGGTCGACGAGCAGGTGCTCACGGGGATGAGCGACGCGCAAAAGCAGGCGATCCGTCCCATCCTCGTGCGCCCGCTGATGCAGACCTTTGCCGTCATCGTCGCGCCGGCCGAACTCGATATCAACAAGACCTGGGCGGCGCAGGTGTATGAACCGTTCCAGAAATCGCTTGCCAACAAATATCCGTTCGCGCCCACGGCGCGCATCGAGGCGAGCAACCTGGAAATCGGCCAGTTCTTCGGCCCGGAAGGACTGGTGGCGAAATTCGTCACGACGTCGATGGGCCCCTTGGTGGTGCGGCGCGGCGACGTGCTGGCGCCGCGCACCTGGGCCGACATGGGCATCAGCCTGGCGCCGCAGGTGGTGGCGCGCTTTCCAGGCTGGATCGCGCCGCTGGGCGCGGGCGGCGTGGCGGCCACCTCGACGGCGGCGCAAACCATCTTCCAGATCCAGCCGTCGCCCGCTCCCGGCACCCTGGAATACACGGTGGAGATCGACGGCCAGCAGCTGCGCTACCGTAACACGCCGGCGCAGTGGACGAACATGGTGCATCCGGGTCCGCAGGGCGCGGCGGGCCAGCAAGGCGCGCGCATCACGGCCGTCACTTTCGACGGGCGCACGGTGGAACTGTTCAACGAGCCGGGGCAATTCGGCCTGAAGCGCATGATCGACGCGGCGAGCAAAAAGCGCAAGGAGGGCGGCGTGTTCGAACTGCGCTGGGCGCGCGGCGAGGTGGCCGTGGCGGTCGACCTGAAAATCACCAGCAGCGCCGAAGCCTCGGGCGCGGGATCCGCCACGGCGCTGCAGGAGCAGGGTTTTCGCGGCATGCAGCTGCCCGAGACCATCGTCGGCATGCCGGGCGCGCCTGTGCCAGTCGTCGCTGCAGTTGCGGCGACCGGAGTGGCGCCATGATGCGCGCGCAACAGCAGGTGCGCCTCGGTTACTTTGGCAAGATCCCCGCGCGCGGCGATTTCATCAAGGCTTGCGACAATCACGCGCTGGTGCAACTGCTCGACGACTGGCTGGCGCAGGTGATGACGGCCCTGACGGTGGAACCGCGCTGGAAGCTCAATTACGACGCCTTGCCGCCGCTGCGCTTTGCCTTTGTCGGCACGCGCAGCCGACGCGCCATCGCCGGGCGCCTGGAAGCGAGCAACGACCAGTCGCTGCGGCGCTTTCCCTTCATGGCCATGGGCGCGCTGGAAGTCGATGACGCCGAAGTCTTTGTCGCCTGCAGCCCGCTCGCGCTCGCGCCCCTGTGGCAGCGCGTGGAGCAGCTGTCGCACGGCATCGTGGCCAGCGCCGAACCGGGGCCGGCCTTGCTGGCGCTGGCCGGCAACGTGGTCGAAGTCGAACCGGCCGCACCGGATCACGCGGCGCGGCTGGCCGCCTTTTTGCAGGCGCAGACCGTGCATGGCCTGCAAACGCTGCTCGCTTCGCCCGCCTTCCCGGTGACGGTGCGCGAATTGCTGCTGGGCCTGGGCCTGCTGCTGCAGCCGGTGCGCCAGAGCGGCTTGCCGCGCCTGGAAAAAAGCCTGGTGCTGCCGCTGCCGCAGGACGCGCAGCTGCGCGAGCTGGTGGCCAGCTTCTGGCTGCATTTGATTGCGCCTTTCCTGCGCCAGGCCGATTTCGAACTGGCGCTGTTCTTTTCCCACCTCGACGAGGCGCCCGTGCTGGTGATCGGCTTTTGCGGCGCCGACCCGCATGGCTTGCGCGCGCTGATCGATCCGCAGGCCGGCAGCGAACGGCTGATCGTCTTCGACCAGCTGGACTGGGTCGAGGAGCAGCTGGGACACGAGGCGGCGCTGCGCCGGTTTTCCGCCTGCCTGCAGCAGGAGCAGCTGTCGCTGCGCTCGGCCTGCGCCATGTTTGCCGATACCTTTGTCTGAAGGATTGCGATGAAGTCACCCATTTTCCTGTTGCTATTCGCTGTGGCCACTGCCTGCCACTCCCAGGCGCAAGCGCCCCAGACGCCGATGCCGGGGCAGATCCTCGTCACGGGCACCCTGGCCGACGAGGCGGGCAAGGCGGCCGTGCTGGCCCGTCTGCGCGAACTGTATGGCGCCGAGCGCGTGGTCGACCAGATCGCCATCGGCAACGTGGCCGTGCCGGCCAACTGGAACGGCTACGTGCACAAGCTGATCGCGCCGAACCTGAAGCTCATTTCACGGGGGCAGATCAGCATTGACGGCAACAACGTCAGCGTGCGCGGCGAAGTGGCGAACGAGGCGCAGCGCCAGCAGATCGCCAGCGACATCGCCACCAGCCTCAATCCCACGTATGTCGTCAACAATGGCTTGCGGGTCAGGGCGGCCGAGGCCGAGCAGGGCTTGCTCGATGCGGCGCTCGATAAACGCATCATCGAATTCGACAGCGGCAAGGTTTCCATCACGCCGGCCGGCCTGGCCATTCTCGACGAGATGGCGGCCGCCATGCTCCGGCTGCGGGGCCGCAAGGTGGAGGTGATCGGCCACACGGACGACACGGGCCTGCGCGCCAGCAATGTGGCCCTGAGCCAGGCGCGCGCCGAAGCCGTGCGCGCCTACCTGGCCAGCAAGGGCGTCGCGGCCGATTCGGTGCTGGTGTCGGGCCAGGGACCGGACCGTCCCGTGGCCAGCAACGCCACGGCCGATGGCCGGGCGAGAAACCGGCGCATCGAGTTCAGGATCGCACAGTGATCAGGGTAGTGTGATGGTCAGGTGCGCTGGCCGTGGCGCGAGTTTGACCAGATCAGCGTAGGCCGCCAGGGTCGTTTGCGTGCCGCGCGTCAGATGCGTTTTCAGGCCCAGGTAGGCGCAGATGGCCAGCAGGGCGAAAAAGCTCGACAAGGCCCACAGCGGCACGTCGCTGCCGCGTTTGTTGACCACCTGGTCGGGGCGTTCCGCGCGCGGCGCGAAGCCGCGGCTCTTGCCCTTGATGTGGGCGATTTCGTCGCCCAGGCGCGCCGTCAGGTAGCTGAGTTTTTCGCCGCCGTCGATCGCATACTTACCCTGGAATCCCAGCAATAAACACATGTGGAAGACCTGCAGCGCCTGCACGCGCATGGCGCCCTTGCCGCGCAAGGCGTCGAGACGGTCGAAAAAGTGTTCACCGGCCAGCTGGTCGCCAAAGATCAGCAACTGCAGCGGGCGCCGCTCCCACTGCTTGCGCAGCGTGAAAGGCGAGGCCAGGATGATTTCATCGACGGCCGCGCAGAACGCATACTTGGCCGCCTCGATATCGTCGCCATCGGCGCGGATCTTTTTCGCTTCGCGTTCGAAGTCGTCGAGGAAGGTTGTGATGCGGTCCATGAAGCTTTGCTCGTCGCCGGGCGCCGAGCCGTGCTTCAGCATGAACAGCATATAAAAGCCTTCGTGCATCAGGTCCAGCAGGGCGCTGCCCGCATGCCGGCCGCTGCCTGCGGGAGCGGAGCCGCGTTGTCCCAGCAGAGAGGGCGCCGCGCGCCGTTCGATGAGCTGGCTCATGCCGTCACCGCGATCAGTTCCAGCTGCAGGTCGCGTATGCCGGCCGGCACGTAGACGGAAATCGACTGCGCCTTGAGCATCTGTTCATACAGCACGCCGCGGTTTTCAATCGCAAAATAATAGGTGTCGGGGCGCACGGGAATGGCGGCCGGCACTTGCGGCGCATGCGACAGTTTCAGGCCGGGCATGGCCGTGAGCACGCATTTTTCCACGTCGTCGGGCGCGCCCACTTTCACGCGCAGCGGCACCACGTCGACCAGCTCGATGGCGGGCATGGCGGCGCGAATGGCCAGGTACAGGGTGGTGTGCTGGTCGATCTTGCCCGAATCGAGCTTGCCCAGGTAGTACGACGGCTTGTCTTCAAGCAGGGCGATGGAAAAGTATTTCGACGAGATGACGGTATCGAGCAGTTCGCGGATGATCGCATCGATGGCGTCGAAGCAGGCGCCTGGCTGCGCATGGTCGTAGGCGGGCAGGCTGGCCAGGGTGTAATGCTTGGAGTAGCTGAGCAGGCCGCCAGCCAGGCCCAGCAGCGCTTCGTACAGGCGCTCCGGATGCAGGGCCGGATGGCGGACATAGTGCATCAGCGCGGC
Organism: Janthinobacterium sp. BJB401; assembly: GCF_013372745.1. NCBI lineage: Bacteria > Pseudomonadati > Pseudomonadota > Betaproteobacteria > Burkholderiales > Oxalobacteraceae > Janthinobacterium > Janthinobacterium sp. BJB401. The sequence continues at coordinate 151,895 of NZ_JABXFH010000008.1, read as the reverse complement.
GGCGGCCGTGCTGACCGTGTGCAGCAGCCAGAAAGACGACACGTCGCCCGAGCGGAACTCGATCACGTTGCGGCTCGGCTCGCGGTGGTGGCCGTGCAGCGCGCTCACTTTCGCCTGCAGCGCGTCGAGCAGGTGTTCCAGCACGCCCTGCAGGCGCGGCGCGCCGGCGATCGCCAGGCTGGGCGCCATGAACGAGGGCACGGGCTCGAAGCCGCCCGACACCGTGCGCCGCAGGGCGATCAGCGGCAGGCAGTCGTAGGAGCCGCGCGCCTCGCTGTCGGGAATCAGGCGCACGGTCTTCTTCAGGTAATCCACGTCGGCCACGGCGGACTCCGTGAACAGGTCGGGCGTGGCGCGCATGGCGTGCGCAAAGCGCGTGGCCGCCGGCGTACCTGCCGTTGACGCCTGCGCAGTGTAATTCATGCCTTCGCGGTTGAGGATGGGCAGCGCCGCGTAATACGTCACTTCCTGCACCGCCGGCGGCAGCGCTTCCAGGTCCACCGGCGGGGGCAGGGTATCGCTGCCCGGTGCGCCGTCGCCCAGCGCCTCGAACACTTCGCCATCGCGGAAGATCGCCGACAGGGCGTGCAGGCGCAAGCGGCCCGTCTTCAGCGCCGCCAGATCCCATTCCATGTGCGCCACGCCCCACAGGTAGGGATGCAGCGCGCTGGCTGTGTGATGCAGGCGCGCTTCGTGATATTGATCCTGGCGCTGGAAATGCTGCGGCCGCAGGAACAGGCCCTCTCCCCACAAGACTTTCGCTGCCATGCCCATCTCGTTTCTCCTTGTATGTGTGGCGTGTTTGTGTGTGCTACTGGCAGCGCGGGGCCGACAGCGCGGCCATGCCGCTGACGCTCAGCGCGCAGGCGTGCAGGCCGACCGTGATGCCGCCGCGCTCCGCGTCGGCGGCGGCAAAGGTGGCGCGCCAGCGCTGCGCCGCCGGCGCGCGGAACAGGGCGACGACGCCGATGAAATACGCTTCCTTGCTGACTTTCTCCTGTACCTCGTAGTGCTGGCCCGGCACCAGCAGCACTTCCTTCACTTCCATCAGGTCGGCGCCCAGCGCGGCTTTTTCGCGCTGCGTATCGAGAAAGCTGTCGTAGGGCGCCTGTTCGAAGGCGGCGCTCTGGCGCAGCTTGTAGATGCGCGCCACCAGCGCCAGCGGCCGGCCGTCCGCATCCGTGTTGAGGCGCTGCGCCGCATGCAGGCGGATGCTGACGTTGCGCGGCGGCTTTTGCGCGTCGGGCAGTTCCGGCGGCGGCTTGGCCACGCCGGCCATCTGCAGCGCCGCGTTGGCGAGGGTGCCGATGGCGCCGCCCGCACAGCCGGCCAGCAGCAGCGGCTGCAGCACCAGCAGCAGTGGCGCGGTGGCGCGGACCAGGCGGCGGAGCGGGGCGTCAGGAGGCATGGGCGATCTTTGCAAGGTGAAGGATGGAAATAAAAGTGTTGCAGTCATTTAAGCGCATGCATGGGCGGCCTGCTTGCGTTGGCACAAAGTCCGCCTGCGATCAAGATAATTACTGCGCCAGATCAGGCTTCATGTCGCTGTACGCGGCTGTGATGTGGAACTTCTTCTTTGCTGATTAATCTCAATTTGGCAAAAAAATTGGCGATCAATAATGGCCTCCACCAAGGCGCCGCCCATCTTTCCCAGCGGTAGCGTCCTCCACGTGAAGGAATGCCCCGATGAAGCCAGCCACGATATTGCCCCGTATTGCCTGCCTCGCCAGCGCCTTGCTGCTGTCCGCCTGCGCCACGCCGGACCAGCCGGCACCCAAAAAACCTGCCGCGCCGACCCTGGCGCAAGTGATGAGCGAGGCCGATGCGGCCGCGCGCGCCGGCCAGTACGAGCGCGCCATGACCCTGCTCAAGGGTGGCGGTGCCAGCTACCCGGCCGACAAGGCGCCGTGGCTGCAAATGGCGCAGATGAAGTTCGACCGCGCCCAGTACGGCGAGGCCATCGGCCATGCGCTTGAAGCGCTGGAGCGCGACCCGGACGACAAGGTCGCCAACAGCATCGTCGCCGTCAGCGGCTTGCGCCTGTCCGGCAAGGCGCTGGCCGACCTGTCGCGGCAAAACAATCTGAATGGCTCGCTGCGCTCGGAAGCGCAGGACCTGGCCAAGCTGCTGCGCGCGAGCATCGGCGAAGAGGTGCTGGTGCCGCCGGCCAGGCGCCCGCCGGCGGCCGGCAAGCGCGCCGCCAGCGCCAGCTCCAGCGTCGGCACGCCGGCGGCGAAGGGCGCGGCAGCGCCAGCCAGTGCGGCCGACCCGTTCAGCGGCCTGAAATAAGCGAGCATCCCCACCATCCCCTTGCAAAGGAAGCGCCATGCCCAAGTCCGACAGCGTGCAAAAACGCCTGCAAAAGATACGCGCGCCGCGCGTGCAAATGACCTACGACGTCGAGATTGGCGACGCGATTGAAAACAAGGAGCTGCCCTTCGTGGTCGGCGTGCTGGGCGACTTCGGCGGCAATCCGGACAGCGAAAAAAAGCGCCTGAAGGATCGCAAGTTCGTCGCCATCGACCGCGACAACTTCGACGAAGTGCTGGCCGGCGTGGAGCCGGTGGCCCGTTTCGCCGTGCCGAACCGCCTCAGCGAGGCGGGCGGCACGTTCGCCGTCGACCTGCACTTCCGCTCGATGGACGACTTCCGCCCGGAATCGGTGGTGCGCCAGGTCGATCCCTTGCGCAAGCTGCTTGAGGCGCGCACCAAGCTGGCCGACCTGCGCAACAAGCTGGCCGGCAACGACAAGCTGGAAGACTTGCTGACGGAAGTGCTGAACAACACGGACAGCCTGGCCACCCTGAAACCGCAGTTCCCAGCGCAGGAGGATTGAGATGAGCGCCCAGGCAGAAGCCCCAGAAGCCCTTGCGGTATCCACGCCGGACGCGCCGGCCACCACCGACTTGCTCGATCAGATCGTCGAGCAAAGCCGCGTCGCCAAGTCCGGCGCCGAACATGCGCGCGCACGCGATCTGATCTCGGAACTGGTGGCGCAGGTGCTCGACGGCACGGTGCTGATGTCGACCAGCCTGTCGGCGACCTTGGACGGGCGCGTGGCGGAAATCGACCGTTTGATCTCCGCCCAGCTCAGCGAAATCATGCACGCGGCGCCGTTCCAGCAGCTCGAACAAAGCTGGACGGGGCTGCGCTACCTGGTCGGCAACTCCGATACGGGCACGCGCCTGCAGATCCGCATGTTCAACGCCACCAAGCGCGAACTGGTGAAGGATTTCCAGGCCGCGCTGGAGTTCGACCAGAGCAGCATGTTCAAGAAAGTGTATGAAGAGGAATTCGGCACCTTCGGCGGCGCGCCATTCGCCGCGCTGCTAGGCGACTTCGCCATCTCGCGCCAGCCGGAAGACATGTATTTCGTCGAGCAGATGTCGCACATCGCCGCCGCCGCGCACGCGCCCTTCATCGCTTCGGCCGCGCCGGAACTGTTTGGCCTGGAAAGCTACGGCGACCTGGGCAAGCCGCGCGACCTGGCCAAGGTGTTCGACACCATCGAGTACGCGAAATGGAAAGCCTTCCGTGAATCCGAGGATGCGCGCTACGTCGGCCTGACCTTGCCCCGCTTCCTGGGCCGGTTGCCCTTCAATCCCGTCGACGGCACCACGGTCGAAGGTTTCAATTTTGTCGAGGACGTCGACGGCAGCGACCATCACAAATACCTGTGGTGTAACGCCGCGTATGCCTTCGGCAGCAAGCTGACGCGCGCCTTTGCCGACTACGGCTGGTGCGCCGCCATCCGCGGCGTGGAGGGCGGCGGCCTGGTGGACGACCTGCCGACCCACACCTTCAAGACGGACGAGGGCGACGTGGCCCTGAAATGCCCGGCCGAAGTGGCGATCACCGACCGCCGCGAAAAGGAATTGTCGGACCTGGGCTTCATCTCGCTGGTGCACTGCAAGAACACGGCGTATGCGGCGTTTTTCGGCGCGCAGTCGGCGCAGAAAAGCCGCAAGTACAACAGCGACGCGGCCAACGCGAACGCGGTGCTGTCGTCGCAGCTGCAGTACATCTTCGCCGTCTCGCGCATCGCACATTACATGAAGGCCATGATGCGCGACAAGATCGGCAGCTTTGCCGCCGCCTCCAACGTGGAAGATTTTTTGAACCGCTGGCTGATGCAGTACGTGCTGCTCGACGATAACGCCAGCCAGGAACAGAAGGCGCAGTTCCCGCTGCGCGAGGCGTCCGTGCAGGTGCATGAAGTGCCGGGCCGGCCCGGCGTGTACCGCGCCGTGTCGTTCCTGCGGCCGCACTTCCAGCTCGATGAATTATCCGTTTCGCTCCGACTGGTCGCGGAGTTGCCGAAGTCGACCAATTCCTGATTTACCCATCCTTCAACCACAGGAGCACACCATGGCAATCGATGTATATCTGCAGATAGACGGCATCAAGGGCGAGTCCACCGATGACAAGCACAAGGACTGGATCGAGTGCAAATCGGTCAGCTGGAGCGTCGAGCAGCCGAAGTCCGCCACCGCTTCGACGGGCGGCGGCCACACGGCGGAACGCTGCGAGCACAAGGACATCGTCATCTCCAAGCTGGCCGACCTGGCCTCGCCGGTGCTGCTGCAGACCTGCTCGGCCGGCAAGACCATCCCCAAGGCGCGCTTCGAATTCATGCGCGCCGACGGCCAGGGCGAGCGCGTCAAGTACTTTGAAATCGAAATCGAAAATGTCCTGATCGGCGCCGTCACGCCGAACGTGGAAGAGGGCGACATCCTCGGTGAACACGTCGGCTTCAAGTTCTCGAAAGTGAAGTGGAAATACACGCAGCAAAAAGTGACGGGCGGCGCCGGCGGCAATACCTCGGGCGGCTGGGACCTGGCCGCGAACCGCGTGGCCTGATCCATCCTTGCGCGGCGCGCGGCGGACATCCTCCTGCGCGCGCCGCGCCGACTTTTCAGGAGAGCGCATGGACAGTTATGTACCTGGCCTGTTCGACCGCCTGATGGGCGATGGCGGTGCGGCGGGCGGCGTGGCCGTGCGCCTGTCGCTGGAACAATTGAAGGATGCGGTGGCGCGCGACCTGGAAGAGCTGCTCAACACGCGCGTGGCCCTGCCGCCCGGCGCGCTCGACGCTTATCCGGAATGCGCGGCCTCCATCGTCAACTATGGCCTGATCGATTTCGCCGGCATGTGCTTGTCCAGCAGCGACGACCGCGCCCGCATCTGCGCCGCGTTGAAGGCCGCCATCGAACGCCACGAACCGCGATTGCGCAATGTGCGCGCCCGCCTGGAACGCGAAGCGGGCGCCATCAACCGCGTGGGTTTTGTCATCAGCGGCACGCTGGCCGTGAGATCCGGCGGGGAGACGGTCAATTTCGACGCCGTGCTGCAGCCGTCGTCGCTGCGCTATTCGATCAACCGCAAGGGAGCCGCCGCATGAGCAATCATTTGAAGACCCTGATCGCCAAACTGAATGACACGGCGCGCACGGCCGCCACCCGGGCCGCCGCCATCTGCGTGGGACTGGGCCAGTATGAAGTCGATATCGAACACCTGTTTTTGGCCTTGCTGGAACAGGAGCGCAGCGATTTCGTCACCATCGCGAAGCGCAGCGAAATCAGCCTGACGGCGCTGGAGGCGGACCTGCGGCGCGAGATCGGCGGCTTCCGCACGGGCAGCGCGCGCACGCCCGTCTTCTCTCCCCATTTGCCGCTGCTGTTCGAGCATGCCTGGCTGATCGCCTCGCTGGACACGGCGCAGCCGGGACCCATCCGCAGCCGCCACCTGTTATTGGCGCTGCTGACGGAGCCGGAACTGGCGCAGCTGGCGTACCGCGGCTCGAAGCTGTTCGCGCGCTTCAGCGTGGAGCAATTGAAGCACCATCCGGACAAGCTCACGGCCGGCTCCGCGGAGGAAAGCGCGGCAGTGCCGCGGCTTGCCGCCACAGCGGACGACCCGGTGAATGTCCTGGCCAGCAAAACCCCGGCGCTGGACCAGTTCACCACCGACCTGACGCAGCTGGCGCGCGACGGCAAGCTCGATCCCGTGATCGGCCGCGAGGCGGAGATACGCCAGGCCGTCGACATCCTGCTGCGGCGGCGCCAGAACAATCCGATACTCACGGGCGAGGCGGGCGTGGGCAAGACGGCCGTGGTGGAAGGCCTGGCTTTGCGCATCGCCGCCGGCGACGTGCCCGAGGTGCTGCAGGGCGCGCACATCCACGCGCTCGACATGGGCTTGCTGCAAGCCGGCGCCAGCGTAAAAGGCGAATTCGAAAGCCGTCTGAAAAACGTCATCGACGAGGTGACGAAAAGCCCGCACCCGATCATCCTTTTCATCGACGAGGCGCACACGATGATCGGCGCCGGTGGCCAGGCGGGGCAGAACGACGCGGCCAATCTGCTGAAACCGGCGCTGGCGCGCGGCGCCCTGCGGACCATCGCCGCGACCACCTGGAGCGAGTACAAAAAGTATTTTGAAAAGGATGCGGCGCTGGCGCGGCGCTTCCAGGTGGTGAAGGTGGAAGAACCGAGCGAAGACATCGCCTGCGCCATGCTGCGCGCCATGGCGCCGCTGATGGAGCGCCATTTCGGCATCCGCGTGCGCGACGCCGCCATCGTCGATGCCGTGCGCCTGTCGCACCGCTACATCAGCGGGCGCCAGCTGCCCGACAAGGCCATCAGCGTGCTCGATACGGCGTGCGCCAAGGTGGCGCTGGGCCAGCGCGCCACGCCGGCGCAGCTGGAAAACGCGCACCGGCGCCAGGAACGCATCGGCGCGGAAATCGCCGCCCTGGCCCGCGAGGCGGCCGATGGCGAAGTGCCCGACAAAGCCGGCGCCGCGCGCCTGGCGCAGCTGCGGCGCGCGCATGAGGAAGGGCAGGCGGCGGTCGCGGCGCTGGCGCAGCGCTGGGAGCGCGAAAAGGCGCTGGTGGCGCAGATCGGCGACTTGCGCGTGCAGCTGCGCGGCGAGCGGCCGGGCGAGATCGGCGCGGCGCGCCTGCTGGCGCTGAAGGAAGAACTGGCGGCGCTGCAGGGAGAAGCGCCGCTGTCGCCGCTGGAAGTCGATGCGCAGGTGGTCGCTGGCATCGTCGCCGGCTGGACCGGCATCCCGCTTGGGAAAATGCTCAAGGATGAAATCCGCACCGTGCTGACCCTCGATGGGGCGCTGCGCGAACGGGTGCTGGGACAGGAGCACGTCATCGAGGCGGTCGCGCAGCGCGTGCGCACGGCGCGCGCCAGCCTGGACGACCCGAACAAGCCGCAAGCCGTGTTCCTGTTCACGGGGCCGTCCGGCACGGGCAAGACGGAAACGGCGCTGGCGCTGGCCGACCTGCTGTATGGCGGCGAGCGCAAGCTCATTACCATCAATATGAGCGAGTACCAGGAGGCGCACAGCGTGGCCGGCCTGAAAGGCTCGCCGCCCGGCTATGTCGGCTATGGCGAAGGCGGCGTGCTGACGGAAGCCGTGCGGCGCCAGCCCTACAGCGTGGTGCTGCTCGATGAAGCGGAAAAAGCCCACCCCGACGTGCTGGAGCTGTTCTTCCAGGTCTTCGACAAGGGCGTGCTCGATGATGCGGAAGGGCGCGAAGTCGATTTTCGCAACACCATCATCATCGCCACCTCGAACCTGGGGTCCGGCGCGATGATGGCCGCCTGCCTGAACCGGGCGGCGCAGGACTTGCCCACGCCTGCCGCGCTGGAAGAACTGGTGCGCCCGCAACTGGTGGCGCACTTCAAACCGGCCCTGCTGGGGCGCTTGAAGGTGCTGCCTTTCTATCCGCTCAACGACGCGGTGCTGGCCGAAATCATCGGGCTGAAGCTGGCGCGGATAGGCGCGCGCATCGCGCGCAACCACCAGGCGCAGTTCAGCCATGACGCGGGCCTGGTCGACGCCGTGCTGGCGCGCTGCACCGAGGTCGATTCGGGCGCGCGCAATGTCGACCAGATCCTCAACGGCAGCCTGCTGCCGGCGATCGCCGAAGCGGTGCTGGCGCGCATGGCCGCAGGCGAGCCGGTGGCGTCGATACGCGTCAGCGCCAACAAGCAGGGGCAGTTCAAGTACACGATCCGATAATCCACCTTCCGGAGAGCGCCATGTTCAATCTGGAGCAGTTGCTGCACCCCGTCAGCGCCGTCAGTCCCTGCGGCGAAGACCTCACTTTCAGTCAGGAGCTCGACGCCATCGCGCGCGCGCGCCAGCACGATGATCCCAGCCTGGACCAGGGCGAATGGGTGACGGCGCTGAAGGAAGCCGACTGGCCGTTCGTGGCGACGCGCTGCGAACAGCTGATCGCCACGCGCAGCAAGGATTTGCGCGTGGCCGTGTGGCTGGCCGAGGCGCACGCGAAGACGCGCCACTTCCGTGGCCTGGGCGATGGTTACGCGCTGCTGGCCGGCCTGTGCGAACGTTACTGGGATGGCCTGTACCCGCCGGCGGAAGAGGGCGACCAGGAACAGCGCATCGGCAATGTCTTCTGGCTGCTGTCGCGCACGCCGCAGCTGCTGCGCGAGATCCCGCTGACCGACGGCACCGACGGCCTGTATTCGCTGCAGGACTTCGATGCGGCGCGCCAGCGCGCGACCGCCAGCCTGGCGCAGGGCGCGGCGGATCAGGGCTGGGGCGATGTGCGGCATGAAGAAGGCACGACCCTGGCGCAGATGGAGGCGGCGCGGCAAAGGAACACGCGCGCCTATTCCGACGGCCTGCTGGCCGATGCGCAGTACTGCATGCAGTCGCTGCTGGCGTTCGAGCGCAGCGTCGATGCGCGTTTCGGCGCAGATGGCCCGAGTTTTCGCGCCGCGCGCGAAGTGCTGGAAAACGCCATTCACTTCATCGCGCCGCTGTCGCCCGGTGCGGATTTTGCCGGCGCGCCGCCCGCCGCTGGCCAGGGCGCCGGCGGCAGCGGGGGCGCCATCGTGCAGCGCCAGCAGGCGCTGGACCAGCTGCGCCAGGTGGCCGATTTCTTCCGCCGCACGGAGCCGCACAGCCCCGTCGCCTACCTGGCGGACAAGGCGGCCAGCTGGGGCGAGCTGCCGCTGCATCTGTGGTTGCGCGCCGTCGTGAAGGACTCCAGCACCCTGGCGCAGCTCGACGAAATGCTGGGCACGAACAGTGCAAACGGATGATGGCCTTGGCCCCTTCCATGCTACTCTTCGGGCATGTTCAGAATGCTCATCTTGCCTGCCGCGCTATGCCTGTTCATCGCTGCCAGCGCGCAGGCCGAAGGCGTAACGCCGCTGGTGATTTATGGCGACGACGATTATCCGCCGTACTCCTATGTTGAAAACGGCCAGATGAAAGGCATTTACACGGAGATCGTGCGCGAAGCGATGCAATCGATGCCGCAGTATGCGGTGCAGCTGCGTCCCGTGCCCTGGAAGCGGGGTTTGCTGATGCTGCAGACGGGCGATGCCTTCGCCCTGTATCCGCCGTATTCGTGGCGCAGCGAGCGGCCGTACGTGCGCTATTCCGTGCCGCTGCTGATGGAACAGCTGGTGGTGCTGTGCAACCAGGACGTGCTGGCCAAACGCGCGCTGCGGCAGTGGCCCGCCGATTACGGCGGCCTGCACATCGGCGTGAATGCGGGTTTCCTGCCAGGCGACGCGGGTTTGATGGCATCCTTGCGCGCGGAAAAAATCGTGCTCGACCCTGCCAAGGGCACGCGCACGAATCTGCTCAAGCTGATGCGCGGGCGCATCGATTGCTATGTCAGCGACCGCCTGTCGGCGCAGTGGGAATTGCAGCGCATCCGGCGCGAGGGGGCGCCTGGCACACCGATGCAGACGATACAGGAAATGGCGCAGCTGGCCAGCCAGCAGGGCCACCTGGGTTTTACGGCGCGCCAGCTTGCCGCCTATCCTTATCGCGATGACTTTATCGAACAATTCAATGCCGCCATCGTGCGCATGCAGCACAGTGGCGCGATCCGCCGCATCGTTGACCGCGCGCTGCAACCCTGATACAACCGGATGGAGAAAAACATGAAAAAACTGTTATTGCTAAGTGTGCTTGTACTGGCCGGCTGCGTGGGCCGTCCCGAGAATATTGTGCCTGTTAGCAACTTCGACACGACCCGCTATCTGGGGAAATGGTATGAGATCGCGCGCCTCGACCATTCGTTCGAACGCGGCCTGAGTCAGGTGACGGCCGATTACAGCCTGCGCCAGGATGGCGGCCTGAAAGTGCTCAACCGCGGCTACAAGGATGCGGACGCCGTCTGGAAGGACGCGGAGGGCAAGGCGTATTTCGTTGACAAGAAAGACGTGGGCTACCTGAAAGTGTCGTTTTTCGGCCCCTTCTATGGTTCCTACATCGTTTTTGATTTGGACCAGCAAGATTACAGCTATTCCATGATCAGCGGTCCCGACAAGTCCTACTTCTGGCTGTTGTCGCGCACGCCAACCATGGATCCGGCCTTGCAGCAGCGCCTGATCGGGAAAGCCGCTGGCCTGGGTTTCGATACATCAAAATTGATTTACGTGAAGCAAAACTGACACTGCTTGCCTGCCGCCCGTTCGTGGCGGCATTTCACCTTCCGATTGTTGCTTTTCTGCATGTTATTTCTTGCAATACCATTCTGATTCACTCACAATCTGCTCCAAAGTAGTGCGCTGCGGCGCGCTGCCATTCCGGTGGCGACGTGTCCGTCGCGCCACCGTTCGTGATTGCCGCACGGCAGATGCCTGCTATATTGGTACGTAGCAGCAGGTCGGTTTCGTGGCGTCTGTGCATCGTTTTCTTCAGATAGGAATCACGCAATGAAAAACCTCAAAATCGGCGTACGTCTCGGTGGCGGTTTTGCCGCCGTCCTGCTCCTGTTGACCAGCCTGACCGTGGTGGGCATCGTGCAGATGCAAAGCGCCAGCAAGGAAACCGATGCGCTCGTCAACGTCAAGGTGCGCAATGAACGACTGATCGCTGAATGGACCAAGGTCATCGAGGTGAACGCGGCGCGCACGGCGGCCGCCTGGAAAGTGGGCGATCCCGAGCACCAGAAGCAGTTTGAAAAGGAAATGGCGGTCTCGTCGGCACGCGCCACGGAAATCCAGAACGATATCGGCAAGAGCGAGCTGAATGCCGAAGAGCAATCGCTGTACCAGGAAGTGTTGAGCACGCGCAAGGCCTACACGGAAGTGCGCAAGAATGTGTTCAAAGCCAAGAATGCGGGCGACCTGGAACTGGGCAAGCGGCTGTACGAAGGCGACATGGCCGTCAAGCGCGACATCTACCTGGCGTCGCTGAAGAAGCTGGAACTGCTGGAAGCCAGACTGCTCGATGAAACGGCCGCGCAAATCCGTTCGCGCTACGAAAGCGGCCGTTTGCTGCTGATCTCGCTGGGCGGGGTGGCCATCTTGCTGGGTATCGCCTGCGCGTACTGGATCACGCGCTCGATCACGCGTCCCATCACGCGCGCCGTCGAGGTGGCGGAAGCCGTTTCCGCTGGCGACCTGACCAGCCATATCGTCGTGGAAAGCCGCGATGAGACGGGGCAATTGATGCATGCGCTGAAAAACATGAACGATAAACTGGTCAGTATCGTGGGCCAGGTGCGCGCCGGCACCGAATCGATCAGCACGGCGTCGAGCGAAATTGCCGCCGGCAACCTGGACTTGTCGTCACGCACGGAAGAGCAGGCCAGTTCGCTGGAAGAGACGGCGTCGTCCATGGAAGAGCTGACCTCCACCGTGAAACTCAATGCCGACAATGCGCGCAGCGCCAACCAGCTGGCCATCGACGCTTCGCAGATCGCCAGCAAGGGTGGCGTGGTGGTGTCGGAAGTGGTCAGCACCATGGGTTCGATCAACGATTCCTCGCGCAAGATCGTCGACATCATCAGCGTCATCGACGCCATCGCCTTCCAGACGAATATCCTGGCTCTGAACGCGGCCGTGGAAGCGGCCAGGGCCGGCGAGCAGGGCCGTGGTTTTGCCGTCGTCGCCTCCGAAGTGCGCAACCTGGCGCAGCGCTCCAGCGCGGCGGCCAAAGAAATCAAGGGCTTGATCGACGATTCCGTGCAAAAGGTCGAGGCCGGTTCGCAACTGGTGGACAAGGCTGGCCGCACCATGGATGAAATCGTGCAAAGCATCAGCCACGTGACGCAGATCATGAACCAGATCACGGACGCCAGCGATGAACAGCGCGCCGGCATCGAGCAAGTCAACCAGGCCATCGGCCAGATGGACCAGGTGACGCAGCAAAACGCGGCCCTGGTGGAAGAAGCGGCCGCGGCGGCCGAATCCATGCAGGAACAGGCCGCCAAGCTGGCCGAGGTCGTGGGCGTGTTCAAGCTCGATGCAACGCAACAATATGTATCGGCCAGTGCTGGCCCGTCCGTGACGGCGCCTGCACCAGCTGCGATGCGAGCTGCCATGCGTCCCGCCATTCAGCCTGCCAAGCGACGCGCGCCAGCGCCTGCCGTGACTGCGCCTACGCCGGGCAAGGCGGCGCAAGCGGACGCTGCGCGCGCACGCGCGCCGAAGGCACCAGTGGCATCGGGCGCCGACGAATGGGAAGAGTTTTAAGCGCAGTTTCCTCCTAGCATGGCGCGGGCGCTACAATCGCGGCTTGAAGACAGCCGTGAACGCGCTCCGCCATGACCACCCGCCGTACCTCCAGCCTTACTCTTAGCTCTACCGCTGCATCGACCTCCCAGGGGGAATCCGCCAAACGCGCGCGCTGCCCAGCCTGCCTGCGCGCCGCATCCAGCTGCATCTGCCGTTGGATCGCCCCCGTTGCCCACGCGGTGGACGTGCTGATCCTGCAGCATCCGCTGGAAGTCCACAATGCCAAGGGCAGCGCCCGCTTGCTGCACCTGAGCTTGCCCAACAGCCGCATGCTGACGGGCGAGCAGTTTGCCCCCGATACGCTCGCCGGACTACTGGCCGGCAAGCACAACGTGCTGCTATACCCGGATACGCCCGGCGACCGTTCGCTGGGCATCGCGCCGCCGCCAGCGCTCGACCCCGCCATCTTGCTCGATCCCACCTTATTGCGGCTGGTGGTGCTGGACGCCACCTGGCGCAAGAGCCGCAAGATGCTGTACCTGAATCCCCTGTTGCAACAGCTGCCGCGCCTGCCCCTGCGCGATACGCCCGCTTCCCATTACCTGATCCGCAAGGCGCACGCGCCAGACCAGTTATCGACACTGGAAGCGACGTGCTATGCCTTGATGCAGTTGGAGCAGGACGAGGCCCGCTTCGTTCCCCTGATCACGGCATTTGACGGTTTTGTCGCGCAGCAGTTGAGTTATGTCATGCCGCAGGGGGAAAAAGCTTGAAATAGCACCATGGCAGCCCTTGATATTGGCCGCACAGCGGCATAGTATACTGTATGTATATACAGTTGATGGGGCCGTTCATGAAAGCAATCATTCCAGAGCATGATGACAGCTTCGCCGGGCAAGCCATGTTGCCGCCGCAATCGCTGAAAGCGCACAAGGGGCGCGGTGCCGTCTCGAACCTGCAGGGGCGCTACGAAGTGCACGCGCGCGCCGGTTTTGATGATGGCTGGAGCGTGGGCGGCCTGGATGCGGCAGATGGTGAGGCGCCGGCGCCGGGCTGGAAGACGCAGGTCAGCGACGAGCAGGCGCGCACCATCCTGACGCGCAACGCTTCGCCCGATTTGCCGTTCAACGTCTCGCTGAACCCATATCGCGGCTGCGAACATGGCTGCATTTATTGCTTTGCGCGCCCCACGCACAGCTATCTGGGCCTGTCGCCGGGCCTGGACTTCGAAAGCCGCATCTACGCCAAGGTGAACGCTCCCGAACTGTTGCGGCGCGAACTGGCCAGGCCCTCGTATGTGCCCGAACCGATCGCCCTGGGCGTCAATACCGATGCGTATCAGCCGTGCGAACGCGAACGGCAGCTGACGCGGCGCGTGCTGGAAGTGCTGCACGAGTGCGACCATCCCGTGGCGCTGATCACGAAATCGTCGTTGATCGAACGCGACATCGACATTCTGGCGCCCATGGCGGCCAAGCGCCTGGCAGCCGTTGCCGTGACTGTCACCACGCTTGACCCGGCCATCGCGCGTACTCTGGAACCGCGCGCGGCCGCCCCGGCACGGCGCCTGCGCACCATCCGCACCCTGACGGAGGCGGGCATTCCCGTGGGCGTGAGCATTGCGCCCATCATCCCGTTCGTGACGGAGCCGGAAATCGAACAGCTGCTCGAAGCCGTGCGCGACGCGGGTGCCATCCACGCCCATTACGTGGTGCTGCGCCTGCCGTGGGAAGTGAGTCCCTTGTTTCAGCAATGGCTGGAAGCGCACTTCCCGGAACGGGCCCAGCGCGTGATGAACCGGGTGCGCGAAATGCGTGGCGGCAAGGATTACGACAGCGCGTTCGGCGCGCGCATGCGGGGCGAAGGCGTGTGGGCCGACCTCATCCGCCAGCGTTTTGAAAAGGCCGTGCACCGGCTGGGGCTGCACGGCAAGGGCGGCCGCTTCAAGCAGCTCGATTGCACGCAGTTCCGCCGGCCGCTGGTGGTGCCGCCGCTGGGAATCAAGGTAAAAGGGGGGAATGCGGGACAGCTGGATTTGTTCTAGCGCATGGCGTGACCGGACTGCGGTCAATGCAGTTCCCGCTTCCGGCAGAGGGCAGGAGGCGGGAATCTGGCGAGCGGAATCGGTGCTCAGTGGCAGATGGCAAAGGTGCCATTCACGCCTTGCCAATGAATCGCGCCGCGCCGGGCGCAGCAGGCGCTGCAATTATGGGCTGTCGGTCCGCCTATCGGCCCGTGTGTATCGAAGCACTGGCCTTGGCCCGTGTTGGTCGGTCCGCAGGCGGACGGCTGCATGCCGCTGGCTTGTACGTTGGCTTGTGCGTTGATAGGGCCACGCGCGCTGCGCGAAACAGGCGGGCTTTGTAGTGGGAGTCGCATCGCTGTCCTTCCTCAATCGTGGGTGACGCCGGCTGGCTGAACGGGCGACGAGACACTCATCGCCCGCAGGCATGCCGGGTTTAGCCGGGATGGCTCGATCCTGCTGGCTTGATCAGCAAACGGTGGCGTTGCAAGCCATCAGGCAGAGTTGCTTTGCGGTGCCGCTCAAAGCGCTGCAACCCATTTGGCACAGGGTGCAGGCAATGCCGGAAGGGGCGACACCCTGGCTGATGGCGGAGATGCTGGGGCTGCGTTGTACGGCTTTGGCTTGCAATGGCAGATTGTTCATTTCGAAACTCCTTGTGGTGGCGCCGCCGCGGGCAGCGGCAATGGGTGTGCGTACCGAAGTACGGTGCTGATCGTTTCCCGCCAACGACCGTATGCTGAAGCGCGTGCACGCATCGCTGCGCCCACGTGCCCCGACAATTCAAATGCTGTTGACGTTAGCGTTGCGACCAGTAGCGCACTGCGCCGACGCTGACCGGTATCACGTCGCTGACGTCGACGGCGAAGCGGGCGACCGTGTTGGCTACCTGCAGGTTTTCCGGGTTGAAGAAGGTCATGATGATGTCGTAGCATTCGGAGCCCGGGCGGCAGACAGGGCTCTGTTGCACGACGATGGTATCGAGCTGCATGCCCGTGGTCTTGGCCAGCATTTCCGCCGCTTGCATGGCATTCGTGGCCGAGAAGTTGAGCGCGCGGTCCATGCCCGTGACGCCCAGGTTGCGGAAGTCGTAATAGATGCGGTTCAGGAAGTTTTCCAGGCGCGCGCCCGTGTTGCTGCTGTTGATTTCCAGGCTGTCCTGCACCGCCATCAGGCTGTCGATCAGCTGCGGCACATTCCAGCTGAACATGCCCCGGATGGCCGGCTGGATCACGGGAACGACCTGGCCGGACATCAGCCTGGCGGCGCCCGAGATTACGCCGGGAAACGAATTCATGACGACCAGGCCATCGATGGTGCCGACATAGGCCTCGAACAGCAGTTCATAGGTCAGGTCGGCATATGGGCCGACGGGAACGATCGCATAAATCGGCGTGGCGTCCAGGTTGACGGTCCAGGTCAGCGATTGGCGGAAATATGGCTTTGCGCGCAGGAATTCGATCAATTGCTGCGGATCGCCAGGATTGTCCCTGCCTGGTGGCATGGCCTGGACGAAGGAATCGCGGCGCGCTTCACTGCCGAAGTCGATGCCCAGGTTGCCCAGCGCATACACCAGCGTCGGGCCCTTGGCGCTGCCGCCGCCGCAGCCGCAATCGGAGGCATCGATGCCGGAAGCGCCGATGCCTTGCCGCGTCGCGCCGGAAGGGCCCGCGAAGTTGGCCGGAGAGGGGGTTTCCAGCATGGGAATGCTGAGCGGATGCGCCTGCGCGGAAGTGTCGGCATTGGCTGGGCTCGCTTCAATCACAGTATCGTCTGACATTTCAATTTTCCCTTTTAATAATAGTTGAGTGGCGCCCGGCACATTCAATGTCCCAGTCAGGAGGCGGCGACAGTCCTGCTCGCCATTGGTGTTGCAACGCGTTGCGCTCTGCAGCAATGCGCTGCAAACTCCACGAGGGTCAGGACGATCCCCATGTTGGTGTTGCCGGCATAGCAGCAAGGCTGCGATGGCCGAGACGATCGGGGTGGCAAAGCTGGTGCCGCTGCTGAGCCGCACGCGCCCTGCGGGAGCTGCGCCGAGGATGTCGGTGCCGGGCGCCATGATGCCGCGCGCGCGATAGGCTTCGCCCCAGTTGCTGTTGGGCATGGGCGCGCCTTGCCGGTCCAGGGCGCCGACCACCAAGGTGTACTCGATGGAGGCGGGAATATGCAGGCAATCGCAGCCGTCATTGCCCGCCGCCGCGATCAGCAGGACGTTGCGTTCATGGCACAGCTGTATGGCTTTTTGCAGCAGGCCATCGGCGCTGCCGCTGTCGGACAGTTCACCGCCGCTGACATTGATGATGTGCGCGCCGTGCTCGACGGCCTGGGTGATGGCGCGGGCCAGGTCGAGCTGCGTGCATTGTGTCAGTGCGCCGTCGGCGCGGTCGGCAAAGATGGGCAGGATCAAGCCCCGACAATGGGGGGCCAGGCCCGTGACGGGGCTGCCGGGCTGGCCAAAGATGATGCTGGCGACATGGGTGCCATGTTGCGATGCCCGGCCGCTGCCGCTGGCACCCGTGGCGAGCGTGTCGAGCAGTTGCAGCCTGGCGCCGGCAAAGCAGGGATGGCTGGTATCGACGGGGCCGTCGAGCACGGCGATGCAGATGTCTGCACAGCCGGTGTTGCCATCTTGCAAGGCAGCCAGGCCGGGCAGCAAGCCATGATTGGCCAGACTGTCGTGGGTGGTGGATACTTCCATGGTCGTTGGCACGGCGGCGCTCCTTGCTGGATACTGGAGGGCGGGCGGCTCACCGCTTGAGGTGCTCCGCCCGCCTGCTGCGGCGCCTGTTGCTCTAGCGCCGATAGCATGATCTTTAGCAAGGGGTGTGCCAGAAGGCCAAGTGCTTGATTTTCAAGGGATTGCGCTGATTTACATTGTTGTGACGCAACAATGATGGCGGATATCGTCCACCCTTTTTGGCCGGGATGGACGAAAACGGCAGGCGGCAAGGACGGGGAGGGGGCGCCCGGGACACGGCATGGCGTGACGCGGGCGCGTGCGGCGCTTCAGCTATCCTTGCTGTAGCAGGCGCGGCTGGGCCGCAGGCCCATGCGCACGAGGGACACCAGGAAGCTGAAGCCTGCCTGGTTCGGATCGATCACCGGCACATAGGTCTGCAGCGCGTCCTCCAGCAGCGCGCTGACGCGCGCGGCGACGCCGACAAATCCTGTGCAGCCGAGCAGGATGGACTGGGCGCCGTCGTCCTGTATCGCCAGCATGGCGGCCTGGAAAGTTTTTTCGATCACCGTGTCCAGCTTGCCGAGGTCGGCGACGGGACAGTCGATGGAACGGATCGAGGCGAAGCTGTCCTGCAAGCCGTAAGCCTGCATGTGGCCCCGCTGCATGGCGAGCGTGCTGGGCAGTATCGTCATGATCGACAGGCGCTGGCTGAGGGCCAGCGCCGTAAAGGCGGCGGGCGGGAAGCCGCCGAGGATGGGAATGTCGATCACTTCGCGCGCGGCCTCCACGCCGCACATGTCGAAGTCGCTGAGCCAGATGCCGTCATAGCCTTCGCCTTCGATTTCCCTGGCCAGCTGCACCACCGGATAACCGTTTTGCAGCCAGTCGACGCGGTATTCGATGCAGTCGTGCCCGCTCGAAATATTGCGCACGGACACTTCGACATCGGGCGGCATCACGGGTTCGATGGCGGCGAGCAGGCGCTGGTTGTAGGCGGCCGTGGCCACCGGCGCCACGATACAGATGCGCAGCGGCTTCATGCGGCGCTCCCTGCCGCTGCGCCGACGTTGCCCGCCAGCGGCACATAGGGTCCCAGGTAGCCGATGGTGTTGAGCAGTTGCATGAAGCTGTCGAGTATCAGGCCGCCCCGTTCCCGCAATGCCGGGTGGGCTTGCAGGCCCAGCAGCGTCACCTTGCGCTGCAGCAGGGCCGGGTTGAGCGTGCCGTCAGGCAGCAGCAAGTCGCCATTCGAATACACGGCCTGGCCATCGCCCTCGACAAAGTAACTGATGGTGTCGGGCGCCATGCAGAGGGGCGTGCTGCTGCTGCTATCCCAGGCCAGCAGCGATTCGTTCTGGTACAGGACCGTGCATAGCCGTTCACCCGCGCGGATGGTGATCTTGCCCAGGTCGAAGCCATTGCGCGAATCGACTTCGGCGGTGACGAATGTGCCCTGAGGAAACAGGGGCCAGGCGCGCATGTCGCATTGCCGCGCAAGATAGTCGACCAGTTCGTCCGCGCTGCGCAAGCGGCCTGCCTGCAGTTCGCGGCCAAGGCGCAGGGCGCGTCCCAGGGTGCCGCGCACGGGCAGCGCCCGGGCCAGTTCCGCCGGCGCCATGATCCACATGGCCAGCCCGCCGAACTGCTTGAAATCGGCCTGCGAGACGATGGGGCGCATCATCTGGTCGATGATCGTTGCCACGTCCTGCTGGTGGGCGTGGGCGCCATTCACGCCCTGGCTCGGCTGGACGTCGAGTTCCACGCGCAGTCCCGACTGGCTGACGAGGAAGGCCGGACGCGGATTGATCTGCTCGGCCGCATACGTCAGCTGCGGCAGCGAGGGAACGGCGCGGCCGGCGCCATCGGCGTCGATCACCGCCAGCCCCAGGTGGGCGGCGACCAGGCAGGCGACGAGAAACCCCAGCGCCCCGCTCTCGGGCGGCGCCAGGTAGGCCAGGGTGCGGTTTTCCAGCGCCAGGCGCTCCCTGACGGCGATCACGGCATCGACGGGACCTTGCGGAAATTGGGCGCCATTGATCGCCACGGGCGAACCCAGGTAAGCCACCATGACCGTCTCGCCTTCGGTGGCTTCGTCGACGCTGACCACGCGCACTTGGGCGTCCGGATAGTAATCGCCGGCGTGGAATTGGGCCAGCAGGCTGCGCGCGGAAGTGAGCGTGCCGCCGCCACCGCTGCCGAAGAAGCAAGCTCCCAGCAGTAGCGATTCAAGGTCATCGTGATTCAGCACATAGCTCATGTTGCGGATCCTCAGGTTGGCATGGCATGGAAATGGTTTGCGCCAGGGTGGTCTGCAACTGCAGCGCCTGGGCAAACCGGGGGAAAGCCGTGTCACGTTCCACGCCGCGCAAGGCGCGCGTGAGGTGTTCGAGTGCTTCCGGCCGGCGTCCGCGCTGCTGCAGCAGTTGCGCCAGGCGGGTCGCCACCAGCAGGCCGCCGGCCGTCGCGCCCAGCGCCTTGGCGGTCGACAGTGCACTGCCCAGTTCGCGTTCCGCGTTGTCCAGGTCACCCACCGCGATCCACGTCTGCGCATGCATGTCGAGCAGTTCGACCAGGTAGGCCCGTTCGCCATGTTCCAGCGCCAGTTCGATGGCGCCGTGCAGCAGTTGCCGGGCTTGCGATGGCTGGCCTGCCGACAACAGCAGTTCGCCCCGTTTCCAGGCCTGGAATGAATGGAAGAGCATGCCGCCTTCGCACAGCATGTATTGCTGGTAGCCATCGGCGATGCGCTGTTCGGTCTGTACATGGATGTTGCCCGACGCCAATGCGCAGGCATGGAATATCTGGCCCACCCCCAGGTAGAATTGATAGCCATATTCGCTGGCGACGGTTTGCAGGTCCGCCGCCAGGTTTGCCAGCCGGCTCCAGTCCTCGAACATGCAGGCGAGCCATGCGGCGCCCTGCAGTGCGATGGCGCGATGGAAGGGATGCGGGTTGTCGGCGCCGCCGCGCAATGCCAGCTGGTCCATCACCTGGCGCGCGCGCCGGAAGGCGCCGCTCTGGAAGCAGGACAGGCCTTCGAAAGTGCTCGACAGCACGGCGATGTCCAGGCCCTGTCCCCCGGTGTCGGCCGATGCCGCGCCGCATAGCAGGTGTCCGCGCTCCAGGCAGGCCAGCGTCTCGCGGTAATCGCCGAGCCAGAACAGCGTGTTGGCCAGGGCCAGATGGGCCTGCGACAGCAAGTCCGTGTCACCTATGGCTTGCGCCCGCTGCAGCATGTCATGCGCCGTAGCCCGCGCCGCCACCAGGTCCAGCGCCATCAGTTGCGAGCTCCAGATGCCGAAGCGCAGGGCGGTGATTTCCACCTCGTCGCCCAGCGCCGCCGCTTCCTGCAATGCCTGCTGGTAGCAGGCGAGCGCTTCGGCGCTTTGCCAGCCGCTGATGCCGCGGTGCGAAATAGCGAGCCAGCGGTGCAGGTCGCAGCTCAGGCGGCGCGCGGTGCAGGGGTGGGTGTCGGCGGCCAGCAAGGTGAGGCCGCGACGCAATACTTCGATGGCTTCCTTGAAACGGGCCGCCTCGATCAGTGCACGTCCCTCCAGCAGGCAGACGCGGGCAAAATTGCTGCGCTCCTCGTCGCCATGCACGCGGCGTTCGATGACCTTGCGGTTGATGCCCAGGTGGCGCGCCGCGATCGTCTTGTTGCCATCGGCAAGGCGCATCGCATAGTCGATCAGCAATTGTTCCGCGGCCTCCAGCTTGTTGTCGCCTTCCAGCCGCATCAGGGCTTCCGCCAGCAGTGTGTGATCCGCGTCTTCCGGCATGCCCGCCGACAGGAAGGCGTCCAGGCTGTGGGCATCGATCAGCGCCGATTCGGCCAGTATCGACAGCCGTTCAACCAGGTTGCGCAGTTCGCGGATATGGCCGGGCCAGGCATGCCGGCCCAGGCGCTCCATGGCGGTGGCGGTAAAGCGGATGGGCCGCTTCTGCAGGCTGGCAAAGTGGGTGGCGAGGGCGGCGACGTCGCCGCGGCGCTGGTCCAGGCCCGGCACGTCGAGTTTCAATACCGCCAGCCGGTAATACAGGTCTTCGCGGAAACGGCCCGCTTGCACCATCGCGGCCAGGTCACAGTGGGTGGCGGCCACGATGCGGCCGTTGAACGGCTGGATATCACCACCGCCCAGTGGCCGGAAACAGCGTGCTTCGAGTACGCGCAGCAGCTTGCTTTGTACACCTAGCGGCAATTCGCCTATTTCATCGAGAAACAGCGTGCCTTGTCCCGCTTGGGCGAAGAACCCGGTGCGGCTGTTGAGCGCTCCCGTAAATGCGCCCTTGGTATGGCCGAAGAGTTCCGCGTCGATCAGGTGTTCCGGCAGTGCGCCGCAGTTGAGATCGACAAAGGGCGCAGCGGGATCGCCGCTGTGCCGGTGCACGAGCTGGGCGATGATTTCCTTGCCGGAACCGCTTGGGCCACTGATGAGCACCGTGCAGCGGGTCGGCGCCACGGCTTCGACCATGCGCAGCAGGCGTTGGAATATTGGGGAGCTGCCAATGATGTTCAGCCCGCCCCCGGCGCTGCCGCAGTGGACGGGGACATGCACAGGGGCAATAGCGCCTGCTCCGGGAAGCATGCAATGCGGCTGCCTCCCATGCTGTTGCAGCATAGACCTTTCGGACATGGTCGTCTCGCTCCGGTGATTTCGCTCCGATCATGCAGGGCCCTATTTTTTGTTCTGCCCCGCTGCCTGCTGACGCGTACCGTTGCTCCACTCATGCATAAAGGAATCGCGCGTTCCGATTATGGCCGCTAATAAAACGGCGATAGTCGCCAATTGTCACAATGAAAATATATTCATCGCTTGCATCATGCAAGCTGCCTGCCCGCCGTCACTCACTGCGCTGCTGGCGGCGCATCCTTCAATTGCGCCAGATGTTGCTCGATGGCAAAGACGTGCGGATCGCTCTTGCCCAGCTCGCGCAGGGCGCTGGCCAGGTGCAGCAGGTACTCGCTGTTCGGGCCGCTGGGGCCGGCAGAGCGGGCGATCTGGCGCGCGATGTCGAGTTCCGGGGCGGCGCCGAGGAAGGCGGCGTTTTCCTCGTTGGCGATGTACACCAGGCCTTCGACCTTGCTGCCATCGTCGAAGGTGATGTCGGTGGCCAGGCGCAAATAGCCGTTCTTTTCCCGGTGGTCGAGGTGGGCGAAGACTTCGGGCGTGATCAGATAAGCCATGCCGTCGCATACGGCGCCCGCCTGCGGCACGATGGTGGCGACCCGGCCCGGCGCCATCGGCGTGCCCCGGTGGTCGTGCGAGCCTTGCCAGAAGCGCCGCGTCCAGCCGGCGATGCTGGCCGGGCGCCGTTCAATATAGCGAAAGTCCGCTTTGTAGATCAGCGAGCCATAGCCGAACAGCCAGACCTGTGCATGACCGTCGAATTTGTTCATGCGCTGGTTGATGGCGATGGTGGCGGCGTCGATGGCGGACAGATCGTTCTGGTGAGGCTGGGTCATGGTGCGAGCGGTGAAAGGGCGATGCCCGATTATAAAGCGGCGCCAGCCGTGCCGCCCGCTCCCACGTTCCACTCGTGCGTCTCGACAAAGCGGAACAAAAAGGCCATGAAGCTTTCGGCCGCCGGCGACAGCGACCGCCCCGTCTTCGTGTAGACGAAAAAGCGCCGCGTCAGTTCCGGCTCGTGCAGGGCGCGCATCTGCAATTGATATAGTTTGACCATCGGTTCCGCGTACGGCAGGCAGACCGTGATGCCCAGGTTGGCGCTGACCATGGCCAGCGCCGTCGTCATGAACGTCACTTCGTTGTACGGATTGAGCGACAGCTCGCGAAACGCGCCGTGCATGTCGCGCAGCAGGCGTTCCGTGAACTGGCCTTGCAGCGAGATGAACGGATAGTCGCCCACGTCGGCCCAGGTGACGCGCTCTTTCTGCTGCAGCGGGTGCTGCTCGGGGAATACCAGCACGAAGGGCATTTCGAACAGCACTTGCGCGGCGATTTCCGCCGTCGGGTCGCGCTCGGGGCCGATGCCGAAATCGACTTCGCCGCTGAAGACACGCGCCGACACGTTTTCCACGGGGCAGTCGACCAGGCGCAGTTGCACGTCCGGGTGCGCCTGGCGATAGGCGGCGATCACTTCCGGCAGCAGGGTGCAGGCCATCATCTGCGGCGCGGCGATGCGCACCATGCCCGTTTTCAGGGCCTTGCGCTGGGCGATGCCGGCCATGGCGCCATCGAGGTCTTCGATCATCTTTTCAAACAGTGGATACAGCTCGCGGCCGATTTCCGACAGCTGCGTCTTGCGCGTGCTGCGCTCGACCACGCGCACGCCCAGCACGCTTTCCAGTTCCTTGATCAAGCCGCTCAAGGCCGATTGCGTCACGTGCAGGTATTCGGCGGCCAGGGTAAAACTGCCGGTCTTGGCCAGCGCCACGAAGGCGCGCATTTGCCGCAGGCTGGGACTCATAAGATAATCCGATAAATCAATGGTTAAAAATTGTTTGTATGATAGCTGTAACTCGATTCTAATGGTGAAAAGCTGAAAAACAGGCCAGCCAACGCGCCCACGGCGCCATCCATTGGAGACAAGCACATGAAGATCAAGCAAATCCACCACGTCGCCTACCGCTGCATCGACGCGAAGAAAACCGTCGAGTGGTACGTCAAGCATTTGAACATGAATTTCGTCCTCGCCATCGCCGAAGACCTGGTGCCGTCGACCAAGGCGCCGGACCCGTACATGCACGTCTTCCTCGATGCGGGCCAGGGCAATGTGCTGGCCTTTTTCGAGCTGCCGACGCAGCCGCCGATGGACCGCGACCGCAATACCCCGGCCTGGGTGCAGCATCTGGCGCTGGAAGTGGGCAGCATGGAAGAACTGCTGGCCGCCAAGGAGCGCCTGGTGGCCGGCGGCATCGAGGTGCTGGGCCCCGTCAACCACGCCATCTTCCAGTCGATCTATTTCTTCGACCCGAACGGCCACCGCCTGGAACTGGCGGCCAACGTGGGCACGCCCGAGATGATGGTCAAACTGGACGCCGTCAAATGGGACATGCTGGAAGAATGGTCGCAGACCCGTCGCGCTCCCAAGCACGCCGCCTGGATGCACGCGCCGGCCGAAGCCTGAGCGTCCCGCACCAACACTCTCTGAAACACACACCGGACAAGGAACACCATGAAATTCGCAACCCTGAAAAACGGCAGCCGCGACGGCGCCCTGATCCTCGTCAGCCGCGACCTGCGCCAGTACCAGCGCGTGGCCGCCATCGCGCCGACCCTGCAGGCGGCGCTCGACAACTGGGACGCCGTCGCGCCAAAGCTGGAACAGGCGTATGCCGACCTGAACGCGGGCCAGGCGCCGGACGCGCAGCCGTTTGATGCGGCGCTGTGCCACTCGCCGCTGCCGCGCGCCTACCAGTGGGCCGACGGTTCCGCCTACATCAACCACGTGGAACTGGTGCGCAAGGCACGCAACGCGGAAGTGCCGGCCTCGTTCTACACGGACCCGCTGATGTACCAGGGCGGCTCCGACAGTTTTATCGGCCCGCGCGACCCGATCTTCGCCCTGTCGGAAGAGTGGGGCATCGACCTGGAAGCGGAAGTGGCGGTGATTACGGGCGACGTCGCCATGGGCGCCGGCGTGGACGATGCGGCGCAAGCGATCCGCCTGGTCATGCTGGTCAACGACGTCTCCTTGCGCAACCTGATCCCGGGCGAACTGGCCAAGGGTTTCGGTTTCTTCCAGTCGAAGGCAGCCAGCGCGTTTTCCCCCGTCGCCGTCACGCCCGATGAACTGGGTGCCGACTGGGCGGACAGCAAGCTGCACCTGCCGCTGCTGGTGGACCTCAACGACAAACCGTTCGGCAAGCCGAATGCGGGCGAAGACATGACCTTCGACTTTGCCCAGCTGGTGGCGCATGCGGCCAAGACGCGCGAACTGGGCGCCGGCAGCATCATCGGTTCCGGCACCGTATCGAACAAGCAGGGCAACCTGTTTGGCTCCAGCATCGAGAACGGCGGCGTCGGCTACTGCTGCCTGGCCGAAGTGCGCATGTATGAAACCATCGAACACGGCGCGCCAAAGACGGCCTACCTGAAGTTCGGCGACACGGTGCGCATCGAGATGCGCGACGCGGCCGGCGCCAGCATCTTCGGCAGCATCGAGCAGACCGTGGCCCTGTACGCTGGCGCCACACGCGCCTGAGGGGAGGGCGCCCCATGAAGCTGTACACCTACTTTCGCAGTTCGGCCGCCTACCGCGTGCGCATTGCCTTGAATCTCAAGGGTATCGCCTACGACAGCATCCCCGTGCACCTGCTGCAGGACGGCGGCCAGCAGCTGCTGCCAGCCTACCGCGCCGTCAATCCGTCGGCCCTGGTGCCGGCGCTCGATGACGACGGCGCCATCCTGACGCAGTCGCTGGCGATGCTCGAGTATCTGGACGAGACGCGCCCTGGCGTGCCGCTGCTGCCGGCCGATGCGCTGGGCCGCGCCCGGGTGCGCGCGCTGGCGCTGGCGATTGCCTGCGACGCCCATCCGCTGACGAATCTGCGCGTGTTGAAATACCTGAAAAACACCCTGGGACTGTCGGACGAGGCCAAGCAGGAGTGGTACCGCCACTGGATGGCCGAGGGGCTGGCGGCCGTCGAGGCGCTGCTGGCGCAGGGCGATCCGGCCGGCACGGGCCTGTTCTGTCATGGCGACAGCCCGACGATGGCCGATTGCTGCCTGGTGCCGCAGGTATTCAATGCGCAGCGCTTCGCCATCGAGCTAGCGCCATACCCGCGCGTGGCGCGCATCCACGCTCATTGCGCCGGCTTGCCGGCGTTTATTGCCGCCCATCCGTCGCGGCAGCCTGACGCCGAATAGATTTTCTAAGCCGCAAGGCAGGAAGCCCCGTCTGGCAACAGGCGGGGCTTTTTTATGCGTGCTTGATTTTTGGTGGGTAATGCCAGCTTGCCGGTGCGCTACAATTTGCGTTTGCCCAAATACTTTACGTCCCATGACTGCAACAACCGTTCCTGCCAGCATCGCCGATGCCCTGTCCCTAGCGCATGATTCCTGGCGTCCCATCCTGCTGCGCGGCTTGCACGCCGTGATGGCGGCCGATCCCGCCTACCTGCCGGCGCTGGCCATCGACGATTACCTGCCCACGCAGGGCCGGCTGTTCGCCGCCTTTGCCCTGCCGCTGGCGCAGGTGCGTTACGTGCTGGTGGGCGAGGGGCCGTATCCGCGCGCCGACAGCGCCACGGGCGTGTGCTTCATGGACGGCGCCGTCGGCAGTCTGTGGTCGGCCACGGGCCTGTCGAAGCCCGTCAACCGCGCCACTTCGCTGCGCAACTTCATGAAGATGCTGCTGGTGGCCGATGGCCAGCTGCAGGGAGGCGACACGTCCGGCGTAGCCATGGCGCCCGTGGCGGCCGCCGCGCAGCAAGCCGAAAGCGGCGTGATCCAGACCTTGCCCGACTTGCAGCGCAAGATGACGGAACAGGGCTTCCTGCTGCTCAACGCGGCGCTGGTGTTCCGTGCCCACGTGCCGCCCGTGCAGGATGCGCGCGGCTGGCTGCCCTTCCTGCAGGTGGTGCTCGAAGCGCTGGCGCGGCAGGGCGGGGCGGCCTTGCCGCAACTGGTGCTGTGGGGCAAGATTGCCGAGCTCATCAAACGTTTGCCGGTGGCGGCGGCCTTGCCGCAGGTGACGGCGGAACATCCGTATAATCTGTCCTTTATCGGCAATCGTGACATGCAGGCCTTGTTTGGCCCGATGCAACTATTGCGTGCTTGAGATTGAATTGACGCCATCTGGCGGAAGTGCGGGGAATATGCAAATCAGTAACGTGGAAGAATTGAAGGCGTGGATCGCGGCGGGCGGTGTGCCCGACTATCTGTATTTCTGGGGACACACGCCGGCGCAGCCGCAGGTGCCCGATAAAAGTTGCTTCAGCCAGTGGTTTCCATCGCCATTCAGCCTGGCCGGCGTGACGTATGCGACGGCCGAGCACTACATGATGGCGCAAAAGGCGGCCCTGTTTGGCGATACTGCCGTGCAGGCACGCATCGTGGCTGCCGCGCGGCCGTCGGAAGTGAAAAAGCTGGGGCGCGAAGTGGCGAACTTTGATGCCAAAGTATGGGAAGCGGCACGCGCCGGCATCGTCTTCGATGGCAACTTTGCCAAGTTTTCGCAAAAGGCCGCGCTGCGCAAGTTTCTGCTGGGCACGGGCGAGCGCGTCATCGTCGAAGCCAGTCCCGTCGACCGCATCTGGGGCGTGGGCCTGGCGTCGGACAATCCGCGCATCCTGGACCCCGCCACCTGGGACGGCTTGAACTTGCTGGGTTTTGAACTGATGAAAGTGCGCAGCGCCTTGCGTGCTTGACGAGTACTGTTGTTTTCCTGATGCCGCCGCGCCTGGCGCGGCCGGCCATGCCCCTGCCAGCCCTGTGGTCATCGAGGGGCGCTCTGACAAACCCCGCCGAATTTGTTATACTTGACTAAATCATTCAACTACTCAGGGTTTGAGAAGTTGAAAAGCCGCAATATTTTAAACCAGTTGACCAGAGGATGTATGCGTCTGACTACAAAAGGCCGTTTTGCCGTGACCGCGATGATCGATCTTGCCCTGCGCCAGGGTAAAGGTCCGGTCACCTTGTCCGGCATCAGCCAGCGCCAGTCGATTTCCCTGTCCTACCTGGAACAGCTGTTCGGCAAGCTGCGCCGGCATGAGATCGTCGAATCGATCCGTGGTCCCGGCGGCGGCTACAGCCTGGCGCGCCGTGCCGACAAAGTGACGGTGGCCGACATCATCATCGCCGTCGACGAACCGCTGGACGCCACGCAGTGCGGCGGCAAGGAGCATTGCCACGGCGCCGATGCGGCCACGGGTGCGCGCTGCATGACGCATGAATTGTGGTCCACACTCAACGAAAAAATGGTCGATTATCTGGATTCTGTGTCCTTGCAGGACCTGGTCGACCAGCAGAGACAAAAGATTGCCGAACAAAGCGTGATGGTGATGCACCGTAACCACGCCGCCCTCGGTTGATAATGACAAAAATACCAGTTGCTGATTGCAGGAGTTATTGATGAACGCCCCAGAAAAAAACGTAGGCCAAGTGCACTTTGAAACCGCACCGCATTTCCCGATCTATATGGATTACTCGGCCACGACGCCGATCGATCCACGCGTCGCCGACAAGATGATTCCTTACTTGCGCGAGCAGTTCGGCAATCCGGCATCGCGCAGCCACATGTATGGCTGGACGGCGGAAAAAGCCGTGGAAGAGGCACGCGGCCACGTGGCGGCCCTGGTGAACGCCGATCCGCGCGAAATCATCTGGACTTCCGGCGCGACGGAAAGCAACAACCTGGCCATCAAGGGCGCGGCGCAGTTCTACAAGACCAAGGGCAAGCACATCATCACCGTCAAGACCGAGCACAAATCGGTACTGGATACGGTGCGCGAACTGGAACGCATCGGCTTTGAAGCGACGTATCTGGAACCGCAAGACAACGGCCTGATCACCGTCGAGCAGCTGGCCGCGGCCGTGCGCCCGGACACCATCCTCGTGTCGGTCATGCTGGTAAACAACGAAATCGGCGTGATCCAGCCGATCGACGAGATCGGCGTATTCTGCCGCTCGAAAGGCATCATTTTCCATTGCGACGCCGCGCAAGCGACGGGCAAGGTCGTCATCGACCTGCAAAAGACCAAGGTCGACCTGATGACCTTCACGGCGCACAAAACCTACGGCCCGAAAGGCGTGGGCGCCCTGTACGTCTGCCGCAAGCCGCGCGTGCGCCTGGAAGCGCAGATGCACGGTGGCGGCCATGAGCGCGGCCTGCGCTCGGGCACCCTGCCAACGCACCAGATCGTCGGCATGGGCGAAGCGTTCCGCATCGCCAAGGAAGAAATGGACAGCGAAATTGGCCGCATCCTGGCCTTGCGCGACCGCCTGGCCAAGGGCCTGCAAGAGATCGAAGAAGTTTATATCAACGGCGACATGGACCACCGCGTGCCGCACAACCTGAACGTGAGCTTCAACTACGTCGAAGGCGAGTCGCTGATCATGGCGATCAAGGATATCGCCGTGTCGTCCGGTTCGGCCTGCACCTCGGCCAGCCTGGAACCATCGTACGTGCTGCGCGCCCTGGGCCGCAGCGACGAACTGGCGCACAGCTCGATCCGCTTCACCATCGGCCGCTTCTCGACCGAGGAAGACATCGACTTCGCCGTCAACCTGCTGAAATCGAAAGTACACAAGCTGCGCGAACTGTCGCCGCTGTGGGACATGTTCAAGGACGGAATCGACATCAATTCGATTCAATGGGCAGCCCACTAACCAACACCGTGGCCCCGTGAATGGGGCCGGCAAGAATATTAAAGGAGCATCAAAATGGCTTACTCGGACAAAGTACTCGATCACTACGAAAACCCGCGCAACGTGGGCGCTTTCGACAAGGGTGATGAAACCATCGGCACCGGCATGGTCGGCGCGCCCGCCTGCGGCGACGTGATGAAACTGCAGATCAAGGTCGGCGCCGATGGCCTGATCGAAGATGCGAAATTCAAGACCTACGGCTGCGGTTCGGCCATCGCGTCGAGCTCGCTGGTGACCGAATGGGTCAAGGGTAAAACCCTGGACCAGGCGCTGGCCATCAAGAACACGCAGATCGCCGAAGAACTGGCCCTGCCGCCAGTGAAGATCCACTGCTCCATCCTGGCGGAAGACGCCATCAAGGCAGCTGTTCTGGATTACCAGACCCGTCACCCGGCAGCAGCTTAAACGTTGGCAGCCCGCCCCAGCCGCAAGGCCGGGGCAGTTACGGAGAAATACATGATCACACTGACCGAAAAAGCGGCGAAACACATCAACCGTTATATCGAACGGCGCGGCAAGGGCATGGGCCTGCGCTTTGGCGTGCGTACCACGGGCTGCTCGGGCCTGGCCTACAAGCTGGAATATGTCGATGAAGTGGCGGCCGAAGACAGCGTTTTTGAGTCGCACGGCGTGAAAGTCTTCGTCGACCCGAAAAGCTTGCCTTACATCGACGGCACGGAACTCGATTTCGCGCGCGAAGGCTTGAACGAAGGTTTCAAGTTCCACAATCCGAACGAAAAAGACGCCTGCGGCTGCGGCGAGTCCTTCAGGATTTAAACAGCTGGCAAGACCCCGGTCGGTGCGCTGTACCCATCGATTGCGGTACAGCGACCACTGACCATTATGCAAAACCACTTCGAATTATTCCAGTTGCCGGCGCAGTTCTCGCTCGACATGAGCGCGCTCGACGCAGCCTACCGCGACGTGCAGGGCAAGGTCCACCCGGACCGCTTCATCAACGCCAGCAGCGCTGAAAAGCGCGTGGCGATGCAATGGGCCACGCGCGCCAATGAAGCCTACCAAACCCTGAAAAGCCCGCAAAAGCGCGCGCAATACCTGTGCGAGCTCAATGGCGTCGACCTGCAGACGGAGTCGAACACGGCCATGCCGGTCAGCTTCCTGATGCAGCAGATGGAGTGGCGCGAAGAGCTGGGCGACGCGCGTGCGGGCAAGGATGCCGACGCGCTCGACGCCCTGGACCGCCAGCTGCGCGGCGAACGCAAGGCCTTGCTGGCCCAGGTGGCGGCCCAGCTCGACGCCGCCGACTATGTGAATGCCGCGCAAAGCGTGCGCGCCCTGATGTTCCTCGACAAGTTCGGCGAGGAAGTCCGTTTTGCATACGAAGCCATGGAAGCCTGACTGGCCAATCGCTTGACCGGCGTGCCAAGCGCCAGTCTGGCGCGCGTCTTATAATGCGCGACAGGCATCAGCAGCACCACGCAAAAAATTAATCGAGGCACGAATACAATGGCACTTCTGCAAATTTCCGAACCAGGCATGTCGACCGCGCCGCACCAGCACCGCCTGGCCGTCGGCATCGATCTGGGCACCACCAATTCCCTGGTCGCCACCGTCCGCAACAGCATTCCCGAGGTGCTCAACGATGAAGACGGGCGCTCCCTGCTGCCGTCCGTCGTGCGCTACCTGCCGAACGGCCACGCCAACATCGGCTACAAGGCCCTGGCCGCGCAAACGACCGACCCGAAGAACACCATCGTTTCCGTGAAACGCTTCATGGGCCGCGGCCTGGCCGACATCGCCTACGCGGAAAACCTGCCCTACGACTTCCAGGATACGCCTGGCATGGTGCAGCTGAAAACCGTGGCCGGCGTGAAAAGCCCCGTCGAAGTGTCGGCTCAAATCCTCGCCACCCTGCGCCAGCGCGCGGAAGATTCGCTGGGCGACGACCTGGTCGGCGCCGTGATCACCGTGCCGGCCTACTTTGACGACGCGCAGCGCCAGGCCACGAAAGATGCGGCACAATTGGCCGGCATCAATGTCTTGCGCCTGCTGAGCGAGCCGACGGCCGCCGCCATCGCGTATGGCCTCGATAACGCTTCCGAAGGTGTGTACGCCGTGTATGACCTCGGCGGCGGCACTTTCGATATCTCGATCCTGAGACTGAGCAAGGGTGTCTTCGAAGTGCTGTCCACGGGCGGCGACTCGGCGCTGGGCGGCGACGATTTCGACCGCCGCCTGTTCTGCTGGATCAGCGAGCACGCCAAGCTGGCGCCCCTGTCGGACGAAGACACGGCCATCCTGATGGTGAAAGCGCGCGAGATCAAGGAATTGCTGTCGACCAAGTCGGAAACGACGATCGACGCCAAGCTGAACTCGGACGAAGAGATCCACCTGCGCATCACGGCAGCGGACTTTGCCGCCATGACGCAGCACCTGGTGGCCAAGACCATGAACGCCATCAAGAAAGCCCTGCGCGACGCGAACGTGGATGCGGACGACGTCGACGGCGTGGTGATGGTGGGCGGCGCCACGCGCATGCCGCACGTGCAGCGCGCCGTGAGCGAATTCTTCCACACGACGCCGCACGCGAATATCGACCCGGACAAAGTGGTGGCGCTGGGCGCCGCCATCCAGGCGAACTTGCTGGCCGGCAACCGCGCCGCCGGCGACGACTGGCTGCTGCTGGACGTGATCCCGCTGTCGCTCGGCATCGAAACCATGGGCGGCCTGGTGGAAAAGATCATCCCCCGTAATTCGACGATCCCGTGCGCGCGTGCGCAGGAATTCACGACGTTTAAAGATGGCCAGACGGCGCTGGCCGTGCACGTGCTGCAGGGCGAGCGCGAACTGGTCAGCGACTGCCGCTCGCTGGCGCGTTTTGAATTGCGCGGCATTCCGCCGATGGTGGCGGGCGCCGCGCGCATCCGCATCACCTACCAGGTCGATGCGGACGGCTTGCTGTCCGTCTCGGCGCGCGAGCTGCGCTCGGGCGTGGAAGCGTCGATCAGCGTCAAGCCGGCCTACGGCCTGGGCGATGACGACATCGCCCGCATGCTGCAGGACTCGTACACGTCGGCCGACGTCGACATGGTGGCGCGCGCGCTGCGCGAAGAGCAGGTGGAAGCGGAACGCATCCTGCTGGCCACGCAGTCGGCCCTCGATGAAGACGGCGGCTTGCTCGATGACGCCGAGCGCGTCACCGTCGACGCCTTGATGCAGCGCGTGCGCGACGCCATCGCCCAATCGCAGAGCGGCGCCATCGACCACCAGGCCTTGAAGCTGGCGATTGAAGCGTTGGCCGACGGCACCGAGGATTTCGCCTCGCGCCGCATGGACCGCAGCGTGCGCACGGCTCTCACCGGCAAATCGCTGGATCAGGTCGTACAAGACTAATTGAACAGCGCGCCGCCGAAACTGCGGCCGCGCTCCGAATGACAGACTGAAAGAAGAAACCATGCCACAAATCGTTATCCTGCCGCACGCCAAGCTTTGCCCGGACGGCGCCGTCATCGAAGCCCCTGCCGGCAAGTCCATCTGCGACATCCTGCTGGAAAACGACATCGACATCGAGCACGCCTGCGAAAAATCGTGCGCCTGCACCACGTGCCATGTGCTGGTCCGCGAAGGCATCGACTCCCTGAACGAAGCGACGGAACTGGAAGAAGACATGCTGGACAAGGCCTGGGGCCTGGAAGCCGTGTCGCGCCTGTCGTGCCAGTCCATCGTGGCCGACGCCGACCTCGTCGTCGAAATCCCGAAATACACGATCAACCAGGTCAGCGAAGGCAGCCACTAAGATGAAATGGTCCGACATCACCGCGATTGCCGAAGCCTTGTTCGACACGCATCCGGACATCGATCCCCTGACCGTGCGTTTCACCGACCTGCATAACTGGGTGGTGGAACTGGACGGCTTCGACGATGACCACACGCGCGGCGGCGAAAAAGTGCTCGAAGCGATACAGATGGCGTGGATCGATGAAGCGCGCTAAGGGCGCGGCACCCGCCGCCACCGCAGCCGCTGCGCCGAAAGACGTCATCACGGCCGCCAGCAACATGCCCGAGATCAAGGATGGCCAGTCGGTCGCCTTGCTGCAGGAATTGCATATCCTGACGCGCGACGGCAAGATGAACCAGGACAGCCGCCGCAAGCTCAAGCAGGTGTATCACCTGACGCAGTTCATCGAGCCGCTGCTGCGTGAAGTGCAGCTCGACCACCCCGGCGTTTCCCTGGTCGACCATGGCGCCGGCAAGTCGTATCTCGGCTTCATCCTGTACGACCTGTTCTTCAAGAACGGCAACGACGGTTCGCACATCTACGGCATCGAGACGCGTGAAGAGCTGGTGCAGCGCTCGCAAGAGCTGGCGAAGAAATTCAAGTTCCCCGGCATGTCGTTCCTGCCGCTGTCCGTGGCCGAATCGACGGAATCGAATTTATTGCCGCAGCAGATCGATATCGTCACGGCCCTGCACGCGTGCAACACGGCCACCGATGACGCGATCCACTTCGCCTTGAAAAAGAAGGCGAAATTCATGGTGCTGGTGCCATGCTGCCAGGCGGAAGTCGCGTCCGTGCTGAAGAAGAACAAGGGCAAGAGCCTGGGCAAGAACGTCTTGACGGAATTGTGGCGCCACCCGCTGCACACGCGCGAGTTCGGCAGCCAGATCACCAACGTGCTGCGCTGCCTGCAGCTGGAAGCCCATGGCTACCAGGTCAGTGTGACGGAACTGGTGGGCTGGGAGCATTCGATGAAGAATGAACTGATCATCGCCAGCTACAAGAACTTGCCGCGCCAGCGTCCGACTGAACGCCTGCAGGAAGTGCTGCAGACCCTGGGCCTGGAAGAGATGGGCCACCGTTTCTTTGCCGAGGAATTGGCCAAGGCCACGGCCTGATTGTTGGATTACGCGTTCCGCTAATCCAACCTACCATATTCGCCACCGCCGCGTAGGTCGGATTAGCGCGCAAGCGCGTAATCCGACAACTACCAGCAACAGCCGGTAGCTCGGGTAGGTCGGATTAGCGCAGCGTAATCCGACAACCACCAGGCAGTCAGCAACAACGTCAACAAAAGGGGAGGAGCGGGTCGGTTACAATACCGGCTTTCTCCTCCCTTGCTTTTTGCGCCTCCCCATGACCACACCAATCGAAATGCCCACCGTCCGCCTGGCCAAGCGCCTGTCTGAAGACGTACCTTGTTCGCGCCGCGAGGCCGAGCTGTATATCGAGGGCGGCTGGGTCACGGTCGATGGCGTGCTGGTGGAAGAGTCGGGCGCGCGCGTGGCCGACAATCAAACGGTGGTGCTGCTGCCGAACGCGACCCTGGAAGAAATGCCGCCCGTGACGATTCTGCTGCACAAGCCGGCCGGGATCAACGGCGGCGTCGGCAGCGAAGGCAAGCCGGCATTGAGCTGTTTGCGTCCCGAAGAGATTTTCACGCCGGAAAATGTGGCGCCCAGCTCCGTTACGCGCTTTCTCAAGCGCCATCTGATCGGCCTGACCATCACCAATCCGCTCGAGACCATGGCCTCCGGTTTGCTGGTGTTTACGCAGGATTTTCGCGTGGCCCGCAAGCTGGTCGACGAAGCGAAAACGGTGGAGCAGGAATTCATCGTGGAAGTGTCGGGCGCCATCGCCGAGAATGGCCTGGCGCTGCTGAATCACGGCTTGCCCTTCAATGGCAAGCCTTTGCCGCCCATCAAGGTCAGCTGGCAAAATGAAACGCGCTTGCGCTTTGCCCTGAAAAACGTGCAGCCGGGCCAGATCGCCCATATGTGCAAGATGGTGGGACTGGACGTCGTCGCCATGAAACGCTTGCGCATCGGCCGCATTTCGATGGGCGCCATGCCGTCAGGCCAGTGGCGCTACCTGCAGGGTTACGAGCGATTCTAAAGCTGCGGCGCCACGATGGAATGGCTTTCCGCAAAGCTTTTCCATAGCCGTTCGGCGATATTCAAGGCGATGGTATCGGCCTTCTCTTGCAGGGCCGCATTGCCCATGCTTTCCGTCGTGGCGAAGAACAGGGTCAGCCAGCGGCGGAACATGCAGGGCGTGAGGTGTTCCATTTGCGCGTGCTGGGCCAGCGGCTTGCCGTGGTAGCGCATGGTGCCGCGCAGCAAGCCTGACCAGAAATCGACCAATGTTGCCAGGTGGGCATCCCAATCCTTGACCTCGGCGGCAAAGATGGGGCCCAGCATGGCGTCGTCGCGCGCGGCCGCATAAAAGGTGTGGACGAGGTGTTTGACTTCGTCTTCGCTGCAGACTTCCTCGCGGTAGGGCGCGAAGCGTGTGTGGGGGAGGGGGGCGGTATTATTCATGGCATGCCATGATCGCAGAGCCCCCGTGGCGCTTCAATGACCCAGGTCAAGCCGCATAAAAACTCAGGCGGCGACTTTCTTCGACTTCTTCGCCGGTGCCGGCAATTGCACGATTTGCGTGCCCGCCAGCTTGTCGTGCAGGAATTGCCCATTGCCCGTGAACAGGGCTGTGCCAGACCAGGCCAGGATGCCGACGCCGATGGCGCCCAGGGCTGTCCAGTGCTGCAGGTCGAAGGCATACGCCGCCACGAGCGCGGGCAGCAGCCACATCCATGACAGGACGTAGCGGTAGGCGGCCACGCGCAGCGGCACGTGGGCGTGGCCCGGCAGCACGACTTTCAGGCGCCACGTCTTCATGGCCAGGGTTTGCCCTTCGCGGCTCCACTGATGGATGAAATACGCGCCCATGACGAGGAAGGCCAGGCATTGGCGCATGTGTTCCGTCAACGGCGTATGTGCGCCTTGCACGGCCAGTTCAAACAGCAGGAACGGTAAAAAGAGCACGGCCAGGGCCAGCAGCGACTCGTAGACCATGGAAATCAGGCGGCGCTTGATCGTGGGATGGGAAGTGGTGCTGGCGGCAGGCGTGCTATTTGACATTGCTTGGCAGTGGGGCAGGCGTAACAGGTGGCGTGACGGGCACGGCGGCGGCGGGTGGTGTGGTGGCGGCAGGATCGCCTGCCGGCACGGCCGTCGCTGCGGGAGCGGGCGGCAGGACGGGCGCGGCGGCGGCAGGCGCTGCCGGCGTGGCGGGTGGCAGAATCACGGGCGGCTTGCTCGTATTCGAATTGATCGCGGGCACTTTACCCAGCGGTTTTTTCGGCACGAGTTCCGTCGCCAGCTTTTTCTTTTGATCTTCCGGCAATTGCTGGTATTGCTCCCATTGCGCGGTTTTTTGACCCGGATCAATCTTTTTCGTGCGCGTATAGTTTTCGCGCACGAGGCGGCGCTGTTCCGGCGTCAGCTTGACCCATTCGCGCATGCGGTCATGCACGCGGGTTTGCTCGTCCGCCGTCATGGAGGCAAAACGGTTGGCGATATCGAGCCATTTCTGCTTGCGCAAGGCTTCCAGCTTGTTCCATTCGCCCGCCAGCGGCTGCAGGGCTTCCTGCTGCGCGCGCGACAGCTTGTTCCACGATGGATTCTCGCCCGCCTTGGGCGTACCGCCTTTGCCGGCTGTGCGGGGCGAGCCGGGCTTGACGGCCGGGGCCGGCGCCACCACGGGCGCGGCGGCCACGGGAGGGGCGGCGGGGGCGGCATGTTGCTGCGCGCCTACCCAGGCGGCGCCCGCCAGGGCGCAGGCACCCAGGCCGATGCCGCCAGCCAGCCAGCCTTTGCGTACGCTCGTGCGTGCCATTTATTGCTCGCGTTTCGTCAGGTAGGCGTTGAAGCCATGGTCCATATAGGCGGAGAGCGGCAATTCGTCCGACAGCACGGCGGCGTCGATTTCTGCCAGTTCGGCAATATGTTGTTCCTGCTCAAACTGATAGATGCCCACCAGGCCGCCGACCAGCAGCAGCAGGGGGATGATGACGCTCATGCGGCCCAGCCACGACAGCGGCTCGACGAACAGGCTGCTGGCGATGCCGGCGAAGACATCCTTGCGTACGGCGACGGCGGCGGGCGCGTCCGCCTTCTTGCGCGACAGGGCCAGCTTGCGTGCCGCCGCCAGGCGATCGGTGGCCGATGCGGGCAGGTCGTCGAGTTTTTCGTTCAGTGCATGGCGCACTTTGTAAGCGAAATTGAGATCGTCGGTGTTCATAATTTAATTCCCTTGGCTTTCAGCGATTCGGCGAGCGTGTGGGTAGCTCTAGAGCAATGTGTTTTCACGCTACCTTCGGAGCAACCCATCGCTTCCGCTGTTTCAGCCACATCCATGTCCTGCCAGTAACGCATGAGGAAGGCTTCGCGTTGACGTGAAGGCAGTTTTTGTACCTCTGCATCAATCAAATCAAGCATTTGCGCGCGTTCGACCTGGTCGGCCGACGATTCGGCGGCGCTGGAGCCCTGTTCCGATTCATAAGTATCAAGTATATCAAAATCTTCATGCTCGTCGCCCGAGGGCTTCATGCCGGAAAACAGGCTGACCCAGGTGTTGCGAACTTTTTCTCGGCGGAAATAGTCGAGTATGGTGTTCTGCAAGATGCGCTGGAACAGCATCGGCAGCTCGGCGGCCGGCTTGTCGCCGTACTTTTCGGCCAGCTTGATCATGGCGTCCTGCACGATGTCGAGTGCCGATTCTTCCTTGCGGACCGCGTAGGCGGCCTGCTTGAAAGCGCGCCGCTCGACATTTTCTAGAAAGTCGGATAATTCTTTGTCTGTTGCCATGCGGTATTGGGGATCTTAGCGGCTGCGGGGGCGGTGGGCGAATTGGGGCGGGTATGCTTTTTGCAACCCCGTGCATGCTAGCAAAAAATGTGCGTTTCCGCAGGGTTTTTGCACGGCGTGCGGGCGAATTGGCCTTTCGACTGACATTTTCCTTGACCATAATGG
The DNA here is from genome assembly GCF_013372745.1 of Janthinobacterium sp. BJB401. Classification (NCBI taxonomy): domain Bacteria; kingdom Pseudomonadati; phylum Pseudomonadota; class Betaproteobacteria; order Burkholderiales; family Oxalobacteraceae; genus Janthinobacterium; species Janthinobacterium sp. BJB401. The sequence continues at coordinate 113,615 of NZ_JABXFH010000008.1, read as the reverse complement.
TGCAACGCGATAACGTATGGGACGCTTTGAACACCCCAAAGCCCTATGGTCAGGTCGCGACCGGCACACAAGGCCATCCGCGGCAAGACGCGCTTTCATTTGTAGGCAGTTTGTTCTAACCCGCGCCACAAGCGCGAGCGGTTCGTGCAGGCGCCACAGAAACTCCGGCCAAACGAGTTGCGTTAAGCGTTGTTTTGTAAGGTATCTATGGGTGCCCAAAGAAATGTCGTGACCGCATGAAAAGGGAAGCAGGAGCACTGTCGCGCACGGCGAACTTCGTCAGGAAAGAACATCCGATCAATCTCCAATGGACCTTGAAAGGAATGTTTCATGAATACCGAAGCAGCAGCAGGACCCATTACCGGCGCAGAAATTGTCGTGCGCTGTCTGGCTGAAGAGGGCGTCGAGCACGTCTTTGGATACCCGGGCGGAGCCGTACTCTACATCTACGACGCCATCTTCCAGCAAAACAAATTCCAGCATATCCTGGTACGCCACGAGCAGGCCGCGATCCACGCCGCCGATGCCTATTCGCGCAGCTCGAACAAAGTCGGTGTCGCCATCGTCACGTCCGGTCCGGGCGTCACGAATGCCGTCACGGGCCTGTCCACCGCGTACATGGACTCGATTCCCATGGTGGTGATCTCCGGCCAGGTGCCGAGCCACGCCATCGGACAGGATGCGTTCCAGGAATGCGACACGGTCGGCATCACGCGCCCCGTCGTCAAGCACAACTTCCTCGTCAAGGACGTCAAGGACCTGGCATCGACGATCAAGAAAGCCTTCTTCATCGCCCGTACCGGCCGTCCGGGACCCGTGCTGGTCGATATCCCCAAGGATATCAGCATGCACAAATGCCATTTCGACTATCCGAAGGAAGTCGAGATGCGTTCCTACCGTCCCGTCGACAAGGGCCACTCGGGCCAGATCCGCAAGGCCGTGCAACTGTTGCTGCAAGCCGAACGCCCGATGATCTACACGGGCGGCGGCGTGATTCTCGCGCATGCGGCTCCCGAGCTGAACAAGCTGGTTGACCGCCTGGGTTTCCCGTGCACCAACACCTTGATGGGCCTGGGCGGCTACCGCGCCTCGAGCGAGCAGTATGTCGGCATGCCCGGCATGCATGGCACCTATGAAGCGAACATGGCGATGCAGAACTGCGACGTGCTGATCGCCATCGGCGCCCGTTTCGATGACCGCGTGATCGGCAACCCGAAACATTTCGCCTCGCATCCGCGCAAGATCATCCACGTGGATATCGATCCATCGTCGATTTCCAAGCGCGTCAAGGTCGATATCCCCATCGTCGGCAACGTCAAGGACGTGCTGATCGAGTTCCTCGCGCAACTCGACGCGGCCGAAGCCAAGCCGAACGTCAATGCCCTGAGCAACTGGTGGAAGCAGATCGCCGAATGGCGTGGCCGCGAATGCCTGAAATACCCGACTTCCGACCTGGTCATCAAGCCGCAATCGGTGGTGGAAAAGGTATTCCAGATCACCAAGGGCGATGCTTTCATCACGTCCGACGTGGGCCAGCACCAGATGTGGGCCGCGCAATACTATGGCTTCGACAAGCCGCGCCGCTGGATCAATTCCGGCGGCCTGGGCACCATGGGTGTCGGCTTGCCATACGCCATGGGTGTGCAGATGGCCAATCCGGACGCCACCGTTGCCTGCATCACGGGCGAAGGTTCGATCCAGATGTGCATCCAGGAATTAGCAACGTGCAAGCAGTATCACCTGACGCCGAAGATCATCATGCTCAACAACCGTTTCCTCGGCATGGTGCGCCAGTGGCAGGAAATCGATTACGGTTCGCGCTATTCCGAGTCATACATGGATTCGCTGCCCGACTTCGAGAAGCTGGCGGAAGCGTACGGCCACGTGGGCATGAAAATTGAAAAACCGGGCGACGTCGACGGCGCCCTGAAAGAGGCGTTTGGCATGAAAGACAGGCTGGTATTCATGAACTTCATTACCGACCAGTCCGAAAACGTGTGGCCCATGGTGAAAGCCGGCAAAGGCCTGTCCGAAATGATGCTCGGCTCGGAGGACCTCTAATCATGCGCCATATTATTTCTGTCTTGCTGGAAAACGAAGCGGGCGCCCTGTCGCGCGTGGTGGGCCTGTTCTCGGCACGCGGTTACAACATCGAAACGTTGACCGTGGCGCCGACGGAAGACTCGACCCTGTCGCGCATGACCATCGTCACCAGCGGCTCGGACGACATCATCGAGCAGATCACCAAGCACTTGAACCGCCTCATCGAAGTGGTGAAAGTGGTGGACCTGACCGAAGGCCAGCATATCGAACGCGAGTTGATGCTGATCAAGGTTCGTGCCGTGGGCAAGGAGCGCGAGGAAATGAAGCGCACCGCCGATATCTTCCGTGGCCGCATCATCGATGTCACCGAAAAGACGTACACGATTGAGCTGACCGGCAACAAGGTCAAGCTCGACGCGTTCATCGATTCGATCGACCGCGCCGCCATCCTGGAAACCGTCCGTACGGGTGGTTCCGGCATCGGCCGCGGCGAACGCATCCTCAAAGTATAAAAAGACTAGTAGTACTAAGCGGCCCTGGCGCCGCATTTAAAACAACAACGCATCATCAAATTATAGGAAATACCATGAAAGTTTTTTACGACAAAGACGCTGACCTCTCCTTGATCAAAGGCAAAAACGTTGCCATCATCGGCTACGGTTCGCAAGGCCATGCACACGCACAAAACCTGAACGATTCGGGCGTCAACGTCACCGTCGGCCTGCGCAAGGGCGGCGCTTCATGGACCAAGGTCGAGCAAGCCGGTCTGAAAGTAGCGGAAGTCAACGACGCCGTGAAAGCGGCCGACGTCATCATGATCTTGCTGCCAGATGAAAACATCGCCCAGGTCTACAACGAAAACATCGCCCCGTTCGCCAAGCAAGGCGCCGTCCTGGCCTTCGCCCACGGCTTCAACGTGCATTACGGCCAAGTCGTGCCACGCGCCGATCTGGACGTGATCATGGTCGCGCCGAAGGCGCCAGGCCACACCGTACGCGCCACCTACACCCAGGGCGGCGGCGTGCCCCACCTGATCGCCGTGTACCAGGATAAATCGGGCATCGCCCGCGATATCGCCCTGTCGTACGCCTCGGCCAACGGCGGCGGCCGTGCCGGCATCATCGAAACGAACTTCCGTGAAGAAACCGAAACGGATCTGTTCGGCGAACAGGCCGTGCTGTGCGGCGGCGCCGTGGAACTGATCAAGGCCGGCTTCGAAACCCTGACGGAAGCGGGCTACGCGCCTGAAATGGCGTATTTCGAGTGCTTGCACGAACTGAAACTGATCGTCGACCTGATCTATGAAGGCGGCATCGCCAACATGAACTACTCGATCTCGAACAACGCCGAATACGGCGAATACGTGACCGGTCCTAAGGTTGTGACGTCGGCCACCAAGGATGCGATGCGTCAATGCCTGAAAGACATTCAAACGGGCGAATACGCGAAGAGCTTCATCCTGGAAAACAAGGCAGGCGCACCGACCCTGATCTCGCGCCGCCGTCTGACGTCCGAGCACCAGATCGAAGAAGTGGGCGCGAAACTGCGCGCCATGATGCCTTGGATCGCCAAGAACAAGATGGTTGACCAGTCGAAGAACTAAGCAGTTGTAGTGCATCACAAGAAGCCGGCGCAAGCCGGCTTTTTTTATGCGCATCGTTTGGCAGGCAACATCCGTTACAATCAGGCCCATTCAATCCTACCGTGCGCACCATGCTTGTTTTTTCTAAAGTTTTTGTCGGGAATCTTCATGTGCTCAAGCGCCCCTTCCTGGTGACCATCAGCTGCTGGTTTCTGATTTTCGGCTCGCTGTCAGCGCTGGTCTCGTCCTACCTCGGCCGCAACGATCCCGCCATGCTGGCCGGGATGGCGCACAGCGTGATTTCCGCCGAGGCGCAATACGCGATTTTGCTTTTCAGCATGAGCATTAACCTGGTGGCGGCGCTGGCCATGCTGCAAAGGCAGCGTGGCGCGCGCACTGTGTATCTGGTGTGGGGCGTGATCGACATTGCGTTCTGCCTGGCGACCTTGCCGGTCAAGATGCACGTCTTGCCTGGCGCGCTCCTGTTCGCCGTCATCTGTGCCTTGCTGTACAGTCCGAAATCGAATGCCTGGTTTTCGCCACGCAAGGCGGCCAATGATGCCTGCATGACGCCAGCGTAAGCACGGCTGTCTTGGCGCGCACGTTGGCGCGCACGCTTTTCGCCCGCCTCCTGTTTTTTATATTCCTATATAATCCCGCCCTTCCTTTGCAGTTTCACATGGACTGCATCTGTTTCGGTATCTGCCGACCGCAACGCGCATCACCGCTTTTGTAGCACGCCAGGCGCTAAATGATCAGCCGCTTGGCAACCTGAAGGACCCCTATGACTGACCGCATTACCGCCACAGTACCCATGCCGGGCACTGCAGAATCTTCCATTTCCGAACGGCTTCCCGTCCTGGCCTTGCTGGCCCTGGCCATGACGGCGTTTCTCGCCCTCCTGTCCGAAACCTTGCCGGCCGGCTTGCTGCCGCAGATTGCCCATGATCTCAATATTTCCGAAGTCATGACGGGCCAGCTGGTGACCGTCTACGCCATCGGCTCCATCCTGACGGCGATCCCGCTGACGGCCCTGACGAGCGGCTGGCGCCGGCGCAATGTCTTGCTGCTGGCCATCATCGGTTTCTTGATCTTCAATACGGCGACGGCCCTGTCGCCCAACTATATGGTTGCCCTGGCCTCGCGCTTCGTCACTGGCATGGCCGCTGGCTTGGCCTGGGGCTTGATGGCCGGCTACGCGCGCCGCATGGTGAGCGTCGAACAACAGGGCAGGGCGATGGCCATTGCCATGATCGGCACGCCGCTGGCTCTGTCGCTGGGCGTGCCGCTGGGCACCCTGATGGGCGGCGTGCTGGGCTGGCGCAGCATCTTCGGCATCATGTCGGGCCTGGCTGTGGTGCTGGTCGCGTGGGTGCTGCTGGTCGTACCCGATTATCCGGGGCAAAAGAATGGCGAGCGCCTGTCGATCCGCCAGGTGTTCCTGACGCCGGGCGTGCGGCCGATTCTGGCCGTCATCGTCGCCTGGATGCTGGCGCATAACATTCTGTATACCTACATCGCGCCGTTCCTGGCGCCATCCGGCCTGCGCCCGCGCGTCGACCTGGTGCTGCTCGTGTATGGCGTGGGTTCCCTGGCCGGTATCTGGCTGGTCAGCCAGCTGATCGACCGCTGGCTGCGTCCGCTCGTACTGGGCTGCATCGCCGCCTTGGCCCTCGTGATGGTGGCGCTGGGCCTGGCGATGGACTCGCCTGCCGTGATCTATGTCAGCATGGCCATCTGGGGCATCACCTTTGGCGGCGCCGGCACCTTGCTGCAGACGGCGTCGGCGGATGCGGCCGGCGACGGCATGGACGTGGCGCAAGCCATGGTGGCGACCATCTGGAACGTGGCCATCGCCGGTGGCGGCCTGGCGGGCGGAATGCTGCTCGACGGCTATGGCGCGGCATCGTTCCCGTGGGCCATGCTGGCCTTGCTGCTGGTGGCGTTGACCATCGCCTGGTGCGCCCACCGCCACAGTTTCAAGCCGGGCCGGCGCAGCGGTGGCGCAGTCGTAGGCCACTAATAACATTGTTATTTATGATGACAGCGTGTTGAAATGTGAGCAGATGTGACTGGCAAGCGCATTTTGTGACGATTTGTTAATTTGCGCCACGGGAATGAATGAGGCGTTAGAATCTACACAGTTTGACAAGTTTCTCAGGTGAAAGGGGTGCCAAAAGCGCCCCGTTCGCTGGCTGTCAGCCACATTAACTACCTAGGAGTACCCCATGACCGTGATGAAATCCGTCCTTGTTGCCGCCGCAGCCACCGTTGCCCTGAGCGCACAAGCTCAATCCTTGCCGACTTCCGGCACCCTGGTGGTCGTACCCGCGTTTGGCGAAGTCAAGCATGTCAATGACCAGGTGGTCGCTACCCTGGCCGTCGAAGAACAGGACAAGGACAAAGCCGCGGCCGCGTCGCGTGTCAACCAGAAGATGAACAAGGGCATCGCCATCGTCAAGCAGGCCGACCCGTCGGCAGCGCTGAAATCGTACGGCTACTACACCTATCCCGTGTATCCGGAAGAGCGCCCATTGCCGGCTGGCGCCGTGGCCAAGCCGCGTTTGCCTACGGCCTGGCGTGTCGGCCAGTACCTGGAAGTGACGACGGCCAACTTGGCGTCGCTGCCAAAAACCGTGTCGGCGGCGCAAGGCGTGCTGACCCTGAATGGCTTGAATTTCGGCCTGAAGCCGGAAACCATCCGCCTGCTCGATGACCAGCGCATCGCCGCCACGTACAAAAACCTGAACGAGCGCGTGGCCGCCATCGCCAAGGCCATGGGCCGCAACGTCTCCGACGCCGTGCTCGATACGGTGGACTTCGAAGGTTCGGGCAACTATGTCACCGAAAACCGTGCCGCCGCCGCACCGATGATGATGCGCAGCGCCAAGATGGCTGAAGACAGCACCGTCGCCGAACCGAGCTTCGAGCCGGGCGAAACGACGCTCGACATGCGTGTCGTCGGCAAGGTCAAGTTCAAGTAAGTTCAATAGTGTGGAAGTATTTCCACCTTAGCATGTTTTAAAAATCATGGGGCTGTTGGCCCCATGCTTGTTTTTGCCCCATTATTTTCCAGGAGAACACCATGACCGTCATGAAATCACTGCTGGCCGCAGCCGCCGCTACCGTTGCCCTGAGCGCCCAAGCCCAGACCTTGCCCACCTCCGGCACCCTCGTGGTGGTGCCCGCGAACGGCGAAGTGGTGCATGCGAACGACCAGGTGACCGTCACCCTGGCCATCGAAGAGCAGGACAAGGACAAGGCCGCCGCCGCCTCGCGCGTGAACCAGAAGATGAACCAGGGCGCGGCCATCGTCAAGAAGGCCGATCCGCAAGCCGTGCTGAAAACCCAGGGCTATTACACGTATGCCGTGTACCCGGAAACGGCGCCGCTGCCGCCTGGCGTCGCCGCCAAGCCCAGAGTGCCGACCGGCTGGCGAGTGGGCCAGTACCTGCAGGTAACGACGACCAACCTGGCCGCCTTGCCGAAAACTGTTTCCGCGGCGCAAGGCGTGCTGACCCTGAACCGTTTGAACTTCGGCCTGGCGCCCGCCACCATCCGCAAGCTCGACGATCAGCGCATCGCCGCCGCCTACAAAAACCTCAACGAGCGCGTGGCCGCCATCGCCGGCGCCATGGGGCGCAACGTCAGTGACGCCGTGATCGACACCATCGATTTCGAAGGTTCGGGCAATTACGCGCAGCGCGTCAATGTGACCGGCGCGCGCAACATGAGCGCCGACGTTGCAAGCTATGGCGGCAGCCAGGTGGCCGAACCGAGCTTCGAGCCGGGCGAAACGACCCTGAACATGGGCCTGGTGGCGAAGGTCAAGTTCAAATAATGCTTGAACAGGCGTCAATATTGCCGGCTTGACGCCGCCGCGCTTTTCTTTGGCGGTGGCTCCTCTATAATGGCAATATCGGCGGGCGCATGCCATGACAGTCATGCACCCGCCATCTGGCACCGATTCCCCCGCAGTACACAAGATATGGAACAACATGGCAAACTTCCCCCGTCGTAGAGGCAAGAACGGCACTCCCGCAACATCCAAAGCGTCCCGCTTCAGCAAATTCGTGCGCCAGCCGGTGAGCGATGGCAGTGGCAAGAAAACCTTGCGCCGCCGCGGCATCTATCTGTTGCCGAATGCCTTCACGACGGCAGCCCTGTTTTGCGGCTTCTACGCCATCGTCATGGCCATGAACCAGAAATTCGAACACGCGGCCTGGGCCATCTTCATCGCCATGATCCTCGACGGCCTGGACGGCCGCATCGCGCGCCTGACGAATACGCAGAGCGAATTTGGCGCCCAGTACGACAGCCTGTCCGATATGGTCTCGTTCGGCGCCGCGCCGGCGCTGGTGATCTATGAATGGTCGCTGCGCGGCATGGGCAAGCTGGGCTGGCTGGCCGCCTTCGTGTATTGCGCCGGCGCCGCCTTGCGCCTGGCCCGCTTCAACACGAATATCGCCGTGGTCGACAAGCGTTTCTTCCAGGGCTTGCCCAGCCCGGCGGCAGCGGCCATGGTGGCCGGCTTCATCCTGCTGATGAACGACCTGGAATTTGCCGGCAACCAGCTGGCCTGGGTGTCGTGGACGATCGCCCTGTTCTCCGGCCTGACCATGGTCACCAACGTGCCGTTCTACAGCTTCAAGGATGTGAATTTCCGCAAGTCCGTGCCCTTCATCGTGGTATTCCTGCTGGCATTGTTCTTCGCGCTCATTTCCATCGACCCGCCGAAAGTGCTGTTCCCGATTTTCGTCGCCTATGGCCTGTCCGGCTACGCCGTGTTTTTCTGGCGCATGGCGAAGGGCAAGCCCGTCAGCATCATCCAGACCGACCCCGAGCATTGATGCGCTGAGTCGGTAGCGTCGCCAGTCTTCAGCCAGCCAGGAGCAGCCATGAACACCAGCAACCGACTCATCATTTTTGACACCACCTTGCGCGACGGCGAGCAATCGCCGGGCGCTTCCATGACGCGCGAGGAAAAGCTGCGCATCGCCAAGCAGCTTGAACGCCTGAAGGTCGACGTGATCGAAGCGGGCTTCGCCGCCGCCTCGCAAGGCGACTTCGAGTCGATACGGGCGATTGCCGGCGCCGTGCGCGAGTCCACCATCTGCTCGCTGTCGCGCGCCAACGACCGCGACATCGCCCGCGCCGCCGAAGCGCTGGCACCTGCCGAGCGCAAGCGCATCCACACGTTTATCGCCACCTCGCCCCTGCACATGCAGATCAAGCTGCGCATGACGCCAGAGCAAGTGCTGACGCAGGCGCAAAACGCCGTGCGCTACGCGCGCCAGTTCACGGACGACATCGAATTCAGCCCCGAAGACGGCAGCCGCTCCGACGAGGATTTTCTGTGCCGCGTGCTGGAAGGCGTGATCGCCGAGGGCGCCACCACCATCAATTTCCCCGATACCGTGGGCTATGCCGTGCCGGAAATCTTTGGCGCCACCATCAAGCGCTTGCGCGAACGCATACCGAACTCCGATAAAGCCATCTGGTCTGTCCATTGTCATAATGACCTGGGCCTGGCGGTGGCCAATTCGCTGGCCGGGGTCATGATCGGCGGCGCGCGGCAGATCGAGTGTACCGTCAATGGCCTCGGCGAGCGGGCCGGCAACACGGCGCTGGAAGAGGTGGTGATGGCGCTGCGCACGCGCGCCGCCTATTACAACCTGACGGTGGGGATCGACACGACGCAGATCGTGGCGGCCTCGAAAATGGTGTCGCAGATCACGGGCTTTGCCGTGCAGCCGAACAAGGCCGTCGTCGGCGCGAACGCCTTCGCGCACGCGTCCGGCATCCACCAGGATGGCATTTTAAAAGCGCGTGAAACGTATGAAATCATGCGCGCCGAAGACGTGGGCTGGACCGCCAACAAGATCGTCCTTGGCAAATTGTCGGGGCGCAATGCCTTCAAACAGCGCCTGCACGAGCTGGGCATTGCGCTCGAATCCGAGGCGGAAGTCAACGCGGCCTTCCTGCGCTTCAAGGAGCTGGCCGACCGGAAATCCGAGATTTTCGACGAAGACATCATGGCCCTCGTCAGCGAGGAACAGCAGGCGCAGGAGAGTGAGCACTACCGTTTCATTTCCCTGACACAGCAATCGACGACGGGCGCCGTACCGCATGCGCGCGTGGAGTTTCTCGTCGGCGGCGTGCAGCGCAGTTGCGAAGGGCAGGGCGACGGCCCCGTCGACGCGACGGTCAACGCCATCGAAAGCGCGGCCGCCAGCGGTGCCGAGCTGGTCTTGTTCTCCGTCAACGCCATCAGCACGGGCACGCAGTCGCAGGGCGAAGTGACGATGCGGCTGTCGCGCGACGGGCGCATCGTCAACGGCGTGGGCGCCGACCCGGACATCATCGTCGCGTCGGCCAAGGCGTATTTCTCGGCATTGAACAAATTACACGCCAAGGATGAGCGGATCGATCCCCAGCCGTGAGGGGGCGCTAACTACCAGAAGAAGCGCCGCTCTTCCTTGGCCGGATCGGGTCCGTTCATCATCATGCGCACGATGCCGTCATGGTCGAAGTGCACGTGCATCATGGAATCCCACACGCCCGATTCCTTGTAGCGGTAAGACCAGACGTGCAGTTTCGGCAGCGACAGGTAGGAGGTTTCCGTCGGGCGGCCCAGGGTGTGCAGCACGTCTTGCTGCGTCGATACGCCCACCTTGATGCGGGCAAAGCCTGGCGTGTCGAGCACCTGCTCGTAGGAAATCAACTTGTCGTCGGGGCCGAAGCGGGCCATGTAGGTGTACTGGCCATATGGCCCCGTGGCGTATTCAAGCTCGGGACCGGTGGGCAGTTGATAGATATTGCTTGGCCGGCCCAGGCGCGCTTCCACGGCGGCGCGCGCTTCACCCGGCTGGGGTGGCGGGACGTTCCAGCTGGCGCAGCCGGCCAGCGCGGCAAACAGCAGCGGTGTTGCTGATTTGAGCAGTTTTTTCATGGTTGACCTCCTGAAATGCAGGAAAACTCTATCATGCACCGAGAAAAGCGCGCACGGCAGGATACAGGCGGGCATTTTTCCGATATACTTGCGCGTCTGGTTGGCAGCATAGGCCAGTATTTTAATAATCGTAGTTCACGGTGGATAGGGTTCAGACTCTGTGCACCGCATGTGAAAGGTTTATCATGACAGTAGAAAACATCAACAAAGCCGCTATCATCGCGGACAACGCACGTGGTCAAAACGACACCGGCTCCCCTGAAGTGCAAGTTGCACTGCTGACAGCTCGCATCAACGAACTGAACGGCCACTTCAAAGCCCACTCGAAAGATCACCACTCCCGCCGCGGCCTGATCATGATGGTCAACCGTCGTAAGAGCCTGTTGTCCTACCTGAAGGCTAAAGACGCTACCCGTTATCGCGACCTGATCGCTAAACTTGGTCTGCGCAAGTAATTTTTGCCGTACAAGGTTTATACAGAAATGCCTGCGCCAGTTCGCTGACGCGGGCATTTTGTCATTTGAATTCCGGATTTTTATCGGTAAGTGCAGTATTCTCTACCGATATCATGTTTTAAAAGTAAAGTAGTAAAGGCGGCAACGATGTTCCGCCGCCTGTGGTGAGGTGAACGACAGCCCCTGAAAATCTGTCGGCAATTAGAAAAGGGATACCCCATGTTTAACAAAGTTACGAAAACCTTCCAGTACGGTCAACACCAAGTGACCCTGGAAACCGGCGAAATCGCACGTCAGGCATCCGGCGCAGTGCTGGTGTCGATCGAAGATACCGTCGTTCTGGCAACGGTGGTGGCACGCAAAGATGCCAAGCCAGGCCAGGATTTCTTCCCTTTGACGGTTGATTATGTCGAAAAAACCTATGCTGCCGGTAAAATCCCGGGCGGTTTTTTCAAGCGCGAAGGCCGTCCTTCCGAAAAAGAAACACTGACCTCCCGTCTGATCGACCGTCCTATCCGTCCGCTGTTCCCGGAAGGCTACCTGAATGAAGTGCAAGTCATCATTCACGTGCTGTCGGTCAACCCTGAAATCGATCCGGACATCGCCGCCATGATCGGCGCATCGGCCGCCCTGTGCGTATCGGGCGTGCCTTTCAACGGTCCTATCGGCGCCGCGCGCGTCGGTTACGCGAATGGCCAGTACATCCTGAACCCGACCGTTCAGCAACTGAAAACGTCGGAAATGGACCTGGTTGTCGCCGGTACCGAAACGGCCGTGCTGATGGTCGAATCGGAAGCGAAACAGCTGTCCGAAGAAATCATGCTGGGCGCCGTGGTCTTCGGCCACGACCAGATGAAAGTCGTCATCGACGCGATTCACGACCTGGTGCGTGACGGCGGCAAGCCGGAAGTGGAATGGGCGCCTGCGCCGAAAAACGAAGCACTGATCGCCCGCGTCGCGCATTTCGCCAACGCCAAGATCAATGACGCGTATCAAACCAAGGACAAGCAAGAGCGTACGGCGAAGCTGAAAGCAGCGACGTCGGAAGTGATCGCCGACCTGTCGGCCGAAGCGGCTGCCGCTGGCGGCGCGTCGATTGACAGCGCTGAAGTGAACAACATCCTGTTCGATATCGAAGCGAAAATCGTGCGTACGCAAATCCTGGACGGCGAGCCACGCATCGACGGCCGCGACACGCGCACCGTGCGTCCGATCTCGATCCGCACCAGCGTGCTGCCACGCACCCACGGTTCGGCCCTGTTCACGCGCGGCGAAACGCAAGCGCTGGTCGTGGCAACGTTGGGCACCGCCCGCGACAGCCAGAAGATCGATGCGCTGATGGGCGAGTTTACCGATTCGTTCATGCTGCATTACAACATGCCTCCGTTCGCCACCGGCGAAACGGGCCGTGTCGGTACGCCTAAACGCCGCGAAATCGGCCACGGCCGCCTGGCCAAGCGCGCGCTGATCGCCGCCCTGCCAGCAGCTGAAGAGTTCAGCTACTCGGTGCGTCTGGTATCGGAAATCACGGAATCGAACGGTTCCTCGTCGATGGCATCGGTGTGCGGCGGCTGCCTGGCACTGATGGACGCCGGCGTGCCGATGAAAGAACACGTGGCAGGTATCGCCATGGGCCTGATCAAGGAAGGCGGCAAGTTTGCCGTGCTGTCCGACATCCTGGGCGACGAAGATCACCTGGGCGACATGGACTTCAAGGTAGCCGGTACCCGCAACGGTATCACGGCGCTGCAGATGGACATCAAGATCATGGGCATCACCAAGGAAATCATGCAAGTGGCACTGGCGCAAGCCAAAGAAGGTCGCGAGCACATCCTGGGCGAAATGCAAAAAGCCATGCCGCACGTCAAAACCGAACTGTCCGATTTCGCACCGCGTCTGATCACCATCAAGATCAACCCGGAAAAAATCCGTGACGTGATCGGCAAGGGCGGCGCCGTGATTCGCGCGCTGACCGAAGAGACGGGCACCCAGATCGACATCAGCGACGAAGGCGTGGTCACCATCGCTTCCGTTGACGCTGCTGCCGGCCAGGAAGCCAAGCGCCGCATCGAAGAACTGACCGCTTCCGTCGAAGTGGGCAAGACCTACGAAGGCACCGTGCTGAAACTGCTGGACTTCGGCGCCATCGTGCAAGTCATGCCAGGCAAAGACGGCTTGCTGCACATCTCGCAGATCGCCAACGAGCGCGTCAACGCCGTGGCCGACTACCTGAAAGAAGGCCAGCTGGTGCGTGTAAAAGTTCTGGAAACGGACGACCGCGGCCGTCTGAAACTGTCGATGAAAGCTGCTGAAGGCAACGAAGCGCCAGCCGCTTAATTTCCTTCAGATTCGCCTGACTGCGGCTTCGGCCGCATGATCAAAACCGCCAGCGCGCAAGCCCTGGCGGTTTTTTTTGCGCCTTGTTTGCGCTGTATCGAAGGTGGATGCCGGATTGTGCATCGAGCTTGATCCAGCGCGTATCGGCCGCCGGCGCGCCTTGTAGATTCAGGAGGGGATATTCCCCTGAACGAGTCTTCCAAGGAGATGCAGCATGCGCACATTCCGCGGGCTGGGCGCCGCCTTTCTGCTTGCCATTTCGCCCGGCGCCTGGGCACAGCTGGACAAGGCACCGACGCCGGTGCCGCTGCCCATCCCCATCGCCGCCGCGTCCGCAGCCATGCCGGCGCAAGACCTCGACGCCTTGCGCGCCGTGCATGCGCGCGAAATCAATGACCTCAGCACGTTCAGGACGGCCGGATTGCAGCGCGCAGCCATCGATCCCTATCTCGATAGTGGGCCAGGGCAGCAATTCCTGCGCGAGCTGCGCGCCGCCGATCCCACCGCCCCGGCCGACACCATCTATGCGCGCGCGGTCGAGCAGCTCGCTTCCGGCAGCACCTTGCCCGCTTTGCAGGCCATGTCGGCCGCGCTGGTAAAAATCGTGCCGCATGGCCAGAATGTGTCGCCGTACTCGCCGTATTTCACCACCAGCGCGCAATTGCAGCAGGCATCCAGCCGCTGCGCCACCCTGGCCGACTGTTTCGGCTTGCCCATGAAGAGCGAGGCGCCGCTGTATGATGTGTATCAGATCATGCCCAAGGGTACTGTCAACGTGTTTGTCAGCCAGGTGGCGCCGACGCAAGAGCTGGGCGGGCTGGTGCGGCGCAAGGGTGGGGCGCAGCAGTATTTATTACCCAACCGCAGCCTGTGGTCGGCCCCTGTGCTGATCGGTACGATCAAGAATTGAGGAGCGATGATGGATCAACAGAGCCTGCAAGCCCGCGCCGCCGAGCTGGAGCAAGTGCTGGGGCGCCTGGCGGGCGCCGATACGGAAGTGGCCGACCTGCGCAGCGCGCTCGAGCCGCTGCTGGCCCTGGCAGGCAGCGGGGCCTTGAGCGCGCCGCTGCCGTGGGGCGATATCCCCGGCGGGCGCTACTTTAACGAAGGCAGTCTGCGCCGCTATCCCGAGCTGGAGCAGGCATTTGCCCGCTTCCGCATCGAGGCGACGGGTGGCGACTCGCCGGCCCTGCGCAAGCTGCGCGGCGAGACTTGATTTATATATGGTATCAATTGTTGTTTATGGGTAATTGACTGTCAGTATTGCTTGACGACAAAATCTTATTCCCCGACCATGGTGCATCCCTCCCGATTTCCCCTTTTTTTATTGGATGCACCATGTTGTCCTCCCTTAAGGCGCGGCTGATCGCCATCGCCGTTTCCATCGTCGTGCTGGCCATGCTGGCCGTCGCCATCGCCAATTTCTTCACCACGCGCTCCAGCACCCTGGCCGCGCTCGACACGCAGATGCTGCAGTTGTCGCACAGCCACGCGCAAGCCATCGCCGAATGGCTGCGCTCCAAGCAAGCCGTCGTGGGCTCGCTCAAGCAGGGCGCCACGGCGGCCGACCCGCTGCCGGCCCTGAAGGCGGCCGAGCAGGCCGGCACCTTCGACATGGCGTATATCGGCTTTGCCGACAAGCACGCCGTCTTTTCGCAAGAACGCAAGCGCGCCGCCGACTACGATCCCACGGCGCGCCCCTGGTACAAGCTGGCGTCCGAAGTGGGCGGCCCCATCATCACGGCGCCGTATATCGGCGCCAGCACGGGCAAGCTGGTGGTGACGTTTGCCGAGCCGCTGGGCGGCAAGGGCAGCGTGACGGGCGTGATGGCGGCCGACGTGATGATGGATGCGGTGGTGCAAAACGTCGCCTCGATCAAGCCGACGGCGTCCAGCTATGCCTTCCTCGTCGATGGCGGCGGCAAGATCATCGCCCACCCGGACGGCAAGCTGACCCTGAAGCCCCTGGCCGAACTGGACCCTGGCCTGAGCGCGCAGGCGCTGGCCGATATCGAAAAGAGCGGCGATGGCGCCGCCATTCGCCTCGGCGACCGTAACGGCATCTTGCATGTAAGTAAAGTGCCGGGCAGCGACTGGCTGCTGGCTACCGTGCTCGACCGCGCAGAAGCGACGCAAGCCCTGAGCTCCATGCTGCGCGCCTCGGCCTTGACGGCCTTGCTGGTGCTGGCCCTGGCCGCCACGGTATTGAGCGTGCTGGTGGCGCGCGCCCTGCGCCGCCTGGGCGTGGTGCGCGATGCGATGGAAGCGATCGCCACGGGCGACGGCGATCTGACCAGCCGCCTCGACGCGGAAGGCTCGGACGAACTGGCGCAGATCGCCAAGGCGTTTAACTTGTTTGTCGAAAAGATCGCCACCGTACTGGTGCAGATCCGCAGCATCAGCACCCTGGTGCGCAGCGAGTCGGCCGATATTGCCGCCGGTAATGCCGACCTGTCTTCGCGCACGGAAGCGCAGGCGGGCGCGCTGGAAGAAACGGCCAGCTCGATGGACGAGCTGACGTCGACCGTCAAGCAGAATGCGGAAAACGCGCACGCGGCCAATGAGCTGGCTGTGTCCGCCTCGGAAGTGGCGGCCAAGGGCGGCCGGGTGGTGCAGCAAGTGGTGGGCACCATGGCCGGTATCCAGGAAAGCTCGCGCAAGATCGTCGACATCATCGGCGTGATCGACGGCATCGCTTTCCAGACGAATATCCTGGCCTTGAACGCGGCCGTCGAGGCGGCGCGCGCAGGCGAGCAGGGCAGGGGCTTTGCCGTGGTGGCGTCCGAAGTGCGCAACCTGGCGCAACGCTCCGCTGGTGCGGCGAAGGAAATCAAGGAGCTGATCGGCGATTCGGTGGAAAAAGTGGATGCCGGCGGGCGCCTTGTCGATGAAGCGGGCCAGACCATGGATCAGGTGGTGGCGTCGGTGCAGCAATTGACGACCATCATGAGCGAGATCACGGTGGCCAGCCGCGAACAGAGCGCCGGCATCGGCGAGATCAATACGGCCGTCACGCACATGGATACCATGACACAGCAAAACGCGGCCCTCGTCGAGCAAGCGGCCGCCGCCGCGGAAAGCCTGCAGGAGCAGGCCGTGGACCTGGCGCAAGCCGTCGGCATGTTCCGCCTGGGCGATGCGGGTCCCGCCGTGGCGCCCGCGCCCGTGACGCGCCTCAAGGCGACGCCAGCCGTTCGTGCCCTTGCGCCGCGTGCGCCGGTCCGCGCGCCGTCGCCGAGCAAGCCTGTCAAGGCGGCCAAGTCCGGCGCCGACGAGTGGGAAGAGTTTTAAGAAGACGCTTAGCGATCTGCGCGTTCATCCGCGTTTTTGTCAGGCCAGCCTGCCAAAAGCGCAGTTCGTCGCAATCGGCGTGTCTGCCGGGGGCGGTATGGCTATAGTCACACCATACCGCAAGCCCACTGCCAGACACCCGAGGAGATTCACATGAACGTCGCTAAAAATATGGAAGTCATCGCCGTTGCCGCCGCCATCCTGCTCGGCGCCAGCTGCTACGCCACCGCCCCGGCCGCTCCGGCCCTGCAAGTGGCCAGTTCCACCGTCACCCTGGCCGCGCCAGCGGACAAGGCTGCCATGCACGTGGTGGTGGTCAAGGCCAAGCGCCTGAGCGCTACCGAAAAAGCCCGTTTCGCATAATTGATTGTCAGCAATTTTTGCTGCTGCTACAGTGGCAGCCAATGGCAATGCGCGCAAGCCCCACGAGGGTGCCGCGACACATAAAAACAAGATACCGAGGATGCTCTACATGAAAAAGACACTGCAACTGGCGCTGCTGTTCCTGGCGACGTTGGGCCTGGTGCGCGGCGCGGCCGCCGAGACCCGCCTGCTGGAAATGCGCAACGTCGACGCCCGCGTGGTGCGCGTCAAGCTTGATGGCGTGATGGAAGTGCGCATTCGCCAGGGCAACGTGCCTTCGCTGAGCATCACGGCCGACAAACGCTACATCGCCGATGTCAGCACGGCGCAAAGCGGCGATACCCTGCACATCGAAACGGAAGTGCGTGGCTTCAAGATCGGCCCCTCGTCGATCCGCGCCGACCTGGTCCTGCCGAACTTGCGCGAACTCAGTTCGGAAGGCTTCGGCAGCACGGACATCACGGGTTTCAAGGGCGAGGAACTGACCCTGTCGCTGGAAGGGGCGGGCAGCATCAAGCTGGTGGGCGACTACCGCAAGCTGAATGCCAGCCTGGGCGGCGTGGGCAGCATGCAAATATGGATAGGCAACAATGAGCGGGCCGAACTGGACTTGCAGGGCGCCGGCTCGGTGGTGCTGGGCGGACGCGGGCGCATCCTGAAAGCCAGCCTTGGCGGCCTGGGCAGCCTGAATGCGCAGCAATTCGAAGCCGATGCCGTCAACCTGGAATTGAGCGGCCTGGGCAACGCCACGGTGAACGCCCATACGAATGCCAAGCTGAACTTGAGCGGACTCGGTTCGGTGGTGGTGTATGGCAAGCCGGTCAACCGCGATGTCAGCGTCGAGGGCCTGGGCAAAGTCAGCTGGAAGTAAAAGCATCCTGCCGCAGGCCTTTGGCAGGACAAGAATAAGTAGTCAGACCACATCCCATTCCGATGAAAAAACTGATCATTACATTACTCATGCTGTTGACGATACAGCTACCCGCGCGGGCTGGCTTCGCCGAAGGCGCCAGCGCCTACAACAACAAGAATTACGCGCTAGCCTACAAGGAAATATTGCCGCTGGCCAAGACCGGCAACGCCGATGCCCAGCATTTGCTGGGCTTGATGTATTACATGGGACGGGGCTTGCCGCAGGACTACAAGCAAGCCATGTTCTGGCACCGCAAGGCGGCCGAGCAGGGCAAGGCCGATGCCCAGTATGTCGTGGGCGCCATGTATTACACGGGCAACGCCGTGCTGCAGGACCATAAACAGGCCGTCGGCTGGTTCCGCAAGGCGGCCGAGCAGAACCATGCCGAGGCGCAGCAGGTGCTGGGCCTGATGTACCGCTACCACATGGGCGGCGTGCAGCAGGACAACGTCATCGCCTACATGCTGTGGAACCTGGCGGCGGCGAATGGCAACGCGAATGCGGCCGACCAGCGCGCCGCCGTGGTGCGCAAGATGACGCATGAGCAAGTCGAGGAAGGGCAGGCCCTGTCGGCGAAATGGAAGCCCGGCACGCCGCTGCCGCGCCAGTCGAAGACGGGCGGCGCCTAGGGCGGGAGGCTCCCTGCAAGGGTGGACGGCTTGGCGTACAATCGCCGTTTTCCCTTGAAAGAGTCCCGCCATGCGTGCAGTTGCCATCAGCCAGCCAGGTCCCGCCGACGTTTTACAGATCGTCGAGTCTCCCGTTCCCGCCTTCAAAGCCGGAGAGCTGCTGATCAAGGTGCACGCGGCCGGCATCAACCGTCCCGACGTGCTGCAGCGCCTGGGCAAATATGCGCCGCCACCGGGCGCCTCCGACTTGCCGGGCCTGGAAGTGGCGGGCGAAGTCGTCGATGGCGATTTCAGCAACACTGAATTCAAAAAAGGCGACCTCGTCTGCGCGCTGGTGCAGGGCGGCGGCTATGCCGAATACTGCGCCGCACCCGCCGGCCAGTGCCTGCCGCTGCCGCAAGGCTTGACGGCGCTGGAAAGCGCGTCGCTGCCGGAAAACTTCTTTACCGTCTGGAGCAATGTTTTCGACCGCTGCGCGCTGGCGGACGGCGAAACGTTATTGGTGCAGGGCGGCACGTCCGGCATCGGCGTGACGGCCATTCAATTGGCCGCCGCTCTGGGGCATCGCGTCTTCGCCACGGCGGGCAGCGACGAAAAGGCGCGCGCCTGCGAGGCGCTGGGCGCCGAACGGGGCATCAATTACCGCACGGAAGATTTCGTTGCCGTCGTCAAGGAATTGACCGGTGGCAAGGGCGTCGACGTCATCCTTGATATGGTGGGCGGCGACTACTTGCCGCGCGAGATCAGCTGCCTGGCCGACGACGGCCGCATCGGCCTGATCGCCGTGCAGGGCGGCACCAGGGCGGAGCTGGACCTGGGCACCTTGCTGCGCCGCCGCCTGACGGTGACGGGTTCCACCCTGCGTCCCCGTTCCGTGGCCTTCAAGGCGGCCATCGCGAACCATTTGCGCACGACCGTCTGGCCGCTGATCGAGGCGGGCAAGATCAAGCCCGTGATCTATAAAACTTTCCCGCTGGAAAAAGCCAACGAGGCGCATGCCCTGATGGAAGCGAGCACGCACGTGGGCAAGATCATGTTGCAAGTTGTTTGAAACGGGGCACTGCCTGTTTGACCGGCATCGGTGCCGGAGTTAGAATGACGGGTTATTAGAATTTAGGCTACTATGCGTCGCAAACTCGTCGTCGGAAATTGGAAAATGAACGGCAGTCGCACCTCGAACGCGGTGTTATTGTCTGAAATAGTTGCTGGCCTGGCTGCCTCTGGCGCCGCCAGCGCCGTCTGTGTGCCTGCGCCGTATCTGGCGCAGTGCCAGGCGCAATTGGCAGGCACGGCCCTTGGCTGGGGCGCGCAGGATGTGTCCGCGCATGCCAGTGGCGCCTACACGGGCGAAATCTCGACCGCCATGCTGCAGGATTTTGGCTGCGGCTATGTGGTGATCGGGCATTCCGAGCGCCGCGCCTACCATGGCGAGAGCGATGCGCAGGTGGCGGCCAAGACGGTTGAGGCGCTGGCGGCGGGCATCACGCCTATCGTCTGCATCGGCGAAACGCTGGCGCAGCGCGAAGCGGGCCAGACGGACGCCGTCGTGGCGCAGCAGCTGGGCGCCGTGCTGGCGGCGATTTCCGCCGACGACGTGGCGAAACTGGTGCTGGCCTACGAGCCGGTCTGGGCCATCGGCACGGGCAAGACGGCCACGCCGCAAATGGCGCAGGACGTGCATCAGGTATTGCGCGCCCAGCTGGCGGCAAAGAATGCGGTAGCGGCGACCGGCGTGCAAATCCTGTACGGCGGCAGCATGAAGCCGGAGAACGCAAAAGAATTGATGGCGATGCCGGATATCGATGGCGGTCTGATCGGTGGAGCGGCATTGAAGGCGGCGGATTTCCTGGCGATTATTCACGCCGCTGATTGAATTACTTTAAACTAAGAATGGAATTGCAATGAACATGATGTTCAATCTGGTAGTGGTAGTACAGGTTATTTCGGCATTGTCGATTATCGCGCTGGTGTTGTTGCAGCACGGTAAGGGCGCCGACATGGGCGCCGCCTTCGGTTCGGGCGCCTCGGGCAGCCTGTTCGGTGCGACGGGTTCGTCGAACTTCATGTCGAAATCGACGGGCGTTGCCGCCGCGATCTTCTTCGGCGCCACGCTGGCCCTGTCGCTGATGGCGAATCAGCGCGCCACGACGGTCGGCGGCGGCGTGATGGATAAAGTCGTCAAGCCAGTGCCGGTCACCGGCGCGGGCGCGATCCCGACGACGGTGCCTGCGGCTCCGGCCGCCAGCGCTCCGGCAGCGGCGGCACCGGTTGCCAGCACCCCGGCCGGCGCGATTCCGAAGTAATTTTTGTAAGAGCTCGATACCTCATCGAGAGTAATTCTCATTACGGGCAGATTATTGCTCAATGTTTCAGCAGCGCGGCAGGAAAAAATCGTGACGCGCTGGAAGATGTAAAAATTTATCGTTTTTATCTGTGTTTTGATGCATTTGTGCATTAACTTTAGCGGCAAAGCAGAGTAGAATACGGGCCTTACCGCCGACGTGGTGAAATTGGTAGACACGCTATCTTGAGGGGGTAGTGGCGCAAGCTGTACGAGTTCGAGTCTCGTCGTCGGCACCAGAAATCAGAAGCCAGCAACGGCGCACGAGCCATGGCTCGTACAAAGTTGCTGGCTTTTTTTACGAGGATGTGTCGTTCGATCCTGGTCTTAGCTTTGATTGGGGTCGTGCGTTAGATACGCTGCAAATGATCGCAGCGTCCTCATTTAACCGATCGTTCAATATAAGCTCATCAATCGTGAACCTCGAAAATTACTTCCCCGTCCTGCTGTTCATTATTATCGGCCTTGGTGTCGGTATCGCTCCCCAGCTCCTGGGGCGCCTGTTAGGCCCTAACAAGCCTGACGCAGCAAAACTCTCCCCGTACGAATGTGGCTTTGAAGCATTCGAAGACGCGCGCATGAAATTTGATGTGCGCTACTATCTGGTCGCAATCCTGTTTATTTTGTTCGATCTGGAAACGGCATTCTTTTTCCCATGGGGCGTTGCAATGCGCGACCTGGGCTGGGCCGGTTTCGTCACGATGATGGTGTTCATCGCTGAATTCGTGGTCGGATTTTGGTACATTTGGAAGAAAGGTGCCCTTGACTGGGAATAAGCCATGGCTATTGAAGGCGTATTAAGCGAAGGTTTCATCACCACCTCGGCCGACAAGCTGATCAACTGGGCGCGCACCGGGTCTATGTTCCCGATGACGTTCGGTCTGGCCTGCTGTGCGGTCGAAATGATGCATGTGGGCGCAGCCCGCTACGATATGGACCGTTTCGGCGTCGTGTTTCGTCCGTCGCCGCGTCAGTCCGACGTCATGATCGTTGCCGGCACCCTGTGCAACAAGATGGCGCCGGCCCTGCGCAAGGTCTACGACCAGATGGCGGAGCCACGCTGGGTCATCTCGATGGGTTCCTGCGCCAATGGCGGCGGGTACTACCATTACTCCTATTCCGTGGTGCGCGGTTGCGACCGCATCGTGCCCGTCGACGTGTATGTGCCTGGCTGTCCTCCGACCGCTGAAGCCTTGCTGTACGGCATCATGCAGTTGCAGAACAAGATCAAGCGTACCAGCACGATCGCACGCTAACCGGGCCGCTTCAGATTATGACAACACATTTAGAAGTATTGCAAAACGCCCTCGGCACTGCCTTGGGTGATCGCGTTAGCACGACGGTTGCGCTGGGCGAAGTCACTCTGGTCGTCAAGGCCGAGGACTACCTGGCCGTGATGCTGACCTTGCGCGACGATCCAGCCCTGCATTTCGAGCAGCTGCTCGACCTGTGCGGCGTCGACTACTCGACCTATGGCGACGGTAGCTGGGATGGTCTGCGTTTCGCGGCCGTCTCGCACTTGCTGTCGGTCAAGCACAACTGGCGCGTGCGCGTGCGCGTGTTCGCACCGGACGACGACATGCCGCTGCTGCCCTCCGTGGTGAGCATCTGGCGCGCCGTCAACTGGTACGAGCGCGAAGCGTTCGACCTGCTGGGCATCCTCTTCGAAGGCCACAACGACTTGCGCCGCCTGCTGACCGACTACGGTTTCATCGGCCATCCGTTCCGCAAGGATTTCCCCGTCTCCGGCTATGTCGAGATGCGTTACGATCCGGAACAAAAGCGCGTGATTTACCAGCCCGTGACGATCGAGCCGCGGGAAAACGTGCCGCGCGTGATCCGCGAAGAACATTACGGGATGAAATAATGGCTGAGATTAAGAACTACACCCTGAACTTTGGGCCACAGCATCCGGCCGCGCACGGTGTGCTGCGCCTGGTGCTGGAGATGGATGGCGAAGTCATCCAGCGCGCCGACCCGCATATCGGCCTGCTGCACCGCGCCACCGAAAAGCTGGCCGAACAGAAGACCTATCTGCAATCCGTGCCGTACATGGACCGTCTCGACTATGTGTCGATGATGTGCAATGAACACGCGTACGTGATGGCCATCGAAAAGATGCTGGGCCTGGAAGTGCCGCTGCGCGCGCAATACATCCGCGTCATGTTCGACGAGATGACGCGTATCCTGAACCACCTGATGTGGCTCGGCACCCACGCGCTGGACGTTGGCGCCATGGGTCCGTTCCTGTATTGCTTCCGCGACCGCGAAGACTTGTTCGACGCCTACGAGGCAGTGTCGGGCGCGCGCATGCACGCGGCCTACTACCGTCCGGGCGGCGTGTACCGCGACTTGCCGGACGCGATGCCGCAGCACAAGGCGTCGATCATCCGCAACGCCAAGGCCATCGGCAAACTCAATGAAAACCGCCAGGGTTCCCTGCTGGACTTCATCGAAGACTTCGCGCGCCGTTTCCCGAATTCGGTCGACGAGTACGAAACGCTGTTGACCGATAATCGAATCTGGAAGCAACGGACCGTCGGCATCGGCGTGGTATCGCCGGAAGATGCGCTGGCCATGGGCTTTACGGGCGCCATGCTGCGCGGCTCGGGCGTGCAGTGGGACTTGCGCAAGAAACAGCCGTACGAAGTGTACGACCTGATGGACTTCGACATTCCTATCGGCACCAACGGCGATTGCTACGACCGCTACCTGGTCCGCGTGGAAGAGTTGCGCCAGTCGAACCGCATCATCAAGCAATGCGTGGAGTGGCTGCGCAACAATGAAGGTCCTGTCATGACCAGCAACCGCAAGGTGGCGCCTCCGGGCCGCGTCGACATGAAGACCAACATGGAGTCCTTGATTCACCACTTCAAGCTGTTCACGGAAGGTTTCCACGTGCCGCCAGGCGAGGCCTACAGCGCCGTGGAGCATCCGAAGGGCGAGTTCGGCGTGTACCTGGTGTCCGATGGCGCCAACAAGCCGTACCGCATGAAACTGCGCGCGCCAGACTACGCCCACTTGCAGTCGCTCGACGAAATGGCGCGTGGGCACATGCTTGCCGACGCCGTGACCATCATCGGGACGCAAGACATCGTGTTCGGCAGTATTGACCGCTAAGAGGCAAAAAGTATGTTGTTATCAGAGCAATGCTATAAGAAAATTGACCGCGAGCTGGCCAAGTACCCGGCCGACCAGCGTCAGTCGGCCGTCATGGCCGCGCTGGCCCATGCCCAGGATGAACTGGGCTGGCTGGCGCCGGAAACCATGAAGGAACTGGCCGATTACATCGGCATGCCGGCGATTGCCGTGCAGGAAGTGGCCACGTTCTACAATATGTACAACGTGAAACCCGTGGGCAAGCACAAGATCACCGTGTGCACCAACCTGCCATGCGCCCTGTCGGGCGGCGTGCGCGCTGCAGAGTACCTGAAGCAGAAACTGGGCATCGATTTCCGCGAAACCACCGCTGACGGCCAGTTCACCCTGGTTGAAGGCGAGTGCATGGGTGCTTGCGGCGATGCGCCTGTCTTGCTGGTCAGTAATAAAACCATGTGCAGCTGGATGTCGAACGAGAAGATCGACGCCATGCTGGAGGAACTCAAGAAATGACGTCACTCCACAACCGCCATATCGATCCATTGATCCTGAAGGATCTGGATGGCAAGAACTGGCATTTGCAAGATTATGTGAACCGCGGCGGCTATAGCGCCCTGCGGCGTATCCTGGAAGAGAAAATCACGCCGGAACAGATCATCGCCGACCTCAAGGCGTCGTCCTTGCGCGGCCGTGGCGGCGCGGGTTTCCCTACCGGCCTGAAGTGGAGCTTCATGCCGCGCCAGTTCCCGGGCCAGAAATACCTCGTCTGCAATACAGATGAAGGCGAACCGGGCACTTTCAAGGACCGCGACATCATTCGTTACAATCCCCATGCGCTGATCGAAGGCATGGCCATTGGCGCTTATGCGATGGGCATCACCGTGGGCTACAACTATATCCACGGTGAAATCTTCCAGGAATACCTGCGTTTCGAAGAAGCGCTGGAAGAGGCGCGCGCCGCCGGTTTCCTGGGCGACAAGATCATGGGCAGCGAGTTCTCGTTCCAGTTGCATGCGCACCATGGTTATGGCGCTTACATCTGCGGCGAAGAAACGGCCCTGCTCGAATCGCTGGAAGGCAAGAAAGGCCAGCCGCGCTTCAAGCCGCCTTTCCCTGCCTCGTTTGGCCTGTACGGCAAGCCGACGACGATCAACAACACGGAAACCTTCGCCGCCGTGCCATTCGTGCTGAACATCGGTCCAGAGAAATACCTGGCGATGGGCAAGCCGAACAACGGCGGTTCGAAGATCTTCTCGATCTCGGGCGACGTGGAAAAACCGGGCAACTACGAAGTGCCGCTCGGCACCCCGTTTGCGACCCTGCTGGAACTGGCAGGCGGCATGCGCGGTGGCAAAAAGATCAAGGCCGTGATCCCTGGCGGTTCGTCCGCTCCGGTGATCCGCGGCGACATCATGATGCAGACCGACCTGGACTACGACTCGATCGCGAAAGCCGGTTCGATGTTGGGTTCGGGCGCCGTCATCGTGATGGACGAAACACGCTGCATGGTAAAGGCGCTGGAACGCCTGTCCTACTTCTACTTTGAAGAATCGTGCGGCCAGTGTACGCCTTGCCGTGAAGGCACAGGCTGGATGTACCGCATGGTGCACCGCATCGAGCAGGGGCAGGGTCGTCCAGACGACCTGGACATGCTCAACTCGATCGCCGACAACATCCAGGGCCGCACCATTTGCGCGCTGGGCGATGCGGCTGCCATGCCGGTACGGGCCTTCATTAAGAATTTCCGTGAAGAATTTGAATATCATATCGAGCACAAGCATTGCTTAGTGCCCGCATATATCTAAGCTGCGTCAGGTAACGATCACCATGGTTGAAATCGAAATAGACGGCAAAAAAGTCGAAGTCCCTGCTGGTAGCATGGTGATGGACGCCGCCAACAAATTGGGAACCTACATTCCGCACTTCTGCTATCACAAGAAATTGTCGATCGCAGCGAACTGCCGCATGTGCCTGGTCGAAGTGGAAAAGGCGCCCAAGCCTTTGCCCGCTTGTGCGACCCCGGTCAGTGCCGGCATGATCGTGCGCTCCGCCAGCGATAAAGCTGTGCAGGCGCAAAAGTCGGTCATGGAATTCTTGCTGATTAACCACCCGCTCGATTGCCCTATCTGCGATCAGGGCGGCGAATGCCAGTTGCAAGACCTGGCAGTGGGTTACGGCAAGAGCGAATCGCGCTACAAGGAAGACAAGCGCGTCGTCACGCCGAAGGAAGCCGGTCCGCTGGTTTCCATGCAAGAAATGTCGCGCTGCATCCAGTGCACCCGCTGCGTGCGCTTTGGCCAGGAAGTGGCCGGCGTGATGGAGCTGGGCATGATCGGCCGCGGCGAACACTCGGAAATCGTGTCCTTCGTCGGCCAGTCGGTCGACTCCGAACTGTCGGGCAACATGATCGACCTGTGCCCGGTTGGCGCACTGACCTCGAAGCCTTTCCGCTACAGCGCCCGTACGTGGGAACTGTCGCGCCGCAAATCGGTCAGCCCGCATGACGGCCTCGGTACGAACCTGATCGTGCAAGTGAAAGCTGGCAAGGTCAAGCGCGTATTGCCGCTGGAAAACGAAGCCGTCAACGAGTGCTGGATCTCGGACAAGGATCGTTTCTCGTACGAAGCGCTGGACAGCGCCGAACGCCTGACGTCCCCGATGCTGAAACAAGGCAACGAGTGGAAAGAAGTCGATTGGCAGACCGCGCTGGAATACGTGGCGCACGGTTTGAAAAACATCAAGCACGAGCATGGCGCTGACGCCATCGCCGCGCTGGCAACGCCGCATTCGACCGTCGAAGAGCTGGTACTGCTGCAAAAAGTGGCCAACGGTCTCGGTTCCGAGAACGTCGACTTCCACCTGCGCCAGACCGATTTCGCGCTGGACGCTGGCGTCAAGCCATGGCTGGGCATGCCGATCAATGAATTTGGCCAGATCAAGCGCGCCTTCGTCATCGGCTCGTTCCTGCGCAAGGATCACCCATTGCTGGCCACGCGTTTGCGCGCGTCCGTCAAGGGCGGCGCCAAGCTGTCGATCCTGCACGCCTCCGACGATGATCAACTGATCACCATCGCCAACAAGATGATCGTTGCGCCAAGTGACTGGCTGGCGGCCTTGTCGGAAGTGGTCGTCGCTGTTGCTAAAGCGAAAGAAATTACAGCGCCTGCAGGCTTCGAAGCCGTCAACGCTTCGGACGTGGCTGTCGCCATCGCTGCCAGCCTGATGGCTGGCGACAACGGCGCCGTGCTGCTGGGTAACGCGGCAACGCAACACCCGCAAGCGTCGCAACTGCATGCTGCCGCGCAATGGATCGCCGAACAGACGGGCGCCAAGCTCGGTTACCTGACGGAAGCGGCCAACACGGTTGGCGCGCACCTGGTCGCCAAACCGCGCGCGAATGTACAAGCTGCCTTTGCCGTGCCGAAAAAAGCCTACGTGCTGCTGCACGCCGAGCCGGAACTCGATGCCGCCAATCCACAAGCGGCCCGCGCCGCCCTGGATGGCGCCGACATGGTCGTGGCCATGTCCGCCTTCAAACACGGCATGGAGTACGCCGATGTCTTGCTGCCGATCGCCCCGTTCGCTGAAACCTCGGGCACCTTCGTCAACTGCGAAGGCCGCGCGCAAAGCTTCAACGGCACCGTGAAACCGCTGGCGGAAACCCGTCCAGCCTGGAAAGTGCTGCGCGTCCTGGGCAACATCCTGGGCCTGGCCGGTTTCGACTACGACACCTCCGAAGCGATCCGCGACGAAGCGTTTGGTGCCGGCGTGACCGACCTGTCGGCACAGCTGAACAACATCGCCAGGAACGCGCCGGAAGCGGCAACGTACGCACCGGCTTCGCCTGCGCTGCAACGCATCGCCGACGTGCCGATCTACTTCGCCGACGCGCTGGTACGCCGCTCCGAACCGTTGCAACGCACGGTCGATGGCGCCGCGCCGCAAGCCCACCTGTCCGCCGAACTGGCTGGCAAGCTGGGCATCAAGGCGGGCGACAAGGTCAAAGTGGCGCAAGGCTCCGGCAGCGCCATCCTGGTGGCGGCCATTCACGCCGGCCTGCCAGCCAATGTGGTCAAAGTGTCGGCGGCGCATGCCTCGACGGCTAGCCTGGGCGGCATGTTCGGTGACATCACAGTTGAAACAGCAGAGGGGAAAATCTGATGGCTCTGCCTGAATTTGTAAACGTCATCAACAGCAGTGGCCAGGATTTGCTGGGCGGCTCGTGGCCGTTCTTCTGGACCCTGATCAAGATCCTCTGCGTGCTGCTGCCGCTGATGGGCCTGGTTGCCTACCTGACCTTGTGGGAACGCAAGCTGATCGGATGGATCCAGATCCGCGTCGGCCCGAACCGCGTGGGACCGTTGGGCTTGCTGCAGCCGATCGCCGATGCGCTGAAACTCTTGTTCAAAGAGATCATCATCCCGTCCAAGGCCGCCAAAGGCCTGTTCGTCATCGGTCCGATCATGACCATCATGCCGGCCCTGGCCGCCTGGTCGGTCGTGCCGTTCGGTCCGGAAGCCGTGCTGGCCAACGTCAACGCGGGCTTGCTGATGCTGCTGGCGATTACCTCGATGGAAGTCTACGGCATCATCATCGCTGGCTGGGCTTCGAACTCGAAGTACTCGTTCATGGGCGCCATGCGTGCTTCGGCACAGATGATTTCGTATGAAATCCCGATGGGCTTCGTGATGGTCATCGTGCTGATGGTCTCGGGCAGCCTGAACTTCATCGACATCGTCGGCGGCCAGCAAATCGGCTACTTCGCCGAAAAAGGCGTGAACTTCATGTCGTGGAACTGGCTGCCGCTGCTGCCGATGTTCGTCATCTACCTGGTGTCGGGCCTGGCTGAAGCCAACCGTCACCCGTTCGACGTCGTCGAAGGTGAGTCGGAAATCGTTGCCGGCCACATGGTCGAGTACTCGGGCATGGCCTACGCCATGTTCATGCTGGCCGAATACGCCAACATGATCCTGATCGGCGCCCTCGCTTCGATCATGTTCCTCGGTGGCTGGTCCGCACCATTTGCTTTCCTGGAGTTCTGGGGTGGTTTCGGCGGCTTCTTCTGGCTGTTCGCGAAAACCTTCTTCATCGTCTCGGTGTTCATCTGGGTACGCGGTACGTTCCCACGCTACCGTTATGACCAGATCATGCGCCTCGGCTGGAAAGTGTTTATCCCGTTGACGCTGGTCTACCTGGTCTTCGTCGCTGCCTGGATGCAGACATCCTGGAATATTTGGAAGTAAGAGAGTGCATACGAATGGATAAGGTAAAAGATTTCTTCAGCAGCCTCTTGTTAGGCGAGCTGATCAAGGGCATGGCGTTGACAGGCAAGTACATGTTTTCGCGCAAGATCACGGTGCAATTCCCGGAAGAGAAGACACCGATCTCGCCGCGTTTCCGTGGCTTGCACGCGCTGCGCCGCTACCCGAACGGCGAGGAACGTTGCATCGCCTGCAAACTGTGCGAAGCGGTTTGCCCGGCGATGGCCATCACGATCGAATCGGAACAGCGTGACGACGGCTCGCGCCGCACCACGCGTTACGATATTGATTTGACCAAGTGCATCTTCTGCGGTTTCTGCGAAGAGTCCTGCCCGGTCGATTCGATCGTCGAGACGCAAATCCTGGAATACCACGGCGAGAAACGCGGGGATTTGTATTACACGAAAGAGATGTTGCTGGCCGTGGGTGATCGTTATGAAAATGACATCGCCGCTGCGCGCGCCGCCGACGCACCTTATCGCTGATGGATGCGCCGTAGCCACTGGCTGCGGCGCGCCCCTCGTTCATCTGTACGTCTATTGGGTTTTTTATGGACTTTAAAACAATTTTGTTTTACGCCTTCGCGCTGATCTTGATTCTGGCAGCGACGCGCGTCATCACGGCCCGTAATCCGGTCCACGCAGTACTGTTCCTGGTACTGTCGTTCTTTTCCGCAGCGGGCATCTGGATGCTGCTGCAAGCTGAATTCCTGGCCATCGTGCTGGTATTGGTGTATGTCGGCGCCGTGATGGTGCTGTTCCTCTTCGTGGTCATGATGCTCGATATCAATATCGACCGCATGCGCGAAGGCTTCTGGGGCTATCTGCCTTTGTCGGTGACGGTGGGCGTGATCATCGTGCTGGAAATGGCCGCTGTCCTGTGGCACGGTTTCCGCAACTTTGCGCCTAGCATCGCTCCGGTCAACGTCAACCTGGGCGGCACCAAGGAACTGGGCCTGCTGATCTACACGGAATATGTGTTCGCCTTCGAGATCGCCGCCGTCGTGCTGCTGGTGGCCATCGTTGCCGCGGTCGCACTGACCCTGCGCAAACGCAAGGACACCAAGCATTTCGCTCCAGGCGACGCCGTGCGCGTCAAGCGCAACGACCGCCTGAAGATCATCAAGATGGACGCGGTCGTCGAGCGTCCTGCGGCTGAGCCGGAAGTTAAGGAGGCACCATGACATTATCGCTCACACATTTTTTGGTCCTGGGCGCGATCCTGTTCGCAATCTCGATCGTCGGTATTTTCCTGAACCGCAAGAACATCATCGTATTGCTGATGGCAATCGAATTGATGCTGCTGGCGGTGAATATGAATTTCATCGCGTTCTCTCATTTCATGGGCGACGCGGCCGGTCAGATCTTCGTTTTCTTCATCCTGACGGTTGCCGCCGCTGAGTCGGCTATCGGTCTGGCTATTCTGGTGGTGATGTTCCGTAATCTGGATACCATCAACGTCGAAGACCTGGACAGCCTCAAAGGCTGATGTTTTTCAGACTCGATCTCTCGAATAATAACGATTAAGGTTCATCATGGCGGGGCAACTCCTCAACCCTAACCTCCTTCTTGCCGTACCGCTGGCGCCGCTGGCCGGTGCCGCGATTGCAGGTTTGCTTGGCACCCAGTTCCTGGGTAATTTGGTCGGACGCAAGACGTCGCATACCGCGACGATCCTGGGCGTACTGATTGCGTTCATCCTGTCCGTGCAGACACTGCTGGCAGTGATGGATGGCGCGACATTCAACGGCACGATCTATAACTGGATGACGATCGGCACCCTGAAGATGGAAGTGGGCTTCCAGATCGATTCGCTGTCGGCGATGATGATGTGCGTGGTCACCTTCGTTTCCCTGATGGTGCACATCTACACGATCGGCTACATGAAGGACGACGAAGGCTACAACCGCTTCTTCGCCTACATCTCGCTGTTCACGTTCTCGATGCTGATGCTGGTCATGGCCAACAACTTCCTGCAACTGTTCTTCGGTTGGGAAGCAGTGGGCCTGGTCTCTTACCTCTTGATCGGTTTCTGGTACCAGCGTCCGACGGCCATCGTGGCCAACATGAAGGCTTTCCTGGTCAACCGTGTTGGCGACTTCGGCTTCATCCTGGGCATCGGCCTGCTGCTGGCCTACGCCGGCACCATGAACTACCAGGAAGTGTTCGCCAAGAAAGACGAACTGGCGCTGTTGACGATGCCGGGTACCGACTGGGCCCTGCTGACCGTGGCCTGCATCTGCCTGTTCATCGGCGCGATGGGCAAATCGGCGCAGTTCCCGCTGCACGTGTGGCTGCCTGACTCGATGGAAGGTCCTACCCCGATCTCGGCACTGATTCACGCCGCGACGATGGTGACGGCCGGTATCTTCATGGTCTCGCGCATGTCGCCGCTGTTCGAACTGTCCGACACGGCACTGTCCTTCATCCTGGTGATCGGCTCCATCACGGCGCTGTTCATGGGTTTCCTGGGCATCATCCAGAACGACATCAAGCGCGTCGTCGCTTACTCGACCCTGTCGCAACTGGGCTACATGACCGTGGCGCTGGGTTCGTCCGCGTACTCGGTGGCCGTGTTCCACCTGATGACGCACGCATTCTTCAAGGCACTGCTGTTCCTGGGCGCCGGTTCCGTCATCATCGGCATGCACCACGATCAAGATATCCGCAACATGGGTGGCCTGCGCAAGTACATGCCGATCACGTGGATCACTTCCCTGATCGGTTCGCTGGCCCTGATCGGCACGCCGCTGTTCTCCGGTTTCTACTCGAAAGACAGCATCATCGAAGCCGTCGAAGCAACGCACATCTGGGGCGCTGGCTTTGCCCAGTTCGCCGTGCTGGCTGGCGTGTTCGTCACCGCCTTCTACTCGTTCCGCATGTACTTCCTCGTCTTCCATGGCAAGGAACGTTTCGGCCAGCCACACGCGCACGGCCATGACGACCATCACGCGCCTGCGGCCAAGCATGATGCCCACGCGCATGACGACCATCACGAAGAGGAAGAGGACGACCACGCGCACCACGGTCTGGAACCTGGCCAGAAGCCGCACGAGTCTCCATTCGTCGTCTGGTTCCCGCTGGTGATGCTGGCGATTCCGTCGCTGATCATCGGTTACCTGACGATCGGCCCGATGCTGCATGGCGATTTCTTCAAGGGCGTGATTTTTGTGGGCGAAAACCATCCAGCAATGGAAGAGTTGTCGCATGAATTCCACGGCGCAATGGCGATGGCGATCCACGGCCTGTCGACGGCACCGTTCTGGCTGGCATTGTCCGGCGTGGTGGCAGCCTACTACTGCTACATGGTCAACCCGCGTGTACCGGCCTGGTTCTTTGCCAAGTTCCACGCGATCCACACCCTGCTGGACAACAAGTACTACATGGACAAGTTCAATGAAGTCGTGTTCGCCGGCGGTGCCCGCTTGCTGGGTAATGGCCTGTGGAACTTCGGTGACAAGAAGCTGATCGACGGTTTCGTCGTCAATGGCAGCGCCAAGGTTGTCGCCTGGCTGTCCTCGCTGTCGCGAGTGTTGCAGACCGGCTACATCTATCACTATGCATTCGTGATGATCCTGGGCGTGCTGGGCTTCCTGATCTATTTCCTGCCATTCTGGCCCGCTAAGTAAGCTGACCTGATAAAAGAATACTGAGAACCATGATGCAGTCTACGATTTCTACATTACCTCCTTACCTGAGTCTGTCGATCTGGGTGCCGATCATTTGCGGCGTCCTGATCCTGGCTCTCGGCCGTGACAGCAAAGCGGGCTTTACCCGCTGGCTGTCGCTGGCTGGCGCCGTGCTCAGCATGCTGTGCACCTTGCCGCTGATCCAGCATTTCGACAACGCCGCACACGGCATGCAATTCGTCGAAAAAGCACCGTGGATAGCAACCTTCAATATCTGGTACTCGCTGGGTATCGACGGCCTGTCCCTGTGGTTCGTGCCACTGACGGCCTTCATCACCGTCATCGTCGTCATTTCGGCCTGGCAAGTGATCGAGAAGCGCATCGCCCAGTACATGGGATCGTTCCTGATCCTGTCGGGCCTGATGATCGGCGTGTTCTGCGCGCTGGACGGCTTGCTGTTCTACTTCTTCTTTGAAGCAACCCTGATCCCGATGTTCATCATCATCGGTATCTGGGGCGGCTCGAACCGCGTGTACGCGTCGTTCAAGTTCTTCCTGTACACCTTCTTCGGTTCGCTGCTGACCCTGGTTGCCATCATCTACCTGCGCAATGTGTCGGGCACCTTCGACATCCTGGCCTGGCATGCGTTCAAGCTGACGATGAACGAGCAGATCTTCATCTTCCTGGCCTTCCTGATGGCGTTTGCCGTCAAGGTGCCGATGTTCCCGGTCCACACGTGGTTGCCCGACGTCCACGTGGAAGCGCCTACTGGCGGTTCCGCCGTGCTGGCCGCCATCATGCTGAAACTGGGCGCCTACGGCTTCCTGCGTTTTTCGCTGCCGATCACGCCGGACGCCAGCCACTACCTGTCGGGCTTCATGATCACCCTGTCGCTGATCGCCGTGATCTACATCGGCCTGGTTGCCCTGGTGCAAACCGACATGAAAAAACTGGTCGCCTATTCGTCGATCGCGCACATGGGCTTTGTGACCCTGGGCTTCTTCATGTTCAACGACATCTCGGTGCAGGGCGGTATCGTGCAGATGGTCTCGCACGGCTTTATCTCCGGCGCGATGTTCCTGTGCATCGGCGTGCTGTATGACCGCATGCATACCCGCAACATCGCCGACTACGGCGGCGTGGTGAATCGCATGCCGAAATTTGCCGCCTTCTTCGTCCTGTTCTCGATGGCCAACTGCGGCTTGCCAGCCACGTCCGGTTTCGTCGGCGAATTCATGGTGATCCTGGGCGCGGTGAAATACAACTTCTGGATCGGTCTGCTGGCTGCAACGGCACTGATCTGGGGTGCGGCGTACTCGCTGTGGATGGCCAAGCGCGTGGTGTTCGGCAAGATCAAGAACAAGCATGTGGCCGAACTGACCGACATCAACAAACGTGAATTCTTCATGCTTGCCGTGCTGGCCATCGCCGTGCTCGTGATGGGTCTGTACCCAGCCCCGTTCACCGACACGATGCAAACTTCGGTTGCTGACCTGCTGCAGCATGTCGCCACCAGCAAGTTGCCTTAAATAGAAGACCGATAACATGACTAATGCACCTAATCTGGTACCGCTGTACGCGGAAATCTTTCTGCTGATCGCCACGTCGGCGCTCTTGCTGATCGATATGTTCTTGCCTGCGGCGAAGCGTTCGATCACCTATGCGCTGTCCTTGCTGACCCTGGCCGGCTGCGCCTTGCTGACCGTGGGCGACTTCAACGCGGGCACCACCGTCTACACGTTCCACAACATGTTCGTGTCGGACCCGATGTCGCAGCTGCTGAAACTGTTCTCGTACGGCGCCGTGGCGCTGACCCTGATCTACTCGCGTGCCTATGCCACCGACCGCAACATGCTGTCGGGTAACCTGGGCGGCGAGTTCTACGTGCTGGCCCTGTTTGCACTGCTGGGTCAGATGATCATGATCTCGGCCAACAACTTCCTGATCATCTACCTGGGTCTGGAACTGATGTCGCTGTCGCTGTACGCACTGATCGCTTTGCGCCGTGACAATGCCAAGGCCACGGAAGCGGCCATGAAATACTTCATCCTGGGCGCACTGGCCTCCGGTTTCATGTTGTACGGTATCTCGATGCTGTACGGCGCGTCCGGCACCCTGGACCTGGGCGAACTGCGCGTGGCGCTGGAAAACGGCAAGACCAACGGCACCATCATGGTCTTTGGCCTGGTGTTCCTCGTTGCCGGCCTGGCCTTCAAACTGGGCGTCGTGCCATTCCACATGTGGGTGCCTGACGTGTATCAAGGTTCGCCAACGGCCGTGACCTTGCTGCTGGGCGGCGCGCCGAAACTGGCCGCGTTTGCCATCACCCTGCGTTTGCTGGGCGAGGGCTTGCTGCCGATGGCGCATGACTGGCAGCAAATGCTGCTGGTGCTGGCCGTGATGTCGCTGGCCATCGGTAACTTCACCGCCATCGCGCAAACGAATCTGAAGCGCATGCTGGCGTACTCGACCATCGCGCAAATGGGCTTCGTTCTGCTGGGCTTGCTGTCCGGTACCGTTGACGCACCGAACAACACCCTGAACGCGGCTGGCGCAGCCACCGCCTACGGCGCGTCGATGTATTACGTCATCACCTACGTGTTCACCACGCTGGGTACCTTTGGCGTGATCATGTTGCTGGCACGCAGTGGTTTCGAAGCAGAAGAACTGGCCGACTTCAAGGGCCTGGGCAAACGCAGCCCGATCTTCGCCCTGGTGATGACCTTGTTCATGTTCTCGCTGGCCGGCGTGCCGCCACTGATGGGCTTCATGGCCAAGTACTCGGTGCTGGCCTCCGTGCTGGCCACGGGCCAGCTGTGGCTGACCATCGCCGCCGTGCTGTTCTCGCTGATCGGCGCCTTCTACTACCTGCGCGTCGTGAAAATGATGTGGTTCGACGAGCCGACGGACAGCAATGCGCTGGTCGTGCATGGCGACATGCGCGTCGTGCTGGCCCTGAACGGCGTGTTGGTTCTGGCCCTCGGTGCGATGCCTGAAGGCATCCTGGCTGCCTGCGCGACCGCCATCACCAAGACCCTGGCGTCCTGACCGATGGATGTCACCGCTTCGAGCTGGCTGGTGATCGCCTTGGGCATCCTGGGCGCCAACCTGCCTTTCCTGAACGAGAAGCTGTTTGCCGCCGTGCCGCTGAAAAAGGCGGCGCAGGCGGAGCAGGGCTGGCGCAAGCCGCTGGCGCTGCGCCTGCTGGAGATGGTGATTCTGTACTTCATCGTCGGCGCCGTGGCATTCGCGCTCGAAGCGCGCATCGGCAACGGTTTCCCGCAGACATGGGAGTTCTATGCCATCACCGGCTGTCTGTTCCTGGTGCTGGCTTTCCCGGGCTTTGTCACACGCTACCTGCGCAAGCGGCGCTAGAACGCTGACCAAACCTGCTGCGCGTCGCGCTTTGCGGCCTGCGATGCTCACTGTGCTACAGCACAGTTCCGCTTCTCAGCCACAAATCACTGCCGCTCGCGACGGTTTTGTCAGTGTTCTCCCCCTCCGAAAGCGGCGCCTCTGGCGCCGTTTTTTATTGAATAAAGGAATTCCATGGATACGCAAGCCACTGATACGCAATTGATTGAAACCAAGGTCGATGGCGAGCTCGTCTACCAAGGCGGCTTCCTGCGCGTGCAGCGCGACCGTGTCGCCCTGCCTGACGGCAAGATCACGGCGCGCGAATTCGTCCTGCATCCGGGCGCCGTCGTCATCCTGCCGCTGCTCGACGATGGCACGGTGCTGATGGAGCGCCAGTACCGCTATCCGCTGGACCGGATCTTCATTGAATTCCCGGCCGGCAAGATCGACGCGGGCGAATCGCACCTGGCGTGCGCCCAGCGCGAGTTGCTGGAAGAGACGGGCTACACGGCCAGCGACTGGCAATTCGTCTCCACCATCCACAACGCCATCGCGTATTCCGACGAACACCTGGAATTGTTCCTCGCGCGCGGCCTGGTCGCCGGCGAACGCCAGCTCGACGAGGGCGAATTCCTGGAAACATTCACGGCCACCGTGCCGCAGCTGCTGGACTGGGTCAAGGATGGCACGATCACGGACGTGAAAACCGTCATCGGCATCTTCTGGCTCGACAAGATCACCAGCGGCGCCTGGCAAGCGGCTTGATACAGCGCATGCGCACGGCAATCTTCCTGCTGCTGGCGTCGGCCAGCCTGGGTGCGCACGGGGCCGCGCGCACGCCGTTCCAGGTGCGCTGCGAGGACACGATCAGCAAGACGGTGTCCGTGCTGACGGCGCAGCAGAACGGCTACAGCATCGACACGCATCTGCCATACAAGGCGCTGACGGTGATGAAGGGCATGGCGCGCGCCAACACCTGGGTGCTGGGCTTGACGAAGACGGATTCGCGCGTCGCCATCGCCCTGGCCGGTCCCATGCTGCAGGACCCGGCCAGCGGCTATGAATGCGTGGCGCCGCAGATCACCGTGACCCTCACGTATGCGCCCGTGGTGATCTATATCGGCCGCGAGTTTGCGCCCGGCACTTGCGCGTATGATGAGATACTCGCGCACGAACTGCGGCACATGAAGACCTATATGGAACACTTGCCGCGCGTGGAAAAGACCGTGCGCGCGGCGCTGGCCAAGCGCTTCGAGGCGCGGCCCCTGTATGCGCCCAGCGGCACGGCCAAGGCGGCGCTGGCGCGCGAGATCGACACGGGCTGGTTGCCATACGTCAAGGCCGAAATGCGCAAGGTGGAAGCCTTGCAGGCGGCCATCGATTCTCCGCAAGAATATGCGCGCCTGGGCAAGGCCTGCAAGGGCGAGATCCAGAACATCCTGACGGGCAAGACAGCGTCCGCCAACTAGACAAGGAATGGCATGACAGCAGCACCGAACACCATCCGCTACTTTGCGCTGATCCCCGCCGCCGGCGTGGGCGCGCGCATGGAAGCGGGCAGTCCCAAGCAATACCTGCCCATCGCGGGCAAGCCCATGCTGCGCCACGCGCTCGACGCTTTTCTTGCCAGTCCTCTGATCGCGCACACCTATGTCGTCGTCAGCGCCGACGATGGCGTGATCGACACGGTCGTGCCGGCGCATGGCGTGACTGTACTGCGCTGCGGCGGCGCCACGCGCATGGACAGCATCCTGAATGGCTTGCATGCCTTGCACGGCAGCATCGCTGCCGACGACCAGGTGCTGGTGCACGACGCGGCGCGGCCCGGCCTGACACCGGCGCTGATCGCAAAACTCATCACGGAGGTGGGCGACCACCCGGCCGGCGGCTTGCTGGCCTTGCCCGTGGTCGATACCGTCAAGAAGGCGGGACCGGGCGGCCTGTCGGCGCAGACGGTGCCGCGCGACGGCCTGTGGCTGGCGCAGACGCCGCAAATGTTCAGCTATGCGCTGCTGCACCAAGCCTTGTCCGAAGCGCCCGACCCGCAAGCGATCACCGATGATGCCAGCGCCGTCGAAGCGCTGGGCCTGGCGCCCAGGCTGGTCGAGGGTCATCCGCGCAACCTGAAGGTGACCTTGCCGCGCGACATACACACGGCCGAGCTGTATTTGGCCCATCCTTGAATCCTGAATCGAAAGACCGCATGACGACCATCACCACTCCCGTATTGCCATTTCGCATTGGCCAAGGCTATGACTGCCACGCGCTGGTGGAAAACCGCGACCTGATCATCGGCGGCGTGAACATCCCCCATCACCTGGGCTTGCTCGGCCACTCCGACGCCGACGTGCTGCTGCACGCGATCACGGACGCCATTTTCGGCGCCGCCGCCCTGGGCGACATCGGCCGTCATTTCCCCGACACGGACGTGCAATTCAAGGGCGCCGATTCGCGCACCCTGCTGCGCGAAGCCGTGCGCCGCGTGCAGGCGACCGGTTATATCATCGGCAATATCGACGCCACCATCATCGCCCAGCGTCCGAAAATGGCGCCGCATATCGCCGCCATGTGCGCCAATGTGGCGGAAGACCTGGGCGTAAGTGTGGGGCAAGTCAACATCAAGGCCAAGACGAATGAAAAACTGGGCTACCTGGGCCGGGAAGAAGGCATCGCGGCCGAAGCCGTGGCCTTGCTGCTGCGGGCCTGATACGCCACCGACCATCGACCACTGACAGGAGAGAGCATGTTCCAGCGACGCCGTATCAGCATTGTGCTTGCATTCGCACTGACCGCCGCGCCATCGGCCCACGCCGAACTGCAAGCCACGGGCGAGCCGCCCGCCGCGAAACAGGGCTGGAAGGCCGAGACCGTCGCGCAGGGCGTGCGCCAGCCGTGGGGCATCGCCTGGCTGGGCGAGGGGCGCGCGCTCGTCACCAGCAAGCAGGGCACTTTGCACCTGCTGAACGGCAAGAAATTCGAGGACGTGGCGCTGGAAGGCATGCCCAAAGTCTTCACGGGCGGGCAGGGCGGCTTGCTCGATATCGTCATTCACCCGCAGGATGCCAGCAAGCCGAATCCACGTGTCTACATGACGGTGTCGACGGGCACGAATGACGCCAACCGCACGACCCTCGTGCGCGGCGTGTTCGACGGCAAGAAGGTGACGGGCATCCAGACCCTGTTCAAGGTGGCCACGGACAAGAGCGGCGGCCAGCACTTCGGTTCGCGCCTGCTGTGGCTGCCGGACGGTACTTTGCTGATGAGCGTGGCCGATGGCGGCAATCCGCCGTTGCGCATCAA
This sequence comes from Janthinobacterium sp. BJB401, assembly GCF_013372745.1. Taxonomy (NCBI): domain Bacteria; kingdom Pseudomonadati; phylum Pseudomonadota; class Betaproteobacteria; order Burkholderiales; family Oxalobacteraceae; genus Janthinobacterium; species Janthinobacterium sp. BJB401. The sequence goes on along the minus strand of NZ_JABXFH010000008.1, from coordinate 74,064 downwards.
AGACCGGTTGGCGCGCGAGCAGGCGCAAAACCTGGCCACACACCAGGGTTCCATCCTGCGCCTGACGGAAGACGGCAAACCGGCGCCCGGCAATCCGCTGGCGGCCAAGGGCGCCTTGCCGGAAATCTGGTCGTATGGGCATCGCAACGTGCAGGGGCTGGCGCTCGATCCCGTTTCCGGCCGTGTGTGGGCCACGGAACACGGCCCGTACGGCGGCGATGAGCTGAACCTGGTGGTAGCGGGCGGCAACTACGGCTGGCCCCTGCAAAGCTATGGCGCCGACTACACGACGCACGAGCCTATCGGCAAGCATGAAGTGGCGGGCATGCTCAATCCGAGCGTGGCCTGGGTGCCGTCGCCGGCGCCGTCGGGGCTGGCCGTCTACACGGGCGACAAGATTGCCGCCTGGCGTGGCAGCATTTTCAGCGGCGGCCTGGCGGCCAAGGATATCCGCCGCATCGCCGTCGATGCCAACGGCAAGGTGACGGGGCAGGACCGCCTGGCCATCGGCGCGCGCGTGCGCGACGTGCGCCAGGGGCCGGACGGCTACCTGTATGCGCTGACGGATGAAGACAACGGTCGCCTGTTGCGCATCGTGCCCCAGTAACACGGCAGGCGCCATCTTCGCTTAAGATGGCGCCTTTACTTCCTTCAAGGTGGCGGCATGGCCCGTGATACTTATGCATACCGGCACGTCGCCGTCGAATCGCGCGCGATTCATGGCAAGGTGGAAATCCGCCCCGTGCCGGGCCAGGCCTTCTCTCCCGAACTGGCGGTGCAGTGCTCGCGCCGCCTGGCCGATCTTCAGCGCTATCCGCTGGGCAGCCGCTTTCTGCTCTTTGCCAAGCTGACGGACCGCCTGGGCGGCACGCCTTTCCTGTATGCGTATCACGGCGATGCGGACGTGCTCATGACGCCGGCCGAAGTGACGAAATTCCTTGGCGAATTCCGTCGCGGCCGCATTTGACATCTACGAGGCCATGCAGGCCGCGGCGGTCTTGACGCTGGCGCGCGGCTTGCCGAAAATGGCGATCGTCAGCGCGCAGCCGAGGGCGAACAGGCCACCGATGACCATCGCGCTCGATACACCGAGCCGGTCGACGGCCATGCCTCCCAGCAAGGCGCCTGACGCCAGCGACACTTGCACGATGGCGACAAACAGCGCGCTGCTGCCTTCCATCAGTTCCGGCGCCGCCTTGAACATCCACGTCTGCACGGCGATCGGCATGGCGCCGAAACCGAAACCCCACACGGCCACCAGCAGCATGGCTGTCACCGAATGGCTGCCGAACGCGGCCAGGGCCAGGGTGGACAAGCCCAGCACGGCACCCGTCACCATCAGCGCGGCGCGTTCGTAGCGGCCGGCGGCCCAGCCGCCCGCGAGGTTGCCGATGAAGCCGGAAGCGCCGTAGACGAGCAGCATGGCGCTGACTGTGCCGGCCGCCAGGTGCGAGATTTGCGTGAGGAAGGGCGCGATATACGTGTAGGCGGCGAACTGGCCCGTGAAAAGCATGGCCGTGGCGATCAGGCCCAGGCGTGCCTTGCGGATGCCGAAAATCATCGGCAACTGGCGCAAGCGGATGGCCTGTGTCGGCGGCAGCTTGGGCAAGAGCAGCAACTGGCCGAGGAAGACCAGCACGGCGATGGCGCTGGCCGCGCCGAAAGCGACCCGCCATCCCACCAGCTCGCCCACCAGCGCACCGGCCGGCACGCCCGCCACCGTGCCCAGCGAGACGCCGGCGAAGATGATGGACATGGCGCGCGACGCATGCTGTGGCGCCACCAGGCGCGGTCCGATGGCGCTGCCGATGGCCCAGAAGCCGCCGACACCGACGCCCAGCATGGCGCGGCCCAGCAGTATCCACGCATACGAGGGAGCCAGCGCCACCAGCAGGTTCGAGGCGACCAGCAGGGCCGTGAGGGCCAGCAGCACGATACGGCGGTCCAGGCGGCCCGAGCCGACGGTGACGAAGATGGCGGCAAACGCGGCAACGATGCCGGGCGTGGTGATCATCAAGCCCGCCTGGCCCTTGCTGATGGACAGTTCGGCGGCCATGGCCGGCAACAGGCCGACGGGCAGGAATTCGGAGGTAACGAGGGCGAAGGCGCCGATGCCGACCGACAGGACGGCCAGCCATGGCGCCACGGTGGTATCGTCGCCAGTAGCGTGGGAAGGTGTTTGCATGTGAGGTTCCTGAAAAGCCGGAAGGTTTTTAACCGGTCGGTATATAATCAGGGCAGGCAGACATCGTTGTCAATAATTTTTTACCGAACGGTATGAAACAAGATAAAAAAGAGGCGGTAGGCAAGGCAAAAACGGGACGGCCACGCACCTTCGACGAGGACGCGGCGCTCGATTGCGCCATGAAAGTATTCTGGGAAAAGAGCTATGAAGGCAGTTCCTTGCCGGAATTGACGAAAGCCATGGGCATGAACCGGCCCAGCCTGTATGCCGTCTTTGGCAACAAGGAACAATTGTTCCACAAGGCGCTCGAGCGCTACAGCGACACGCGCATGCGGTTTTTCGATGCGGCGCTGGAACAGCCGACGGCGCGCCAGGTGGTGGAAGCCTTGCTGACGCAATATGTCGACGCGCAAACCATGCCCGACGGGCCGCACGGCTGCATGGGCGTGAATGCGGCGCTGGCGTGCAGCGACGATGCCTTGCCGATCCGCGATGAATTGTTCGCGCGCCGGCTGCGCGGTGAAATCAAACTGCGCGACCGCTTGCGGCGCGCCAGGGAAGAGGGGGATTTGCCGCCCGATTCCTGCCCCGAGCAGCAGGCGCGCTTTGTCGTGACCCTGTCGCAGGGCATGGCCATCCAGGCGGCGGCTGGCGTCTCGCGCGAACAGTTGCAGCAGATGGTGGGTTTGCTTCTGCGCAATTGGCCCTTGTAACTACCCTGTCGGGGCGATGGTCTTGGCCAGGTCGCTGGGCGCCTTGCGCCGCCAGGCGGCCGTCAGGGCGGCGGCCAGCATGTCCAGTTCGGCGTCCGCCAGGCGCACCGTGATGCCGGCCAGGCGTTCGCCCCACCAGAGTTTCTCGCAGCCCGATGGCGTGATGACGGTGGCGATGTGCGCCGCTTCCGCATCGAGCAGTACGTTGATGTGCTCGTCATCGGGCAGGGTGGCGAAGATCTTCCCGCCCACGCGGAAGGCCGGACGGTCGTGGTGTTCTTCCTCGGTGGTGTCGGGAAACGACAGTGCCAGATAGCGTAGTTCTTCCAGGTCGACCATTCCTCTTTCCCCCTGTTCGGATAGATAGCAGCGTGACTACATTTTGCCATGCTGTTTCGCCCCGTGGTGCAGCGGCATGCGAAAAGAAATGCGCAAGATGCGACACTGGCGCGCGCGTTTGTGGCGCTAGCGCGACAGGTCCGGCTGGCGCGCGAGGGGCGCAATGCCCTTGCAGGCAGGATTGCCCAGCCTGTTTTGACGTGCTTGCCATAAAAGTATCTTGCATGACTAAAAGAAAAATACTTTTCCTCCAGGGAATTTAAGATAGAATAGATTCAACGTTTCACCTGACCCGTCAATTGTCTGGTTTTGTCCCGGGAACCCGAACCCTTTCCAGGACGCTTGCAGTGCCGCCATGGCACGCCGCAAGTCCGCGCTGTTTTGCGGAAGCCACGTCCCCGACCGCTCATCCTTGCACTTTCCGCGCTACGCCGACACGCCTCAATGCAGCGTGTATTCAGCTCAAGCGCCTTCACGCCTGTTGCGCCCGTTGAATACTGATTGGAGACCATCATGAAAAACTTGCCCAAATTTGCCTTGTCCTTGATCGTTGCCGGTGTGTTTGCCCAGGCGAACGCCAGCACCGTCCCCTTGTCCTCCGGCTACTCGGACGCTGGCGCACACGCTTCCGCCGCATATGGCGCAACGAGCGAGTACCTCGGCGGTTCGAAGTCCTTGCTGGTCGATAGCCATACCTTGAGCCTCTTAGGCCTGGAAAACTGTTGCGATGCCGGCGAGCAAGTACCGGTCAAGGCGGCCGGCAACCATCCCGCCAGCGTTGCCGGCGGCGACAGCCTGGTGTCGGAAGTGCCGGAACCGACCATCTACGCCATGCTGCTGATCGGCCTGGGCTTGCTGGGTTTTACGGCGCGCCGCAAGCAGGATGACAAATTCTAAGCGCACGTTTTAACAGCGCTACTCTGCGCGCCTCGCGGCGCACGTAAAAAAGCCCGCCGGTCTGCCAGGACACGGCGGGCTTTTTGCATGGCGGCGGCTTAATCGCCGCTGTCTTCGTCTTCGTCGGCGCCCTTGGCCGCCTTGCCGCGCTCGGCGTCGACGGCGCGCTGCAGGCCGGCTGCGTCGCGGAAGAAGGCGTCCGTCGTGTGATCCGGGCTCACACGCAGGACCGGAGGGTAAATGACCGACATGTATGTCTCGTCGGCCAGGCGGCCGCTGATCTGCAGGTTGCTCAGCAGGATCAGGGTCGAGCCAATGATCGCCAGCACGACGGCGACGAGGCCGAAGCGGCGCGGATGCTGCGGCTTGATCGTGCACAAATGGTAGTAGATCATGACGCAGATGATGACGATGAACATGTGCCGTCCGTAGCGCGTCAGCGCTTCCAGCGACAGCGCATACGCCGCCACGTTGCTGCCCAGTTCCCACACTTCCATGGCCAGCAAGCCGCAGCCGATGATGAACAGGTGACGGCCGAAGCGCGCCACATGGCCGAACAGCCGGTTTGCCACGGCCCAGACCGACGCCCACACGAGGCCGCCGGCCAGCGCGTAGGCGATGATCATCAGGTAGGAAATCGGCTCGAAGGCGTCCGCATCGCTGAGCCAGTTGCTGAAGGCGGCCGAGGCGCCGATCATGGCCAGGCCGGCGACGGCCGGGCGCAAGCCTTCCCAGTCGTGCCGGGTCGTGTCGCCCAGTTCGGGCGCCACCGGATGATCGCTGGCGCGCACGCGCAGGCGCGTGTGGCCGAGGCGCACGATGCTGTTGCCGCTCATGGCCACTTGCAATTGCCGCTGTCCCCGGTGGATCACGCCATTCTGGCTGCCCAGGTCGCGCAGCAGCAGGCCACCTGCGCCGTCGTCCTCGACGATGGCGTGCTGGGCCGCCGTATGCGCGTCGTCGAGGATGAAGTCGTTGTCATAGCCACGGCCGATGCGGATCGGCAGGGACTCGATCCGCTGGCGTTGCCGCACTTCGCCATTCTCGGCGAGGATTTCAAGGTAATAGGGCGGCTTCATGGCTTGCGGCCACTTTCCCGCGACAGCGCTTCGAGGAAGGTGCGCGTGACGCGCATGCCGTTGGCGTACGACACGCCGCGCGCGTCGATGCGGCTTTGCAGGCTCATGAGTGGCTCATCGGTGCTGGCGGCCAGCAGGGCAAAGTCGTACAGTCCCGTAAATTTGCGGTAGGCGCGCACGCACAGCACGGCGCGCAGGGGCAGGGTTTTGTTCTTGACGAACTGTTCGGTGCATTGCGGGCCGGTCAGGTTCACGCTCTTGTAGCTGCCGAAACTTTCATTCTTGAACGACGCGCTGGCCAGCTCGGAAAAGCGCAGGGCGCCCAGTTCGCTGCTGCGCAAAAATTCATGGCGCATCGACACTTGCCCCGTCTGCAGGGCGCCGGAAATGAAGATGGCCGACTCCATGGCGCAGCTGGTGTTGTCGAGCATATAGGGCTTGTCGGACTTCACGTTGGAGCGGCCCCAGCAGCGCATCTGGTCGGACTCGCGCACGGGCACGCGGTACGGGCCCATGGCTTTCAGGCTCAAGGGCGTGTCGAGCAGGCGCGCCAGCATGACTTCCTGGTGCGCCAGCAGTTGCGCCGTCACCAGGGGCTTGAAGTCTTTCGGCGGCTTGCCTTGCTGCGCCACCTTGGCCAGCAATTGCTGGGCATAGCGGGCGGGCACGAGGAAACTGACGAGTTCGCCATCGAGGCGTTTCGAGACATTGATGCCGGCCACGTCGCCATTCGCCGTGACGCTGGGGCCGCCGCTCATGCCGGAATTGATCGGCCCTGTAAACATCAGCTGGTCGTAGAAGCTGCGCGTGACGACGCCGTTGTACGAGCCTTCCGAAATGGCGAAGCCCAGGTCCAGCGGATTGCCCATCGAATACAGGTACTGGCCTTGCGTCAGCGGCGCCAGCGTTTCCGGCATCTTGAAGAAACCCGTGCCGTGGCGGTTCACGCGCAGCACGGCCAGGTCGTGCAGCACGTCGACGGCCAGCAATTCCACATTGCCGCGCTGGCCGCTCGTGTCGACCCACTCGCCCACGTAGGTATCGGGGTCGAGCGCGAACTGGGACACCACGTGATAGTTGCTGACCACCAGGTCGCCCGTGCCGATCAAAAAGCCCGAGCCGACGGACGACTGCGTGCGGCCGTTCTTCAGCAGCACGCGCACTTGCAGGATGTCGGCGCGCGCGGCAGTGTACAGCTTTTGCGCGGCGGACGAGGGCGGCGGCAGGGCCGCATGTTCGGTGGCGGCGGGCGCGGCGGTGGCCGGCGGCGGCTTGATGGGGGGAGTCGAGGCGGTGGGCGCAGTGGCTGGCGCAGCGGCTGGCGCTGGTGCCGGGGCCGCGTGTGCGCCCGCTGCAGCGCACAGGCTGGCCAGCAGGAAGGCGTAGTCAGATAATTTCATGCATCCTTTGTGCGTGAAGCCGGAGTGAGGGCGGCGCCCGGGTGACACGCCGTTCCGCGCCAGCCCGGGGAACTACAGGGCGCCGTCTTCCAGTGCCGGCGCCGTTTCCGGCGTCATCATGTGACCGAGCTTGCTTTGCTTGGTATTCAGGTAGTGCTGGTTGAAGGCGTTGCGGTTGACCAGCAGCGGCACCCGTTCGGCCACCGTGATGCCCAGCGCTTCCATGGCGGCGATCTTGCGCGGATTGTTCGTCATCAAGCGCAGGCTGTGGATGCCGAATTGCGCGAACATGGGTTTGCACAAGGTGTAGTTGCGCGCGTCGGCCTTGAAGCCCAGCTGTTCATTCGCCTGCACCGTGTCGGCGCCCGCTTCCTGCAGGCGGTAGGCGCGGATCTTGTTGATCAGGCCGATGCCGCGTCCTTCCTGGCGCAGGTACAGCAAGATGCCGCGGCCTTCCTCGGCGATGCGTTTCAGGGCGCCCTCGAGCTGCGCGCCGCAGTCGCAGCGCTGCGAAAACAGCACGTCGCCCGTCAGGCACTCGGAATGCACGCGCGCCAGCACCGGTTCGCCGTTGCCGACATCGCCCAGCACCATGGCCAGGTGTTCCTTGCCCGTCGCGTGCTCGACAAAGGCGTGCAAGGTGAACTGGGCCCACGGCGTCGGCAGTGCGCAGGAAGTCGTGTAATCCAATTCGCCTGTCGCCAGGAGGTCTGCGCCGCTTTGCATGGTTGTGCTCATATAAGTAATTATCAAAAATAAAAGGCGCGCGACACCACTCCGGTGCCGGCGCGCCTTGCCATCATACCAAAAAGCAGGGAAACGTTTTCCCTGGCTGCCATTCGGTCGTTGCAATGTCTGGTGATAAACCTTACTTAGGGGCACTTCCTCCTTTTACAAGGTGCATTGCTGGCTTTGCCTGGCGGATGCCTCCGCCAGGCACGGTCCATCAGCTGCCGATGCGTCCGCCGTCGTTCTTGGTGATCACGATGGTGGCCGAGCGCGGACGCTTGCCGGCGCCATAACCGGCGTTGGCCGGCCATTGGCTCGTGTATTTGGATGGGTCGCCGATATTCGCCAGCGAGGTGTTTTCGCCCGGATGCTGGATGTTGATGAACATGGTCTTGCCATCGGGCGTTTCGCTGATGCCCGTGATTTCCGAGCCGACCGGCCCCACCAGGAAGCGCTTAAGCGTGTCGGCCGTGGGTTTCTCGCCGATGAAGGTGTCGACGGCCAGGTTGCCGCCGGCCGCCGTCGCGTAGTTCAGGGTCGATTTGGCGCCGTCGCCGACCTTGCCTGGAATGGCGGCCAGCATCATGCAGTTGGTCACGTCCGTGTACGCGCCATCGTCCGTCTGGATCCAGCAGATGCCCGTGTAGGGGCTGAAGGCCAGGCCGTCAGGGCTGGAGAAATCCTGGTCGGCCGTCAGGTTCGACAGGTTGATCTTGCTGGCGTCGGCGCCGCTCTCGGCGCCAAACAGGTAGACATCCCACGTAAAGCTGGTGGCCGCGGCCGCGCCCGTGCCTTCCTTGAAGCGGATGATGTGGCCGTTCGGATTGCCGTTTTGCGCGCTGCGGCCCTTCATGTCCGTATAGGCGCGCGGGTTGGCGCTGTCCGGCGCCAGTTGCGACGAGCCGCTCGGATTGACGGTGCGGTTCGAGTTGTTGGTCAGCGTGTAATAGATCTCGCCATTCGCCGGGTTGACCGAGCACCATTCCGGGCGATCCATTTTTGTCGCGCCCACGGCGTCGGCCGCCAGGCGGGCATTGACCAGCACGTCGGCCAGGTCGGCGAACTTGTAGGCGCTGTAGGCCTGGATCAGCGCGTTTGACATGGCCAGCTCGATCCACTGGCCGGTGCCGTCGGCGGCCAGCTTGGCCACGTACAGCTTGCCCGAATCGAGGTATTTGTCGCCGGTGGCGATGCGGTCGGCCGGGTTGGCATCGGCGGCGGCCCAGACGGCCGTCGTGACGAATTTGTAGATGTATTCGTTGCGCGAATCGTCGCCCATGTAGACGGCCAGCTGCTGGCCTACGGCCGGCACGCTGAAGGCGGCGCTTTCGTGCGCGTAGCGGCCCAGGGCCGTGCGTTTGCGGATGGCTTTGGTCTTGTCGTACGGGTCCATCTCGACGATGTAGCCCATGCCGTTCAGTTCATTGCGGTAGTCGTCGCTGCCGTTGGTCGAGGCGCCGATCTTGCTCAGGTTCCAGCGCGCGTACTTGTCGTCGCTGCCGCCCGTTTCCCAGCCGTGGCGCGAGGCGCCGCCCTGTCTGCGGCCATAGCGGTTCAGCGACACGACGGATTTGTCGCCGCGCGCCGCATTGTCGGTGGACGAGCGGGTGAAGTAGCCGGCCCAGTTTTCTTCGCCGGACAGGTAGCTGCCCCAAGGCGACTTGCCCGTGCCGCAATTGTTGATGGTGCCGCGCGTCTTGGTGCCGGTCGGCGAATACTTGGTCACCACAAGGGCGTTGCCGCGCACGGGGCCGGCAAGCTCGATGTCCGTCAGCGGCGTGACGCGGCGGTTGAAGGCGGAATCGTTGACGGTGGCCCAGGCGCTGCCCGTCTTCTTGACTTCCACCACGCTCAGGCCGTGGACGGCCACTTCCTTGTCGACTTCGGCGGCAGGGCGGGGCAGCGAGGTGGTGCCGCCATTGACGTGCAGGAAGTGCGAGGACAGTGTTTCGTCCGTGGTCGCTTCGTGGTTCATGGCCAGCAAGCCCCGTTCGGCGCCGGATGCCAGCGGCGCGCCGGCGGCGGACAGGCCGTAGTATTCCATGCCGTCGTGGTGGTCGCCGGCGCGGTTGTCGAAATCGGTGTCGCTGCCGTCGTTCTTGTACGCTGGCGTGGCTGCGCGCAGCGAGTCGCCCAGCGCATACAGGGCCGTGGCCGTGTAGCCGGCCGGTACCGACACGACGTCGGCCAGGCTTTTCGGCACGGCCGTGAAGGCCAGCAGTTTTTCGGGTGTTGGGGTTGGCGTTGGCGTCGGCGTGACGGCGATGGCGTCGCTGCCGCCACCGCAGGCGGACAGGCCCATCGAACCCATGACGGCGGTCGCGGCCGTGACGGCGCTGCCGCGCAGCCAGTTACGGCGGCTCAGGCGGGCGTTCAGGATGCTGTTGAAATGGTTGTCGTGGGACGCTTGGCTGTCAATGTCGTTCAGATCGGTGGCGCTGATGGCCAGATCGTTGGGCTTGTTCATGGGCTGCGATGTCCTGTGGTTGCGTGATTTAAGGGCAACCGGATGATAATCAGTTAATGTGACAGCGCCATGTCAGCCTGATGACAAAACAATGACAGGCCGCCGGCCGGGCGGGCCGCGTCGATGACGGGCCCGTCCGGTCAGGCAGCCTTGGTCTTACCTGGCCTGGCGAAAACCGCGCTCCACCAGCAAGAGCATGCCGCCGAAGATGGACAGGTTCTTCAGGAAGTTCGTCAGCTGGTCCTGGAAGTGGGCCGCATCGGCGCTCCAGAAGGCGTGGAAGATGAGCGTCGTCGGGATCAGGAACAGCGCCAGGGCCAGCGCCGCCCAGCGCGCCTGCCAGCCCGTGATCAAGAGCAAGCCGCCGCCCACTTCCAGCACGATCACGCCGACCAGCAAGATATTGGCGATTGGCAAGCCCTGGCTGGCCATGTAGCCGGCCACACCGGCAAAGCCGCCGATTTTCAGCAAGCCCGAGACAAAGAACAGCACGCCAAGGGCGGCACGGCCGAGGGGCAGCAATACGTTGCTTCTGTTTTCCATGATTTTCTCTTTCTTAATATATTTATCAATTATTTAGGCAGGTCGAAGAGCAGGAATTCCGCATCTTCCGGCTGAGTGATGATCACGGCCGCTTCCTGCGTCAGTTTCAGCGCATCGCCCGCTTTCAAGGGCGTGCCGTTGACGACCAGGCTGCCGCGGATCAGGTGCACATAGGCGAGGCGGCCTTCGTCGAGCGCATGTTCGGCCTGTTCGCCTTCCTGCAGGATGCTGGCGTAGATGGCCGCATCCTGGTGGATCAGCACCGAACCCTGGCGGCCGTCGGAGGAGGCGATCAGGCGCAGCTTGCCCCGTTTGCTGTCCGGCGTGAAGTGTTTCTCTTCATAGCTGGGGGGAATGCCCGTCACGTTTGGCTGGATCCAGATCTGCAGGAAGTGCAAGCCATCCGTTGCCGAGTGGTTGAACTCGCTGTGGCGCACGCCGCTGCCGGCGCTCATGCGCTGCACATCGCCGTAGTGCAGGACGGAACCGGTGCCCATGCTGTCCTTGTGTTCCAGCGCGCCGTCGAGCACATACGAAATGATTTCCATGTCGCGGTGGCCGTGCGTGCCGAAACCCTGGCCAGGCGTGACCCGGTCTTCATTGATCACCAGCAGGGGGCCAAAGCCCATGTGCAGCGGATCATGGTAGCTGCCGAAGGAAAAGCTGTGGTGGGAATTGAGCCAGCCGTGGTTGGCTGCGCCGCGTTCTTCGCTATGACGAATCTGTAACATGGTGGACTCCGTTTCTATAAGTTAATGTGCGATAATTTCGAAGGGCCGTTGCCTGGCGCTGTGCCGTGGCATCTTTTCTGCCCTTCGCTGTACGATGAACAAAGTATAGGCCCCCCCAGCAGAGAAAGAAAAACGGAAAATCTTGCGACCTATGATCGAAAAAATCGAATGTTAAGACTGAGCCTGGAAGCCCTGCAAATCGTTGACGCCATCGACCGCCGCGGATCGTTCTCGTCGGCCGGCAAGGAATTGCATAAAGTCCCGTCCACCATTTCCTATACGGTGGCCAAGCTGGAAGACGACCTGGGCGTGCAGGTGTTCCAGCGTAATGGCCCGAAAGTCATGCTGACGGCGGCCGGCCAGGAATTGCTGAAAGAGGGCCGTTATCTGTTGAAGGCGGCGCAGGACCTCGAGCACCGCGTGCGCAGGGTGGCCTCCGGCTGGGAAACGGAATTGTCCATCGGCATCGATTCCATGTTTTCCGCCGTGGCCCTGGCCGACGACGTGCGCGCCTTTTACGACGTGGCGCAGCAGACGCGCCTGCGCCTGTCGCAAGACACGCTGTCGGGCACGTGGGAAGCGCTGCTGGACCGGCGCGCCGACTTGCTGGTGGGCGCGCCCGGTGACGGGCCGGCCGGCGGCGGCTATATCGCGCAGCCGATCGGCATGCTCGACTTCGTCTTCACCGTGGCGCCCACGCACCCGCTGGCCCAGGTGCAGGAACCGTTGTCGCGCGGCCACCTGCAGCAATACCGGGCCGTGGTGGTGGCCGATTCGGCGCGCCAGATGGCGCCGCGCACGGTGGGTTTGCTGCTGGGGCAGGACGCCTTGAGCGTGCCGAACATGCAGGTCAAGTTCGATTACCAGGTGCTGGGGCTGGGCTTTGGTTTCCTGCCGGGGCCATGCGCGCGGGCCGCCATCGCGCGCGGCTTGCTGGTGGAAAAGGCCGTGGAAGAACCGAAACCGTCGGAAACGTTTTACCTGGCCTGGCGAGTGGGCGAGGACGGCGCCGCATTGCGCTGGTGGATGGCGCGCATGCGCGAACCGGATGTGTTTGCACGTCTGGCGCAGCATCTGCCGGGCCATTCGGCGTAGGTCTTAAAATGTTGACATACGCCAACATTTTTAAGTTACCATATTCGCAGTATTGCAATCGTATTTCTTGCCCGACCTCCATGCCCCACAGTGGGATTTTGATGATTACACACACCGCAGCGCCCCTGATATCTTCCCCTGACCTGGCCCACGAGTGGGGTTGCCATGCTTGAGGCGAAGGTTGCGCTGTGCCTGCGCCTGGCCCAGGATGCCCGTGAACAGGCGGGGCCGCAGCAGGCCGCCACCCTGGCGCGGCTGGAGGAGGAACTGGAGCGGCTGCGTGGCGCCAGCCGCCCCGTGGTGCGCGTGGCGCCCCCCGACGCCTTGCTGGAAATCGATCCCGACGGCTTTTTGATCGGCTGGAACCATGGCGCCGAACAGATGTTCGGCTATTCCGAACTGGAAGCGCTGGGCCAGCACATCCTGTTTTTGTATCCGGAAGACGACGCGGAAGCGAGCGTGCTGGAGTTGCATTTCACCCAGGGCGACGTGGCCACCGATGTGCGCCGGCGCAAGAAGTCGGGCATGGTGACGTGGCTGCGCATGCACCGCCACGTGATCCACGACCAGGCGGGCAAGGCCTGCGGCATGGCCGTGCGCCTGTCGGCCATGAGCGAGCCGCTGTCCGACGTGGACAAGGTGAGGTTGCACGCGCGCATCATCGAAGACAGCGAGCAAGCCGTGCTGATCACGGATGCGGAAGAGCGCATCGTCTCGATCAACAGCTCTTTCAGCCGCATCACCGGCTACTCGCCGGCCGAAGCCATCGGCCGCACGCCGGACTTGCTGCGCTCGGGCGTGCACGACCCGGATTTCCGCGCCAAGGTGCGCGCCGCCATGCGCGGGCACGGCTCCTGGCGCGGCGAAATCATCGGCAAGCGCAAGAATGGCGAACTGTTCCCGCAAGACGTCACCATCAGCGTCGTGCGCGATGAATTCGGCGAAATCAGCCACGTGTTTTCCCTGTTTTCCGATATTTCGGTGCACAAGGATGCCGAGGCGCGCATGCAGCGCATGGCCAACTACGACAGCCTGACGGGCTTGCCCAACCGCTGCTTGCTCAATCAATTGGTCGACCAGGGTCTGGCCGAAGCGAAACGCCAGGGCACGCATGGCGCGCTGATGGTCATCGACATCAGCCGCATCGGTTCCATCAGCGACACCCTGGGCCATGAAGTGGGCGACCAGCTGGTGATCGCCATCGGCCAGCTGTTCCGTGGCGCCCTGCGCGACGCCGACATCCTGGCGCGCGTCGACAACAGCAAATTCGTCGTGGCCCTGCTGCATATCGAAAAGCGCGAACACGCGGCGAATGTGGCGCAAAAGCTGCTCAACCTGCTCGAGGCGCCGATCAATATCGATGCCCACGCGCTGCACGTGGGTGCCAGCATCGGCATCACCGTGTATCCGGAAGACGGCCTGGAAGCGCCGGCCCTGTTCCGCTTTGCCGACGTGGCCGTGGCCAAGGCGGGGCAGACGATCGAATCGACCTTCCTGTTTTACCGCGAAGACATGAACCGCCGGGCCAAGGAGCATTTGCGCCTGGAAAGCGAAATGCGGCTGGCCCTGGGCGACAAGGAGCTGGAGTTGCATTACCAGCCGAAAGTGAGCCTGGCCAGCGGGCGCATCGTCGGTGCGGAAGCCTTGTTGCGCTGGAAGCATCCGATGCGCGGCATGGTCTCGCCCGGCCTTTTCATTCCCGTTGCCGAGGAAACCAGTTTGATCCTGGAACTGGGTACCTGGGTGCTGGACGAGGCCTGCCGCCAGATCCGCAACTGGGAAGACCGTGGCCTGCACATGCCGGCCATCGCCGTCAACCTGTCGGCGCGCCAGTTCGATGAACAGTTGCCGGCGCGCATAGCGGCCGTGCTGGAACGCTACGGCGTGCGGCCCGACCAGATCATGCTGGAAATCACGGAAAGCCTGCTGATGCGCGGCGCCGACAAGGTGATCGACATCATGAACCAGCTCGTGGCCATGGGCCTGGCGCTGGCGCTGGACGACTTCGGCACCGGCTATTCCAGCCTGGCGTACCTGAAGAAATTCCCCATCAGTACCTTGAAAATCGACCGCTCGTTTGTCATCGGCTTGCCGTTCGAGGAAAACGATTGCGCCATCGCCCGCGCCATCGTCACCATGGCGCAGCAGCTGCGCCAGGAAATCGTCGCCGAAGGGGTGGAAACGGCCGAGCAGATGCGCTTTCTGCGCGAACTCGGCTGCGACCAGTTGCAAGGTTATCTGTTCAGCCCGGCCGTGACGGCGGCCGAGTTCGAGCTGATGCTCGACGAAGGCCGGCAGTTGCGGCTGGAAGAGCTGGCCTGAGCCAGCGATTGTCAGACGGTTAGTCGTCCACGGAAACCCCGGCTCGCATAATACGATTCGGCGCCATTGTGGTAGACGAAGACCTGTTCATAGCGGCGGTCGCAAAACAGGGCGCCGCCCAGCGCGCGGATGCTGTCCGGCGTCGCGATCCAGCTTGACGTTTTCCGGTCGAATGGTTCCAGTTCCTGCAACTGGCGGTACTGCGTTTCCGTCAGCAGTGTGACCCCCATCGCCTGCGCCATGGCCATGGCGCTGCCGGCCGGCTTGTTGGCCTTGCGCGCGGCCAGGGCATCAGCATCGAAACACAGGCTGCGCCGGCCGAGCGGACTTTCTGCCGAACAATCGCAAAACGTGACGGCGCCCGTGTCGCCGGCGTGCCCGATGACATCCGGTTCACCGCCCGTGTCTTCCATTTGCTGCAAGACCGCCAGGCTGGCGGGAGCGGCGTTCAGCCGCGCCAGCACCTTGTCCCACGTCCATTGCGGATGGCGGTGCCTGTGCTGGCTGAAGCGGGTTTGCAAGGTGTGGATCAAGGCCTCATGCATGACGTGGCTCCCTGAAGTTTCAACGATAGGGTCGATTATAAGACGCGATGTGTGTCGGCGGCGCTCACCCCAGCTGCACTTTTTCCAGCAGGTAATCAAGCATCACGCGCACCCTGGCTGGCACTTGCAGGCCCGGTCCCACGAAGACGGCGTGCACGAGTTCCCTGTCGCCGGGATTGTAGTCCTGCAGCACGGGGATCAGCTCGCCTTGCTCGATATCGCGCAGCACGTGCTGGCGTGAAAAGCGTCCCAGTCCCATGCCGGCCAGCACCAGCTGGCGCATGCTTTCGCCATCGCTGACACAGGTATTGCCCTGCGGCGCCACCTGCAGCGTGCCGCCCGCGCCATCGAGGAAGGGCCAAGTTTCGTTCTGGCAGCGGAAATTGAACGCCAGCAGATTGTGTTCGGACAAATCCTGCGGCGTGCGCGGCAGGCCGTGTCGTGCCGCGTAGGCGGGCGACGCCACCACGACCATCGCGTCTTCGCCGAGTTTGCGCGCCACCAGGTTCGATTCCTTCAGCTTGCCCGTGCGGATGGCGATGTCGGTGCGGTCTTCCAGCAAGTCGACGATGGCGTCGCTGACGACGACGTCAAGCACGATGTCGGGATAGCGCTGCGCGAACTCGGGCAGGATGGGCAGCAGATGGCGCACGCCGAACGGCACGAAACAGTTGATGCGCAAGCGTCCGCGCGGCGCCGCGCCCTGCGCCGCTTCGCGCTCGGCACCATCGATATCGTCGAGGATGCGCTTGCACTGCACGAAGAAGGCGTCGCCTTCGGGCGTCGTGTGCAACTGGCGCGTGCTGCGCTGGAGCAAGCGGGCGCCGAGCCGCGCTTCCAGGCGGTTGACGAGCTTGCTGACGGCCGACGGCGTCAAGGCCAGGCGGCGCGCGGCGGCGGAAAAGGCGCCCGTTTCCACTACGGCCACAAACACGGCCATCTCGAACGCGCGGTTGATATCTTGCCTGGCCATTATTGAATCCATTTCACAGGTGATTCCATTATGGGAGTCTATATCAAAAGCGTTTGCATCGATACACTGGCTGACTTGAACTCTGCCGGAGAAATACCATGACCACCGCAAGCCCTGTTTCACCTCATTCCAGCAAGATGCCGCCCGGCGTGCTGGCGCTGGCCGTCGGCGCCTTTGCCATCGGCGTCACTGAATTCATCGTCGTCGGCATCCTGCCCACCATTGCGAAAGATTTGCGGATTTCCATCGAATCGGCCGGCTCGCTGGTCAGCCTGTATGCGCTGGCGCTGGCCATCGGCACGCCGCTGCTGGTGCTGCTGATGTCGCGCCTGCCGCGCAAGGCGGCTTTGCTGGGGTTGATGAGCGTGTTCCTGGCAGGTAATCTGCTGGCCGCCTTTTCGCATACGTTTGAACTGTTGCTGCTGGGGCGGGTCATCACGGCCGTGGCGCACGGCACCTACTTTGCCATCGGCGCCACCGTGGCGGCCAGCCTGGTCAGCAAGGAACAGGCGGGCAGGGCGATTTCCGTCATGTTTGCGGGATTGACCCTGGCCATGGTGATCGGCGTACCCTTCGGCAGTTTTCTGGGCAACCTGATGGGCTGGCGCTTGCCCTTCTTTGCCGTCGTCGTGCTGGCAGCCGTGGGCCTGGGCGCCATGGCGCGCTGGCTGCCGGCCGGCTTGCAGCAGGGCAAGGGCGGCAAGGCCATGACGCAGCTGGCGGCCCTGGGCAGCGGCCCCATCCTGACGATGATGGCAATTACGACGTTCGGCTTTGGCAGCAGCTTTGCCGCCTTCACGTTCATCACGCCCATCCTGACGGATGTGACGGGTTTTTCCGCCACCATGGCCAGCGCCTTGCTGATCGTGTTCGGCATCGCCACCTTTGCCGGCAACCTGGCGGGCGGCTACCTGACCAGCCACCTGGGCTGGCAAAAGGCCTTGCGTGTGATGCTGCTGTTGCTGGCCGTCACGCAAGCGGGCGTGGCGCTGAGCATCGCTTCGCCCTGGATGATGACGGTAATGCTGTTCGTCTGGGGCGTGTTCGCCTTCGGCCTGTCGCCCGCCCTGCAGGCCGGCATGCTGGCCACGGCAGAGCGCTACACGCCGCAAGCCGTCGATTTCGCCTCGGGCCTGAACATTTCCGCGTTTAATCTCGGCATTTCCTTCGGTTCCATGCTCGGTGCGCTGATGGTCTCGCGCCACATGATGGCCTTGTCGCCATGGGCCGGCGTGGCGGCAGCCTTGCTCGCCTTGCTGCCGCTGGCCTGGCTGGTGCGCAGGAACGTGGCGAAATCAGGCCCGGTAGCGCAGCGCCTCCACGAAGGCTGAAAACGCGGGTGTGGCCTGGCGCCGGTTCGGGTAGTACAGATGGTAGCCCTGGAAAGTGGGGCACCAGTCGGCGAGGATTTCGACCAGGCGGCCATCGGCCAGGTAGGGCGCCAGCAGCGGCTCGGGCACGTAGGCCAGGCCGATGCCGTCGAGCGCCGCATTGAGCACGTGCATGATGCTGTTGAAGACCAGCTGGCCTTCGGCCTTGACGGCAAAGGCTTGCCCATCCTTTTCGAATTCCCACGCGTAGATGGCGCCAGCGGGCCGGTGGCGGATATTCACGCAGGCGTATTCCGTCAGCGCATGCGGCGTCGCGGGCGCACCATGGCGCGCAAAAAACGCGGGCGAGCCCACCACGGCCAGGCGCCAGTCGGGGCCGATGCGCACGGCGATCATGTCCTTGCTGATGGCTTCGCCCAGGCGGATGCCGGCGTCGAAACGCTGCTCGACGACATTCGTAAAGCCGTAGTCGACCACCAGTTCCAGGCTGATGTCGGGATAGTCGCGCAGGAAGCCGGCCAGCATGGGCCGCAGCAGCAATTCGATATGGTCGTCGGTGCAGGTGACGCGGATGGTGCCCCTGGGCTTGTCGCGCAGCGCGCCCAGCGCCTCGACCTCGGCGGCGATCTGCTCGAACAGGGGCGCGATGGCCAGCATGAGCTTTTCGCCCGCATCGGTGGGCGCCACGTTGCGCGTGGTGCGCGCCAGCAGTCGCACGCCCAGCCGTTCTTCCAGGGTGCGGATGGTATGGCTGAGCGCGGACGCGGTGATGCCCAGCCTGGCGGCGGCCCTGGTAAAGCTGCGCTCCCGCGCCACGGCGAGGAAGGCTTGCAGATCGTTGATTTTGTTTTGGCTCATTACTGAATTTTTTTCATAACTACATCAAGATTGTACCCGCTAATCAAAAGAGCTTGCCTGCGTCAAGATGGTGCCCTGACTTTTAAAGGAGCATGGGCATGAAGACAACACGCATGAAAACGACCGCTGGCCGCCGCGAATTCGTCAAGGCCGCCGGCACGGGCATGGCGGCACTGGGCGTCCTGTCCGTCCTGGGCGCACCCATTTTCGCCGCCGCCGCGCCGGCCTTGCCGGCCATGCCCGATGGCGCCGACAATTTCTACCAGAGCAGCAAGGTGAAGGTGCAGCCGGTGCGCTTCCGGAACCAGTACCAGATGACGGTTGCCGGCAATCTGTTCCTGCCGACGCAGCTGGACCCCGCTCGCCGGCACGCCGCCATCATCGTTGGCCACCCGATGGGCGCCGTCAAGGAGCAAAGCGCGAACCTGTATGCGACCAAAATGGCCGAGCAGGGCTTCGTCGCCCTGTCGCTGGACCTGTCGTTCTGGGGCGAGAGCGAAGGGCGGCCGCGCAACGCCGTCTCGCCCGATATCTACGCCGAGGATTTCAGCGCGGCCGTCGATTTTCTCGGCGCACAAGCGCTTGTCGACAGCGAACGCATCGCCGCCATCGGCATTTGCGGCAGCGGCAGCTTTGTCATCAGCGCGGCCAAGATCGACCCGCGCATCAAGGCCGTCGCCACGGTGAGCATGTACGACATGGGCAGCGCCAGCCGCCATGGCTTGCGCCGCTCGCAAACGCTGGCGCAGCGCCAGGCTTATATCGCCGCGGCCGCGCGCCAGCGCCAGGTGGAATTTGCCGGCGGCGCCACCGCCTACACGAGCGGTACCTTGCCCGAGCTGAGCGCCAACCCAAGTGCTATCGAACGCGAATTCCACGACTTCTACCGCACGCCGCGCGGCGCCTACATCCCGGCCGGCCAGTTGCCCGAGCGCGCCACCCGTCCCACTTTGAGCAGCAACGTCAAGTTCATGAATTTCTATCCCTTCATCGATATCGAGACGATCTCGCCCCGTCCGCTGCTGTTCATCACGGGCGACCAGGCGCACTCGAAGGAATTCAGCGAGGATGCCTACCGGCGCGCCGCCGAGCCGAAGGAACTCCATTACGTTGCCGGCGCCGGCCACGTCGACCTGTATGACCGCGTGACCCTGATCCCGTGGGACAAGCTGACGTCGTTCTTCCAGCGCGCCCTGGCGGCATGAGCGCGGTCCGCAGCGAGGCGGCAGCGCCCGCGTTCTGGGGCGGCATCTTTGCCATAACCCTGTGCGTGTTCACCCTGATCGCCTCCGAATTCATGCCGGTCAGCCTGCTCACGCCCTTGGCGGCGGACTTGCACGTCAGCGAAGGCCTGGCCGGCTATGGCATCGCCATCTCGGGCGCCTTCGCCGTGCTGGCCAGCCTGTCCATCGCTACCCTGGCGGCATCGATGAACCGCAAGACCTTGCTGCTGCTGTTGACGGGCCTGATGTGCGTGTCGGCGCTGGTGGTGGGGCTGGCCACCAGCTACGCGATGTACATGGCGGGGCGCGCGCTGATCGGCGTTGTGGTGGGGGGATTCTGGTCGATGTCGGTGGCCGTGGCGATGCGCCTCGTGCCCAGCCACAGCGTGCCCAGGGCGCTGGCCATCTTCAACGGCGGCAATGCGCTGGCGACTGTGGTGGCCGCGCCGCTGGGCAGCTATCTGGGCGCCAGCATCGGCTGGCGCGGCGCCTTCCTGTGCCTGGCGCCGGTGGCGCTGCTGGCGCTGGCCTGGCAGTGGTGCAGCCTGCCATCGATGCCGGCGGCGCCGCGTTCGGCCCGTTCCGGCCAGGTCTTGCGCCTGCTCGAACGCCGCCAGGTCGCCCTGGGCATGCTGGCCGTCGGCGCGTTCTTCATGGGGCAGTTCGTGCTGTTTACCTATGTGCGACCGTTCCTGGAAAACGTCACGCGCGTCGGCGTGCCCACCTTGTCGATGCTGCTGCTGGCGATCGGCGTGGCCGGCTTCATCGGCACGGCGCTGATCGGCGTCGCGCTGCGGCGTGGCCTGTACCGCACGCTGGTCGCCATCCCCTTGCTGATGGCCGCCATCGCGCTGGCCCTGCTGGCGTTCGGCGACGAGCTGGCGCCCGTCTTCGTGCTGCTGGGGCTATGGGGATTGCTGGCGACGGCCGCGCCCACGGGCTGGTGGTCGTGGCTGGCGCAGACCTTGCCTGATGACGCCGAAGCCGGTGGCGGCCTGATGGTGGCCGTCGTCCAGCTGTGCATCGGCTTCGGTTCCACCGTGGGCGGCATCCTGCTCGACGGCTACGGCTTTCGCGCTACCTTCACGGCCAGCGCCGCGCTGCTCGTGCTGGCGGCGCTGCTGGCCTGGCGCACGGCGCGGCTGAGGTGAGCTTATTCCAGCAGCGCGGCAATGGCCAGTGGTGTGGCGCTGGTGAGGACTTGCCCCGCGTCCGGATGCGCGCTGAAACGGTAGGCGAAGACGCGGAAACCGGCCACGGCGTCGCCGGGAAACGCGGGGCCTTCCTGCGCCGCCAGCGGGACCGGCGCGCCATCGCCGCCCTGGTAGCGCACTTGCGCCGCTTCCATCCTCGCATACGAAAACTGCACGCCGGCGCAGCGCTTGCCGTTCGCTCCGCCCGTCGAGCGCAGGTAGGCGAGCAGCTGTTCGCAGGCGGCGCGCAAGTCGGCCGCCGCATACACGCCATCGGGCCGCGTGACGATGGAGACCCAGGCGATTGACGTGATCTGGCCCGGCTTGCGGTTCCAGGCCAGCTCCGCGTTGTCGTCATACGCGGCCCGGGAAAACGGGAAGACGGCCCGGCCCAGCGCATCGAGCGGCAGCGCCAGCTGCGCGCCCTTGCCGTGCAAGGTCAGGCGCAAGCCATCGGTGGACACGCCGGCGTCGCGCGGGCGCAGGCGCAGATGGTTTTGCAGGAATTGCTTGGGCTTGCCGTATTTTTCGAACCAGATCATGTGGCGGTAGGCGTCGCGGTAGGCGATCCAGTCGCCCGCTTCCTGCGCGCAGGCGAACGCGGGCAGCAGTGCCAGGGCGAGAAGCAGGGATCTGAGCATGGAGCTTAAAACCGGTAACCGAGGCCGCTCGACCAGGTGATGACGTTACGGCGTTCGATGAAGGGACTGTGGGCCGGTCCGTTGCCCAGCCGCGTGCCCGTCACGGCGCTGTTGAGCAGCCACTTGCTGCTCAGGGCCCAGTTCCAGTTGACGCCCATGTCGACGGACGCGACACCGCCGGTCGGGCGGTAGTCGCGCGCGCCGCCGGCTGCCGCGCTGACGGCGTACAGCTCGTCCATCACGGCGCCGCTGGCCAGGGACACGCCGGCCGACAAGGTCACAGTGTGATGGGCCGCCAGCGAGGGCAGGGTCTTTTGCAGGCCGAGCTGGCCGCGCCAGCCGTGCGCGCTCGTGTCGTGCATCAGGTTAGCCGTGACGCGCGCCTGGTCGCCCAGGTAATAGCCGTAGAAGCCGCCCACGTCGGGCGAGCCCTTGATCCGCCGCGTGCCGCGCAGGCGCCGGCTGTCTTCCGGAGCGCGCGCATTGCTGGCGGCCAGCAACGGGCCGTATTCCACGCCCGGCGTGGCCGACAGGTGCATGCCCGCCACGCCGCTGGCCGAAACGAACAGGCCGTTGCTCCACTGGACCTGCAGCAGCGGGCGCAGGACGGCGCCGCGCGATGCGCCATCGTCCGCCGCCGAGCTGCCCGTGAGCGCCGCTCCCACGTACATATCCCTGCTCCCATCGGGCATCATCAGCGCGCTGGTGCCGGTGCTCGCTTCCTCGGCCAGCGCCGGGCCGCAGGCGGCCAGCAGCAACAGCAGGGGAGAAAAACAGGGAAAAAAACGGGGAGCGAACTTGTTCATGCCATCCTTTTAAAAGCCGAAGCGCACGCCGAGCGCCAGGCGGTTCATCGTGCTATTGAGTCCTTCGTATCTGACTTTCGGGGCGTGCTCCCATTCGAGCTGCAGCGCCACGTCCTTGCCGATCTGGTAGGCGGCTCCCACGCTCAGGTACAAGCCGGTCTTGCTGGCCGACTCGCCCGGCGGCGCGTTCTTGCCTGCGATGGAGAATTCGGCATGGCTGCGCGCCACGCCAGCCTTGCCGAACAGCGACCAGTCGTCGTTCAGCCGCCACGTGCCGCGCGCCGCCATGTAGGCGGCACTATTGCGTACCTTGAGCTGGTAGCCGGGATCGAGGTCGAAGCTGGTCGCGCCGCCGCTGGCGCGATAGCCGCCTTCCAGCGCCCAGGCCGGCGTCAGTTCGTAGCCGGCAAAGACGCCGAAGGGCACCGCCTTGCTGCTGGGGCCGCGCCGCGCCGTCGCGCCGCCCTCGGCACGCTCGATCTTGCCATCGCTGGAAGGGCTGACGTTGGCGCCCAAGTACAGGCCTTCGGCATGGACCGTCGACGTGGCGGCGATGGCAAACAGGGTGCTGTAGACAATTTTTTTCATGTTCGGATTCCGGTTGAGGTAAGAGCTATCCATGTTAGGCAAACCTCGTGCCGGAATCCGCCCAGGTTTGTCCTTGAATTGTCCTTAATTTGTAGGCCGCATTTGTATAGAAAGTGTACAAATGTGTACCTGATTGTCGAATATGCCACTTGTGCGCCGCGCTCCACTACAATACGCGACAAAATGGCGGCGCGGAGGGGCGATGCAACGTGTAATGCTGGTGGAGGACGATGCGCGGCTTGCCGCGCTGGTCAAGGAATACCTCGATGAATACGACTATGCGGTCGACGTGGTGATGCGCGGCGACCAGGCCGTGGCGCGCTTTCGCGACCTGCAGCCCGACCTGGTCATACTCGACTTGACCTTGCCCGGCGTCGATGGCCTGGTGGTGTGCCGCCAGCTGCGCCAGCTCAGCGCCGTGCCCATCCTGATACTCACCGCGCGCGAAGACACCTTCGACGAAGTATCGGGCCTGGAGCAGGGCGCCGACGACTACGTGAGCAAGCCGGTGCAGCCCCGCGTGCTGCTGGCCCGCCTGCGCGCGCTGCAGCGGCGCGGCAGCGCGGCGGGCGGCAGCGACATCGTCATCGGCCAGTTGCGCGTGTCGCGCGAAAACCGCGCCGTGCACTGGCGCGGGCAGGAAATCGCCATGAACAGCGCTGAATTCAAGTTGTTCGCAATCCTGGCCGACGCCGCTGGCAAGGTCATGTCGCGCAACGAGATCCTCGTGCGCATGCGCGGCATCGAGTTCGATGGCCTCGATCGCAGCATCGACAACTGCATCTCGCGCTTGCGCCGCAAGTTCGATGACGGCGGCGCGGAACGCATCAAGACGGTATGGGGCGAAGGCTATCTGCTCACGCCCTCCGCCTGGGAATGACCCGTCTTTTCTGGCGTTTCGCGCTGCTGGTGGTGCTGGCCATCGCGCTGGCCAGCTGCGTCATTTACTTCACCTTCAGCCGCCTGTTCGGCGATCCGCTCGAACACATCGCGCGCGACCAGGCCGCCGGCCAGATATTCCTGCTGGAGCAGTACATCGACCAGGCGCCCGCCGATGACTGGCTGCCGCGCCTGAACAAGGTGCGCGAAGTATCGGACGTCGCGCTGGAATTGCAGCCCCTGTCCATCGTGCTGCCGGCGCTGCCGACCGAGGCGCGCGCGCAGCTGCTGCGGGGCGCCGTCGTGATGGACGTGGGCGGCAAGGCTTTCTATCGCCGCGTGGACGCCACGGGTGCACGCTATGCCGGCAGCGAGGACGATGTGCTCCACGCGCAAAACCTGCCCATCGACGTTGGCCAGGCGCTGCGCATGGAGGCGATCCGCTTTGCGGTCATCGCGCTGTGCCTGCTGCTGCCGCTGGGCTGGTGGACGCGCGCGCACGGGCGCAGCCTGGCCGCGCTGTCGCGCATGGCCGACGATTTCGGACAGGGCGACCTGGCGGCGCGGGCGCAGGTCAAGCCCGCGTCGAGCATCGCGCCGCTGGCTGGCCGCATCAACGAGATGGCCGAGCGCATCGGCTCGCTGCTGGAAGCGCGCCGGCATTTGCTGCTGTCGGTGTCGCACGAATTGCGCACGCCGATCGCGCGGCTGGAATTCGGCCTGGCGCTGCTGGACGAACGGCATGGGGGACTTGACCCTGCCCTGCGTCGACGCGTCGACGCCATGGGCGCCGATGTCGAGGAATTGAAAACGCTGGTCAACGAATTGCTGGGCCTGATGCAGCTCGATCACGCGCAAGCCTTGCCGCGCCAGCCGTTTGCCGTGGCGCCCTTGCTGCGCGATTGCATGGCGGCCGTCCTGCCGCGGCAAGTGGAAGCGGGCATCGCCGATGACCTGGGCGAATTGCGCGGCGATCCCCGCCTGCTGGCGCGCGCCATCGGCAACCTGCTTGGCAACGCGGCCAAATATGCCACCGCGCGCATCGCGCTGTCGGCCGTGCGCGAAGGCGATGCGCTGCGTATTGTGATCGAGGATGATGGCCCCGGCATTCCCGCCGGCCAGCGCGAACAGGTGTTTGCCCCGTTCTATCGGCTGGCCCGCGAACAGGACCATGCGACCGCCGGCCACGGCCTGGGACTGGCGATTGCCGCCAGGGCCGTCGCGCTGCACGGCGGCGCCATCGCCATCGACGACTCACCGCTGGGCGGCGCCCGCTTCACGATTTATATTCGGGTCTGAGCACCGGCGCAGCGCGTCTCTGGCGCTGCGCCATGTACGAACTGCCCATCGACGCGGCCATGATCATGGCAATCGCCAGCCATTGCCCGGCACCGAGGCGCTCGTCGAGCAGGATGTACGCCAACATGGCGGCCACGGCCGGTTCCATGCTGCTCATGATGCCGAACGCCTGCGGCGTCAGCCGCTTCAGGGCCACCATTTCCAGCGAGATCGGGATGGCGCTGGAAATGAGGGCCACGCCCAGGCCCACGCCCAGCACGACGGGCGAGAGCAGGGCGGCTCCGCTGTGCATCACGCCCACGGGCACGACCACCAGCGCGGCCATGGTCAGGCCCAGCGACACGGAGTGACCCGCATGCAAATGGCTGGCGCGCTTGCCGAAGACGATGTACGAGGCCCAGCAGACGGCCGCGCCCAGGGCGAACAGCACGCCCGTGGGATCGAGGTTGCTGACGTCGTGGCCGAGCGGCAGCAGCAGCGCCAGTCCCGCCACGGCCAGGGCCACCCAGACGAAGTCGAGCGGGCGGCGCGAGGCCAGCAGGGCCACGGCCAGCGGGCCGGAGAATTCGATCGCCACGGCGATGCCGAACGGGATCGTGCGCAAGGCCATGTAGAAGCACAGGTTGGTCAAGCCCAGCGCGGCGCCATACAGGGCCACCGTGCGCAGGTCGGCGCGGCTCAGCTGCCAACGCCACGGGCGCCAGAACAGCAACAGCAGCAGGGCGGAAAAGCCCACGCGCACGGCCGTCGTGCCCTGGGCGCCGACGAGCGGAAACAGGCTGTGCTTGGCCCATGAGGTGCCCAGTCCCAGGCAGGTGACGGAGCCGAGGATGGCCAGCAAGGGAATCAGCGAGGAATAGCGGCGTAATGGCATGGTGATAAAAGGCTTGATATCGGAATAGTGAAAGTTTATTGTGTCTGCTCCGAGTTTTGCACTGCAATTTGACCTTCATGACGCAACTTTCGCTCACGCCTTCCCTCACGCTCGATGCTTTCGACCTGGCGATCCTCGACATCCTGCAGCGCGATAACACCACCTCGCAGCGCGAAATCGCCCAGGCCGTGCATTTGTCGGCGCCGGCCGTGCAGCGGCGCATCCGCCGCCTGCGCGAGAGCGGCGTGATCCGCAACGAGGTGGCCGTGCTCGACGCGAGCCGCGTGGGCCGACCCCTGATCCTGACGGTGGAAGTGCATTTGCACGACGAGCATCCGCAACGCACGGCCGCCATGCGCGCGCGCATCATGGCCGAGCCTGCCATACAGCAGTGCTATGGGATTACGGGCGAGGCCGATTACCTGCTGGTGATCACGGCCAGCAGCATGGCCGAGTATGAGGCGCTGACAGAACGCCTGTTCGGCGACGACGACAATATCCGCCGCTACCGCACCTCGGTGGCCTTGACTTGCCTCAAGATGGGCTTGCACGTGCCGCTGGGCTAGGGCTTACTGCTCCTCGCGCTCCGCATCGCGTTCGCGGCAGCTCAAGGATGCGTAGTGGCCTTGCGGCAGCCGGGTCTTGATGGCCACCTCGTTCAGAGCATGTTGAATATCGACGGGGTCCGTCAGGGTGCAGCGCTGGGCGCTGGCGAACGCTTGCAGGTTTTGCGTGCTGCCGCGCACTTTCACCGTCACGCCGGCGCCGGGGCTGACGCAGCAGCCTATGTATTGCGTGATGTATTCCTCTTCGATGAGCACCAGTTCATGTCCCATGAAGCTGGCCGGTTTCTTCAGCAGGTAGTAATCGGTGTAGTCGAAGCGCTGCTGGGGGCGCTGGCTGATCAAACCTTCGCGCATGTAGGCGGCGATGGCCTTGCCCGAGGTGCCCACTCTTGCTGTCGTGCCCTTTTTCAGCTGCAGCGCATGCGTCAAGCCGCTTTCCAGGCCGGCATCGGCGGCGTGGACGCTGGCGCAGCTGGCGGCCAGCAGAAGAGCGCAGAGCAGGCGGCGGGGGCGGCATGCAGGCATGAGAATGATTTCTTGCATATATTCAAACGAAGGGGAGTAGGGCGCGCAGTGTAGCCCACGCCGGCCCGTGTGCGTGGCACAATGCGTGATCCGCACGCCACGTGCCACTCACCCCAGGACTTTCATGACCCGCGCCCTCCTTGACCAAGCCCAGATCCATCCCGCCGCCCGCCCCTTGATCGGCAGCAAGCACAAGGACATCGTGCGCGAAGTGCAGGCGGCCATCGCCGCGCACCAGGTCGTGGTGGTCGGCATGGCGCTCAATCCGTTTCCCCGCAAGGCGCGCAAGATCCTCGACGTGCTGGGCACGCCCTACCAGTACCTGCAATACGGCAGCTATTTGAACCAGTGGCACCGCCGCAATGCCCTGAAAATGTGGACTGGCTGGCCGACGTTCCCCATGGTCTTTGTCAACGGGGTGCTGATCGGTGGCGCCAGCGAGCTGCACAAGCTCGTGGAAAATGGCGAGTTCAGCGCCATGCTGGCCAAGAAGGTGCGCGAGTTTTAAGACACGCCTTCTATTCTCCTTACTCGCCCGGCCGCCACGGTGACTTGCGCGTGCGCAGCGGGTCGAGCAAGCTGCGCAAGTCGTTGTGATCGAGTTCGTACATCAGCGCGATTAAACTGCCCAGTTCGCCCGAGGGAAAGCCCTCGCGCGCGAACCAGCCCAGGTAGTGGCCTGGCAAGTCCGCCAGCAACCGTCCCTGATATTTCCCATATGGCATTTCGCGCGTGACCAGCAGCGCCAGTTTTTCTGAATTCATGGTGGTGATCCCGTGTTGATGCGGTCAGTGTAGCAGACCATACAATTATTGATTTGCGCGCAAGTATCTTCTTCCTGTGGAGGTATTTTTCGAAACAAAGAAAACCCCGATACTGCATGCCAACATCATTTATCGGAGTTTGCCATGCCCATTGCCTTGCTCGCGCTGACCCTCAGCGCATTTGCCATCGGAACCACCGAGTTTGTCATCGTCGGGCTGTTGCCCACCATCGCCGCCGACCTGGGCGTCAACCTGCCCTCGGCCGGCCTGCTCGTCAGCCTGTATGCGCTGGGCGTCGCCGTCGGCGCACCCGTGCTGACTGCCCTGACGGGCAAGATTCCCCGCAAGACCTTGCTGTTGTCCCTGATGGTCTTGTTCACCTTGGGTAACTTGCTGGCGTGGAAATCACCGGGTTATGAAACCCTCGTCGTTGCCCGCATCCTGACGGGGCTGGCGCATGGCGTATTCTTTTCCATCGGCTCGACCATCGCCACCTCGCTGGTTCCGAAGGACAAGGCTGCCAGCGCGATTGCGATCATGTTTACGGGCTTGACCGTGGCCCTGGTGACGGGCGTGCCGCTGGGTACCTTCATCGGCCAGCATTTCGGCTGGCGCGAAACCTTCCTCGCCGTCTCGGCGTTGGGCCTGGTCGCCTTTGTCGGCAGCCTGCTGTATGTGCCGTCGACCATCAAGCACAGCAAGCCTGCATCCCTGCTGCAGCAAGTGCAGGTGCTGGGCCAGCCGCGCCTGTTGCTGGTGTACGCCATGACGGCCGTCGGCTATGGCGGCTCCTTCATCGCCTTTACGTATCTGGCACCGATCCTGCAAGACGTGTCGGGTTTCAGCGCCGGCGCCGTGGGCGTGGTGATGCTGGTGTATGGCGTGTCCGTGGCGTTCGGCAATATCTGGGGCGGCAAGCTGGCCGACAAGAAAGGTCCTGTCAGCGCTCTGAAACTGATCTTCCTGCTGCTGGCGTTGGTTTTGCTGCTGTTGACCTTCACGGCGCCGCATCCCGTGCTCGTCGTCATCACCGTGCTGCTGTGGGGCGCCGTGGCTTTCGGTAACGTGGCTGGCTTGCAAGTATATGTCGTGCAGCAAGCGGAGCACTTCACGCCCCGCGCCGTCGACGTGGCTTCGGGGCTGAACATCGCCGCTTTTAATCTGGGCATCGCCGGCGGCGCCTGGGGTGGCGGTCTGATCGTGGAACACCTGGGCCTAGTGCACACGGGCTGGATCGGCGCGCTCGTCGTGCTCGGGGCGTTCGGCTTGACGGCCTTGAGCGGCCGGCTGGATCGCTTGAATCCCATCCCCGTGCGCACTGGCGGCGAAAAGTCGATCCATGCGGTGGGGCACTAAGCCAGCTTGATCTGCAAGCAAGTTGCTGGCACGGGCGAGCGTAGGGTTTAGAATAGGGCTTACCTTCCTCTCCCCCATACTCCCCATGTCCGATACAGCAACGTCACCGCTGCGCCTGCGCGCCGCCATCAATCCGAAACCGCTGGGCGTCGCGCTTGTGCTTATCGTGCTCGGCGCCTGGTATTTGGCGCAAACCGTCGGCGCCACGCTGTCCGCGCTGTACGTGGTGGGCGCCTTGCTCGGCGTCACCCTGTATCACGCGGCCTTCGGTTTTACGTCCGCCTGGCGCGTCTTCATCGCCGACGGCCGCGGCGACGGCTTGCGCGCACAAATGCTGATGCTGGCCGTTGGCGTGGCGCTGTTCTTCCCTGCGCTGTCGGCTGGCACCCTGTTCGGCACGCCCGTCGCGGGCCTCGTTTCTCCGGCCGGTACCTCGGTGATCTTTGGCGCCTTCATCTTCGGCATCGGCATGCAGCTGGGCGGCGGTTGCGCCTCCGGCACCCTGTACACGGTGGGCGGGGGCAGCACGCGCATGCTCATCACCCTGGCCGCCTTCATCGTCGGCTCCGTGATCGGCACGGCGCACATGCCGTTCTGGACGGCGCTGCCGCAGCTCCAGCCCATTTCCCTCGTCACGACTCTGGGCCTGGTGCCCGCACTGGCGCTGAACTGGATCGTCTTCGCGTTGATCGCCGGCATCACGGTGCTGGTGGAAAAGCGCCGCCATGGCAAGCTCGTCGCCACGCCGCTGCGGCCCGCGCAAGCGTCGCCCTGGCTGTATGGCCCGTGGCCGCTGGTGGCGGGCGCCTTTGCCCTCGTCGTGCTGAACTTCGCCACCCTGGCGCTGTCGGGCAAGCCATGGGGCGTGACGTCCGCGTTTGCCCTGTGGGGCGCCAAGGCCGCGTCCGTGGTCGGCATCGATACGGCCAGCTGGGCCTACTGGTCGACCAAGGCCAACGCGGCCGCCCTGGCCGCGCCGTTGACGCAAGACAAGACGTCCGTGATGGACATCGGCATCGTGCTCGGCGCCATGCTGGCGGCGGCGCTGGCCGGCCGCTATGCGCCCGTGTGGCGCATCCCGCGCCGTTCGGTGATCGCCGCCATCGTCGGCGGCTTGCTCCTCGGCTACGGCGCGCGCCTGGCCTACGGCTGCAACATCGGCGCTTATTTCAGCGGCATCGTCTCGGGCAGCTTGCACGGCTGGCTGTGGCTGGTCTGCGCTTTCCTCGGCAACGTCGTCGGCACGCGTTTGCGTCCGTGGTTCGGCCTGGAGGTGGAGAAAGTCAAACCGAGCGGCTGCTGATGCCGGCGTGAATAGGGGCTTTGCTGTATATTTCGGCCCCTGTTCCCCTTTGCCGCCAGCGCAACGCCCATGTCCCCCCTCATCCTGTTTGCCGTCGTCCTCGCGTATTTCCTGATCCTGCTGGGCGTGGCAGGGCGCACCTCGCGCCATGCCACCAACGACAGTTTTTTCATCGGTAACAAGGACAGCAACTGGATGCTGGTGGCCTTCGGCATGGTGGGCACGACGCTCACCGGCGTGACTTTCATCAGCGTGCCCGGCGCCGTGGGCAGCAACGGTTTCGGTTATATCCAGCTGATGATCGGCTATGTGCTCGGCTACCTGGCCATCACCTTCATCCTGCTGCCGCTGTACTACCGGCTGCAGCTGACCTCGATTTACCGTTATCTGGAATTGCGCCTGGGACGGCGTTCCTACCAGAGCGGAGCGGCGTTTTTCATCGTCTCGCGCTTGCTGGGCGCTACGGCGCGGCTGTATCTGGTGGTCAATATCCTGCAAGCCACCATACTCGACAGCCTGGGCGTGCCATTCTGGCTGACCTCGTGCGTTGTGCTGCTGCTGATCCTGCTGTACACGTATGAGGGTGGCGTCAAAACCATCGTCTGGACCGATACCCTGCAAACGGCGTGCATGCTGGCCGGTCTCGTCATCTGCAGCGTGTTTTTATTGCGCGAGATGGATCTGTCCCTGATCGACAGCCTCGAGCGCATGCGCGCGCAAGGCCTTACGCGCATCTTCACCGTCGACCCGGACAGCCCAGCCTATGTGTGGAAGCACATTCTTGCCGGCATGTTCATCACGATCGCCATGACGGGCATGGACCAGGAAATGATGCAAAAGAACATTTCCGTGCGGACCTTGCGCGACTCGCAAAAGAATATGCTCAGCCTGACCGTCGTGCTGACCGGCGTGCTGCTGCTGTTCCTCTTCCTCGGCGGTTTGCTGCACCTGTACGCGCCGCTGGCCGGCGTGACGGCCACGGGCGACAAATTGTTCCCCGCCGTGGTGCTCGGGCACTTTCCGGCCGTGGTGCAGCTGATTTTCTTCATCGCCCTCATTTCCGCCCTGTTCCCCAGCGTGGATGGGGCGCTCACGGCCTTGACGTCCACCTTCTGCATCGACATCCTCGGCGTGCAGCGCCGGCAGGATTTGACCGCGGCGCAGCAGATGCGCTGGCGCCGCCGCGTGCACCTGGGTTTTGCGGCGCTGTTCCTGGTCCTCATCATGGCCTTCAAATGGCTGGACGATCCCAGCATGATCGGCGTGATCCTCAAGCTGGCCAGCTATACCTATGGTCCGCTGCTGGGCTTGTTTGCCTTCGGCTTGCTGAGCCAGCGCGGCGTGCGCGACCGCTGGGTACCGCTGGTGGCCGTGGCCGGGCCGCTGCTGTGCGCGCTGATCGAGCAGGAGCAGATGCGGCTGTTCGAGCATTACCGCATCGGGCTGGAGTTGCTGATCCTGAATGGCGCCCTGGTGCTGGGCGGCCTGTTCCTCATTTCCACGCCGCCAGGGCAGGGCGGCCAAGGCGTGGAATACTTGTCAAAATAAGACGAATCCGAAGACGATCGCGGCCATTTTCAGCTATATTGATTTCCTTTAGGTATATAACCTCACGGAGCATCAATGTCACTCAACCCCTTCCCGCCGCTGCGCCGCGGTTTTGGCGCATTCTGGCGCGCGCTGGACGCCACCCGCCGCGCGGTCATCAATCTGCTTTTCCTGCTGATCGTCATCGCCATCCTGATCGCCATTTTCGGCGGCGGCGCCAAGCCCCTGGCGGAAAAGACCACCCTGGTGCTGGACTTGCAAGGCCCGCTGGTCGAGGAAACCCCGGGCGGCGTGCGCGAGGCCGTGCTTGCCAATGTCAGCGGCGAAGTCAAGAAAAACGTGCAGCTGCGTGACGTGCTGGCCGTGCTCGACACGGCGGCCAAGGACAAGAACATCGGTTCCATGGTGATCCTGCTCGACGAATTGCAGGGCGGCGGCCTCGCTTCGCTGCGCGAAGTGGCGGCCGGCGTGGAACGCTTCCGCGCCACGGGCAAGAAAGTCACGGCCTGGGGTTCGAGCTACAACCAGCGCCAGTACCTGGTGGCGGCCAAGGCCGACGAGGTATTCCTGCACCCGATGGGCGGCGTCATGCTGGAAGGCTTTGGCCGCTACCGCAATTACTACCGCGACGCGCTCGACAAAGTGGGCGTGACGGTCAACCTGCTGAAAGTGGGCACGTATAAAAGCGCGGCCGAGCCTTTCATCGCCAACGGCCCGTCCGAAGCGGCGGCCGAAGCGGACCGCTACCTGAACAACGGCCTGTGGACCACCTACACGACCGACGTGGAAAAGGCACGCAAGCTGCCGGCCGGCGCCATCATGCAATCGATCGATGCGTTGCCAGCGCTGATGACGGCCGCCGGCGGCGATCTGGGCAAGCTGTCGCTGGACGCCAAGCTGGTCGACGGCCTGAAAACGCGCGACGAACTGCGCCAGTTCATGATGGCGCGCGGCGCGAAGAACACGGAAGGCACGAATTTCCGCCAGGTGAACTACACCGATTACCTGGCGCGTTTGCGTCCCGTGCACATCGGCGATGCCGTCGGCGTGGTCATCGCCTCGGGCGAAATCGGCGACGGCATCGCGGCACCGGGTTCCATCGGCGGCCTGTCCACCTCGCGCCTGATCCGCCAGGCACGCGAAGACAAATCGATCAAGGCCATCGTGCTGCGCGTCGATTCGCCGGGCGGCAGCGCCTTCGGCTCGGAATTGATCCGCCGCGAACTGGAATTGACGCGCGCCGCCGGCAAGCCGGTGGTCGTCTCGATGGGCAACGTGGCCGCTTCGGGCGGCTACTGGATCAGCACCTCGTCCGATGAAGTCATCGCCGACGCGGCCACCATCACCGGTTCCATCGGCGTGTTCGCGATTCTGCCGACGGCCG
Source organism: Janthinobacterium sp. BJB401 (assembly GCF_013372745.1). Taxonomy (NCBI): domain Bacteria; kingdom Pseudomonadati; phylum Pseudomonadota; class Betaproteobacteria; order Burkholderiales; family Oxalobacteraceae; genus Janthinobacterium; species Janthinobacterium sp. BJB401. Next base: position 40,908 of record NZ_JABXFH010000008.1, on the reverse strand, counting down.
ACAAGGTGGTGGAAAAGCTGGGCATCCACACTGCCGGTTCGCCGACCACCTGGCTGGCCGACGCGGGCAACCCATTGCGTCCGCTCGACCCGCGCTTTGCGCAAGTGATCCAGGGCTCGATCAACCACGTGTATGGCGACTTCCTGAACCTGGCCGCGAAGGCGCGCAAGACGACGCCGGAAAAGATCAATGAAGTGGCGCAGGGCCGCGTCTGGACGGGCTTGCAGGCGAAAGAGCGCAACCTGGTCGACCGCATCGGCAGCTATGGCGATGCGCTGGCCTCGGCCGCCAAGCGCGCCAATCTGGGCGCCGACTACCGCGTGACGTACCTGGAGCAGGAAACGTCGAACGTGGACCGCTTGATCGGCATGTTCGGCTCCAAGGCCATGGCCTCGCTGGGACTGGGCGAACACGTGAAGCTGGGCCTGGCCACGACCGGCTTGCCGGCCGACGCGGCGCTGGGCATGGCGCAGGACCTCTCCTGGCTGTCGGGCATCACGCGTGAACACAAACCGTTCATGGCCCTCACGCACTGCCTGTGCGAGGTGCCTTTAGGCGGCAAGTAATCGCAGTAGTGATATGACCTCAAGCCGGCTTCGCCCGGCTTGTTTTCCTTGAGGAGCAGACTATGCCAAGCGATATGAATGCAGACACCGACAACGCGATCACCATCCGCCCTTGCGCCAAGGGCGATGAAGCAGCGCTGGCGCTGGTGGGGCAGGCCACTTTTCTCGAGGCGTTTGCCGGCATCCTCGATGGCGCCGACGTCATCGCCCATTGCCAGCGCCAGCACGACGCGCAGCTGTACCGCGACTGGCTGGCGCTGCCGGCCATGCGCTTGTGGCTGGCCGAGGCCACGCCGGGCGGCGCGCCCGTCGGCTATCTGGTGCTCAGCCCCGCCAGCCTGCCGGTGGCAGACCCGCGGCCGAATGACCTGGAAATCAAGCGCATCTACCTGCTGCACCGTTTCCAGGGCCAGCGCGTGGGGCAGCGTTTGATGCAGGCGGCGCTGAGCCAAGCGCGCGCCAGCGGGGCAGGGCGCGTGCTGCTGGGCGTGTACGCGGAAAACCACGATGCGCTGGCGTTCTATGCGCGCTGCGGCTTTGCGCAGCTGGGCCGGCGCACCTTCCGTGTGGGCCGCACCGACTACCAGGATGTCATCCTCGGCATGACGCTGTAAGCGCAATCGGCCCGCGTGGCGCCAGGTCAAGCCGGCTGGCGGGAGATTTGTAGCGAGTTTGTATCTGCATGCGAGTCGCCCGCGCGCCGCTGGCGCCGGGGCGCGACGCCCGCCAAGCCTGATTTTTCCACCGTTCCCCCACAGTGGCGGCCCACCTGCCGGCCCGCCCGATCCTCCCAGGTCTGCCTGGCTGTGTGTAATTGTTTCAAGTAGAAATGAAACAGTTACATGACTATGCTAGAGTCGTTTGACGCTAGGGAGCGATGTTTTTTCAGCTGATTTTCAGCTCTTGACTCCCCCGGCTTTGTACCGAAACAACCCCGAAAAACGGTCGTCCGGCCTGAGTGTGTCCCACCTCGGCCGGCGCCACAGACTCGCCGTGCCAGCGGCCTAGACAAGGATAAGCGATGGATTCGCAGACTACACCCAACACCCCGCGGCGCAGCCGCCGTTCGAAAATCGTCGGCACGGTCATCGCGCTTGCCGTGATGGCGGCGCTGGGGGGCGGTGCCTGGTACCTGACCCACTCGGGCGTCAGCGCGCAGCCTGGCGCCGGTGGCCCTGGAGGACCGGGAGGCCCCGGCGGGCGCCGCGGCGGCCCTTCGACCACCGTCGGCGTGGCCACGGCCGTCAAGTCCGACCTGCCCGTGGTGCTCGATGCGCTGGGCACGGTGACGGCGGCGTCCACCGTGACGGTGCGCCCGCAAGTGTCGGGCATTTTGAAAGAGCTGAAATTCAAGGAAGGCGGCATGGTCAAGGCGGGCCAGGTGGTGGCGCAGATCGACCCGGCCCAGTTCGAGATGGCGCTGATGCAGGCCACGGGCCAGCGCCAGCGCGATGAAGCGCAGCTGGAAAACGCGCGCCTGACCCTGAAACGCTATCAGACTTTGCTGGGCCAGGATTCCATCGCGCGCCAGGATGTCGACACGCAGGCCGCCCTGGTGAAGCAGCTGGAAGGCACGGTCATGACGGACCGCGCCGCCGAAGGCACGGCCAAACTCAATCTGGGCTACACCAAGGTGGTCTCGCCGATCAGCGGGCGCGCGGGCCTGAAGGTGGTCGATATCGGCAATCTGGTGAGCACCAGCGACACGGGCGGCGTGGTGGTGGTGACGCAGCTCTCGCCCATCGACGTGGAATTCTCCGTGCCGCAGGATAAAGTGCAAACCATCCAGGAACGCCTGAACGCGGGTTCGGCCCTGGCTGCGCTGGCGCTGGACCGCACGCGCACGCATACGCTGGACAAGGGCGGCTTGAGCGCGCTGGACAACCAGGTCGACGTGCAGACGGGCACCGTGCGCGCCAAGGCCCGCTACGCGAACGACAAGATGGCGCTGTTCCCCAGCCAGTTCGTCAACGTGCGCCTGGAGCTGGGCAACATCACGGGCGCCGTGCTGGTGCCAGTGACGGCCCTGCGCCACAGTAACAACGGCGATTTCGTCTACGTGCTGAAAGCGGATAAAACCGTCACCGTGCGCATGGTCACGCGTGGCCAGGCCACCACCGACATGGTGGAAATCCGCGCCGGCCTGGAAGCGGGAGAACAGGTCATTACGGAAGGCGCCGACCGCCTGAAGGAAGGCGCGAAAGTCACCTTGGCGGGCGACAAGCCGGCCATGGGCGGCGCAGGTGGCGCCGGAGCGAATGGCGAACGCCGCCACCGCCGCCAGCACGCTGAGGGCGCGGCCAGCGCGCCGGCCGCATCGGCTGCCGCATCGGCACCGGCCAGTGCGCCAGCCGCGGCGCCAGCGAAGGGCGCAGCGCAATGAGTCCATCGACGCCATTCATCCAGCGCCCCGTCGCCACGGCGCTGCTGATGCTGGCCATCGTGCTGGCGGGGCTGGTCGGCTTCAAGTTCCTGCCGCTGGCCGCCTTGCCGCAGGTGGACTTCCCCACCATCCAGGTGCAGACCCTGTACCCGGGCGCCAGTCCCGAAGTCATGGGGCAGACCGTCACGGCGCCGCTGGAGCGCCAGTTCGGGCAGATGTCGGGTTTGCAGCGCATGAGTTCCACCAGCGCGGCCGGCGTCTCCCTCATCACCCTGCAATTTACCTTGGGCCAGACCCTGGACGTGGCCGAGCAGGAAGTGCAGGCGGCCATCAACGCGGGCGGCTCCCTGCTGCCCACCGACTTGCCGGCGCCGCCCGTGTACGCGAAGATCAACCCGGCCGACGCGCCCGTGCTGACCCTGGCCATCACGTCGGACACGATGCCGCTGACGCAGGTGCAAAATATCGTCAACACGCGTCTGGCGCTGAAAATCAGCCAGGTCAATGGCGTGGGCCTCGTCTCGCTGTCGGGCGGCCAGCGTCCGGCCGTGCGCATCCAGGGCGACACCAAATTGCTGGCGTCGTATGGCCTGGGCCTCGACAGCCTGCGCACGGCCATCGCGGCGGCCAACGTCAACAGCGCCAAGGGCAGTTTCGACGGCCCCACGCGCTCGTTTACCATCAACGCCAACGACCAGCTGGTCACGGCGGAAGACTACAAGCGCCTGATCATCACCTATAAAAACGGCGCACCCGTGCGCCTGTCCGACGTGGCCAACGTCGTCGACAGCGCGGAAAACACGCGCCTTGGCGCCTGGTCGGGCAAGCAGCCGGCCATCATCCTGAACGTGCAGCGCCAGCCCGGCGCCAACGTCATCAAGACGGTCGACGCCATCAAGGCCCTGCTGCCCGACCTGCAGGCCAGCCTGCCGGCGGCCATGAAGCTCGACGTGCTGAGCGACCGCACGACGGGCATCCGCGCCTCCGTCGAACACGTGGAACTGGAACTGCTGTTGTCCGTGCTGCTGGTGGTGCTGGTGATCTTCGCCTTTTTGCACAGCGTGCGCGCCACCGTGATCGCCAGCCTGTCCGTGCCGATCTCGCTGATCGGCGCCTGCGGCGTCATGTATTTGCTCGGCTACAGCCTGAACAACCTCTCCTTGATGGCGCTGACCATCGCCACGGGCTTTGTCGTCGATGACGCCATCGTCATGATCGAAAACATCGCCCGCTACATCGAAGAGGGCGAAACGCCGATGGCCGCCGCCCTGAAAGGCGCGTCGCAGATCGGCTTTACCATCATCTCGCTGACCGTGTCACTGATCGCCGTGCTGATTCCCCTGCTGTTCATGGGCGACGTGGTGGGCCGGCTGTTCCGCGAATTTGCCATGACCCTGGCCATCACGATTCTGATTTCCGCCGTGGTGTCCTTGACCCTGGTGCCGATGATGTCGGCGCGCTGGCTGAAAAGCCACGCCGACGAAAAAGTCAGCGCCACGGGCCAGCGCATCCAGGCTTTCCTCGACCGCGTCATCGTGCAGTACGACCATGCGCTGGTGTGGGTATTGAAACGCCAGGGACTGACCCTGCTCGTGGCCCTGGCCACGTTGCTGCTGACCGTCATCCTGTATGTCACCATTCCGAAAGGCCTGTTCCCCACGCAGGACACGGGGCAGCTGAAGGCGCGCATCGAAACCTCGCAAGCCGTCTCGTACGAGCGCATGGCGACCTTGCAGCAGGCCGCCGCCAGCGCGCTGCTGGAAGACCCCGCCGTCGATACCCTGAGTTCCCTCGTCGGCGTCGATGCGGCCAACAACACCATGCTGCACACGGGCAGCATGCTGATCAACCTGAAGCGTCCGCGCAGCGGCAGCCAGGACGAGGTCATGGAGCGCCTGCGAAACCGCGTGGCCAAGGTGGCCGGCGTGACCCTGTATCTGCAGCCGACGCAGGACCTCACCATCGATGCGGAATCGGGTCCGACGCAGTACCGCGTCTCGCTGGAAGGGGCCGATACGGCCACCGTCACCGAGTGGGCCGGCAAGCTGGCCGCGCGCATGCGTGAAAAATCGCAGCTGCGCAACGTCGTCACGGATGCGGGCGCCACGGGCGCCGCCGTCACGGTGGCGATCGACCGTGACAGCGCCGCGCGCATGTCCGTCACCACGGCCACCGTCGACGACGCGTTATATAACGCCTTCGGTCAGCGCATCATTTCGACGATTTTCACGGAAACCAACCAGTACCGCGTCATCCTCGAAGCGCAACCGGGCATCGTCACCACGCCGACCGACCTGTCGGACCTGCAGGTGCGCACGGGGTCCGGCAAGTCGACGCCGCTGTCCGCGTTTGCCAGCGTCAGCGAAAAACAGGCGCCGCTGCAAATCACGCACGTGGCGCAGTACCCGGCCACCACCCTGGGTTTCGACACGACGCAGGGCGTGGCGCTGGGCAGCGCCGTCGACGCCATCCGCCAGGCGGCGAAAGACATCGCCTTGCCCCCATCGGTGACCCTGACCTTCCTCGGCGCGGCCGGCGCGTATGAAAACTCGCTGTCGAACCAGCTGTGGCTGATTCTCGCCGCCGTCGTTTGCGTCTACATCGTGCTGGGCGTGCTGTACGAAAGCTACATCCACCCGCTGACGATTTTGTCGACGCTGCCGTCGGCCGGCGTGGGCGCCTTGCTGGCGCTGATGATCTCGGGGCAGGACCTGGGCGTGATCGGCATCATCGGCATCATCCTGCTGATCGGCATCGTCAAGAAGAACGCCATCATGATGATCGACTTCGCCATCGAGGCCGAACGCGATGAAGGCAAGAGCCCGCAGGAAGCCATCCACCAGGCGGCGCTGCTGCGCTTTCGTCCCATCCTGATGACGACCCTGGCTGCCCTGTTCGCGGCCGTGCCGCTGATGCTGGGCTGGGGCGAGGGCGCCGAGCTGCGCCGTCCGCTGGGCCTGGCCATCTTCGGCGGCCTGATCGTCAGCCAGGTGCTGACCCTGTTTACCACGCCCGTCATCTACCTGGGCTTCGACCGCCTGGGCCAGCGCTTCGCCTCCAGAACGCGGGGCGTCAAGCTGGACAAGCCGGCCGATAATGCGGGGAGCGCCGCGTGAACCTGTCCGAACCGTTCGTCAAGCGTCCCATCGCCACCGTGCTGCTGACCATCGGCATCGCGCTGGCCGGTATCGGCGCCTTCTTCGTGCTGCCCGTCTCGCCGCTGCCGCAGGTCGATTATCCGACCATTTCCGTCAGCGCCAGCTTGCCCGGCGCCAGCCCCGCGACCATGGCCACCTCGGTGGCCACGCCGCTGGAACGGCGCCTCGGTGTGATCTCGGGCGTGAACGAGATGACGTCGTCGTCGGGCACGGGCTCGGCGCGCATCAATTTGCAGTTCGACTTGAACCGCAAGATCGATTCGGCCGCGCGCGAAGTGCAGGCCGCGATTGCCGCCGCGCGCGTGGACTTGCCGGCCACCTTGCGCAGCAATCCCACCTACCGCAAGGCCAATCCGTCCGACGCGCCCGTGATCATCCTGGCGCTGACGTCGAAAACGCGCACGCCGGGCCAGATCTACGACGCCGTGTCAAACCTGGTGCAGCAGAAGGTGGCGCAGGTCAAGGGCGTGGGCGACGTGGAACTGGGCGGCGGCTCGCTGCCTGCCGTACGCGTGGAACTGCTGCCATATCAGCTCAATCACTACAGCGTGTCGATGGAAGACGTGCGCGCGGCCATCCAGGCCAGCAACGCCAACCGCCCGAAAGGGGCGATTTCCGGCGATGAGCGCAGCCTGCAGATCTATTCGGGTGCGACCACCGCGTCGGGCGGGCGCTCAGCAAGTGATTACCGCAGCCTGGTGGTGGCCTGGCGCGACGGCGCCGCCATCCGCCTCGACGACGTGGCCGACGTGGTCGACGGCGTAGAGAACAACAATACCCTGGGCCTGTTCAATGGCGACCCGGCCGTCATCGTGCTGATCACGCGCCAGCCCGGCGCCAACGTCATCGCCACGGTGGACGGCGTGCGCGCGCTGCTGCCGCAACTGCAGGCGCAGCTGCCGGGCGACATCAAGCTGCAAGTGGCGTCCGACAGCACCAATTCCATCCGCTCCTCGCTGCACGAGATCGAGTTCACCCTGATCCTGTCCATCGTGCTCGTCGTGCTGGTGGTCAGCGCCTTTTTGCGCAGTGTGCGCGCCACCATCATCCCGGCTGTCGCCACCATCGTCTCGCTGTTGGGCACCTTTGGCGTCATGTACGTGCTGGGCTTTTCCCTGAACAACCTGTCGCTGATGGCGCTGACGGTGGCCACGGGCTTTGTCGTCGACGACGCCATCGTGGTGCTGGAAAACACGCAGCGCCACATCGAGGCGGGCATGGACCGTTTCAAGGCGGCCTTGCTGGGCGCGCGCGAGGTAGGCTTTACGGTGCTGTCGATCAGTCTGTCGCTGGTGGCCGTCTTTATCCCGCTGCTGTTCATGGGCGGGCAGGTGGGGCGGCTGTTCCGCGAATTTGCCGTGACCCTGTCGGCCGCCGTGATGATTTCGCTCGTCATTTCGCTCACGACCACGCCGATGATGTGCGCCTGGCTGCTGAAAAGCGGCGAGCAGCACAAGCCGCCAGGTCTTGTCGCGCGCTGGTTCGAACGCGGCTTCGAGCGCATGCTGAAAGTCTACGAGCACTGCCTGGACTGGGCCTTGTCCAGCGCCGCGCTCGTGATGACCATCCTCGTGTTCGTCGTCGGCCTGAACGTGTATTTGTTCGCCGCCGCGCCCAAGGGCTTCTTCCCGCAGCAGGATACGGGCCAGATCAATGGCGGCATGCGCGCCGACCAGAGCATCTCGTTCCAGGCCATGCAGGGCAAATTGCGCCAGCTGGTCGACATCATCAAGGACGATCCGGCCGTCGCCACCGTCGTTGGATTCACGGGCGGCGGCAGGGCGGGGGGCGGCTTCATGTTCATCGACTTGAAACCGGCGTCGCAGCGCACGGACAAGGGGCAGGCCGTGATCGCCCGCTTGCGTCCGCAGCTGGCCAAGGTGACGGGCATCTCGCTGTTCCTCAACCCCGTGCAGGATTTGCGCATGGGCGGGCGTTCGAGCAATTCGACCTACCAGTACACCCTGATCAGCGACAACCAGGCGGACCTGAAGAAATGGGCGGCGAAACTGGCCGACCAGATGAAGCTGCAGCCGGCCCTGATCGACGTCGACACGGACCAGGCGGAAAACGGCGTGGAAACCTTTGTCAGCATCGACAAGGACCGCGCCACGCAGCTGGGCGTGCAAGTCAAGGATATCGACAATGCGCTGTACAACAGCTTCGGCCAGCGCCAGGTGGCGACCATCTACGATGAGCTGAACCAGTACCACGTGATCATGGAAGTGGCGCCGCGCTATGCGCAAAGTCCGGAAGCGCTGCGCTCCGTGTACGTGCCGGCGTCGAATGCGGCCGCCGTCGCAGCCACGGCCACGGCCACGACAACCACCACCAGCACCGTCACTGCGACGACGTCCAATACGACGGCGGCGCGCGACCCGTCCAGCGGCTCGGCCCTGTCCACGACCCTGGCGCACATGGTGCCGCTGTCGTCGTTCAGCACCTTCGCGGAAAGCTCGACGGCCACCTCGATCAATCACCAGGGCGGGGAGCTGGCGACCACCGTGTCGTTCAACCTGGCCGACGGCTATCCGCTCAGCGACGGGCAGGCTGCCGTGGCCCAGGCGGAGTCGGAAATCGGCATGCCCGTCAATGTGCGCGGCAGCTTCCAGGGTTCGGCGAAGAGCGCGCAGGACAGCAACAAGGAGCAGCCGCTGTTGATTCTGGCGGCCATCGTGGTGATCTACATCGTGCTGGGCATCCTGTACGAAAGCCTGATCCACCCCGTCACCGTGCTGTCGACCTTGCCGTCGGCAGGCGTGGGCGCCGTGCTGGCCTTGCTGCTGTTCCGCATGGAGTTTTCCATCATCGCCCTGATCGGCGTGTTCCTGTTGATCGGTATCGTCAAGAAAAATGCTATATTGATCATCGACTTCGCGCTGGAGGCCGAGCGTTCGCGCGGCTTGACTGCGGTGGAGGCGGTACGCGAGGCATGTTTGCTGCGTTTCCGCCCCATTCTGATGACCACCCTGGCGGCGGCGCTTGGCGCCTTGCCGCTGGCGATCGGTTTCGGCGAGGGGTCGGAGCTACGCCAGCCCTTGGGGGTCGCCATCATCGGCGGCCTGATTGCCAGCCAGTTACTCACATTGCTGACCACCCCGGTGGTCTACATCCTGCTCGACAAGCTGCGCACGCGCAGCGCCGACGAGCAGCAATTGAGCCGCATTCCTGGGCCAGATAACCCGAGCACACAATCATGAAGCAAGTAAAACCTATTCCATCCGCCGTCCCCGCACGCCACCTGCTGGCGCTGGCCGCTGCCACCGCTTTCCTGCTGCTGGCCGGCTGCGCCGTCAGCCCCGCGTATGAAACGCCGGCGGCCGCCGCGCCGCAAACGTTCAAGGAGGCGGCCGGCTGGCAACCGGCCGTGCCGGCCGATACCCTGGAGCGGGGGCCGTGGTGGACCCTGTTCGGCGACGCGCAGCTGAACCAGCTGGCCGAAGGCATCGACATATCGAACCAGAACGTGGCCGCCGCCATCGCCTCGTACGAGCAGGCGCGCGCGCTGGTGCGCGAACAGCGCGCCTCGCTGTTCCCGACGGTGAACCTGACGGGCAGCGGCGCCCGCTCCGGCGGCGGGGGCGAGCAGCAGACGAACAATAATTTCAAGGCGGCCATCGGCGCCTCGTGGGAACCGGACGTGTGGGGCAAGCTGCGCGCCGGCGTGACGGGGGCGGACGCCAGTGCCAGCGCCAGCGCGGCGGACCTGGCCGCGGCGCGCCTGTCGGCGCAGGGCGAACTGGCCACCAATTACTTTTCGCTGCGCCAGAGCGATGCGCAGATCGCGCTGCTCACTGCCACGATCGACGGCTACAAGCGCGTGCTCGAGATCACCAGCAACCGCTTCAACTCCGGCATCGCCGCCAAGTCCGACCTGCTGCAGGCGCAGACGCAGCTGGCCAATGCGCAGATCGATTTGTCCAGCCAGACGCGTGCGCGCCAGCAGCTCGAACACGCGATCGCCATCCTGCTGGGCCGCGCGCCGTCCGACTTCAGCCTGGCCGTGGCGCCGTGGACCCTGACCGTGCCCGAGGTGCCGCTGGGCGTGCCGTCGACCCTGCTGCAGCGCCGTCCCGACATCGCGGCCGCCGAGCGCCGCGTGGCCGTGGCCAACGAGCAGATAGGCATCGCCCGTTCCGCCTATTACCCGAGCCTGAACCTGACGGGATCGTACGGTTCCGGCGCCAGCCGTGTGGGCGACCTGTTCAATGCATCGTCGAGCCTGTGGTCCTTGGGCGTGTCGGCCGCGCAAACCCTGTTCAATGCGGGCGCCACCACGGCCAGCGTGGATGCGGCCAAGGCGGGGCATGAAGCGGCCGTGGCGCGCTACCGCCAGACGGTATTGAGTGCCTTTGGCGCCGTGGAAGACCAGTTGTCGGCCACGCGCGCGCTGGCCGAACAACTGGCCTTGCGCCAGCAGGCGTCGTCCGCCGCCGACCAGGTCGAGCAGCAGATGCTGAACCGCTACAACGCGGGCCAGGTCGGCTATACGGACGTGGTGACGGCGCAAGTGACGGCCCTGTCGGCGCGCCGTTCGCTGGTGCAGGCGCAGGCGGACCGCCAGACGACGGCCGTGGCCCTGATTCAGTCGCTGGGCGGCGGCTGGCATGCGCCGCAGGCACAGTAAGGGAGTCGGCAGGCGCAGGAAACTCCCTGCGCCAAATTCGCGTTTTGCCGCGCATCTTGAGTGCTAGAATGCAAGATTATCAATTCCCAGCCTGACGCTTTGGCCGTGGCTGGATTCTTGCCGACGATGACACGCAGTAAACACAGCAATGCCTCCGTCCCCGAAGTGGCCACCATCGTTTGTCCTGTGGTGGCCATTGGCGCATCCGCCGGCGGGCTCGATCCCATCGTCGCTTTCCTGGCGAACGTGCCGCAGGAAAGCGGGATTGCCTATGTGGTGATTCAGCATCTCGATCCCACGCAAAAGGCCATGCTGCCGGAACTGCTGCAGCGCGCCACCAGCATTCCCGTCACGGAAATCACGCACCAGGCGGAATTGCGGCCGAATCATATCTATGTGATCCCGTCAAATGCCGACCTGGGCCTGTCGAAGGGGCGTTTCGTGCTCAGCGAGCCGGTGCAGCTGCGCGGGCACCGCTTGCCCATCAACACCTTTTTCGAAAACCTTGCCAGTGAACTGGGCGAACTGGCTGTCGGCGTGATCTTTTCCGGCATGGGCAACGACGGCACGCGCGGCTTGCTGGCGATCAAGCAGGCAGGCGGCCTGACCCTGGCCCAGCACCCCGATACGGCCAAGTTCGACATGATGCCGCAGAGCGCGATATCGGCCGAAGTGGTCGACCTGGTCGATTTTCCCGACAAGATGCCGGACAAGATCATCACCTATCTGTTCCGCAGCAGCTTCCTCAGCCTGCCGGGCCATGAGCCGAACGGGCGCAATTCACTGCAAGAAATTGTCGCCTTGCTGTCCGAACATACGGGCAACAGTTTTACCGATTACAAGATCAACACGGTGCTGCGGCGCATCGAGCGGCGCATGAGCTTGTATCAAATGACGTCGATGGAAGATTACGTGCCGTATTTGCGCGCCAATCCGGCCGAGATCGACTTGCTGTTCAAGGAATTACTGATCGGCGTGACGAGTTTCTTCCGCGACCCCAAGGTATGGGAATACCTGAAGATGGTGGCCTTGCCGCAAATGCTGGCGGCCCATCCGGACGGACGCGCCTTCAAGGCCTGGGTGCCCGCCTGTTCCACGGGCGAGGAAGCGTATTCGCTGGCCATGGTCTTCCATGAAGTGGTGGCCAGCATCAATCCGCCGTCGAAGTACAGCCTGCAGATCTTTGCCACCGACCTGTCGGCCGACGCCATCGACCGCGCGCGCCAGGGACGTTTTCCGCACAGCATCAGCAGCGATGTGTCGGCCGAGCGCCTCGGACGTTTCTTCTTGCGCGACAAGAATGACTACCACGTCAAAAAAGAGATCCGCAACACCATCATCTTTGCCCAGCAAAACATCATTTCGGATCCGCCGTTCACCAAGCTCGATATCCTGTGCTGCCGCAACTTGTTGATTTATCTCAATGCCAAGCTGCAGCAGCGTTTGATACCCTTGTTTCATTACGCCTTGAACCGCGACGGGATTTTGCTCCTGGGCAGCGCCGACACGCCCGGTCATTTTTCCGACCTGTTTTCGCCGCTGACCACGTCGACCCGGCTGTACCGCCGTCTCGACAACCTGGCGCGCCAGCGCCTGCCCACGTATTTTCCTACCAAGGTATCGTTGGCATCCCCCCCTACACCTAGCGACACGAGAGAAGTCAGCATGACTGGAAAGATTCAATCCCATGTCGAGCAATTATTGCTCCAGAAATATTCGCCTGCCGCCGCGCTGCTGAACCAGGATGGCGACATCCTGTACATCAACGGCCGCACGGGCGCCTTCCTCGAACCGGCTGCCGGCAAGGCCAACTGGAACATCCATGCGATGGCGCGCGAAGGCTTGCGCTACGAGCTGGCCGGTCTCATCAAGCAAGCGCTGCAAAGCGAAAGCGTGGTGCGCCTGAAGGGGCTGGTGGTCAAGGACCATCTGGGGCAGTCGCTGGGCGTGGACTTGAGCGCGGAAGCGCTGAGCCAGCCTGAATCCTTGCGCGGCATGGTCTTCGTCACGTTTTCCAGCGTGCCGCTAGTGGCCGAGGCGCGCCGCGGGCGCTCGCCGAACCCTAAGGTGCTGGAACTGGAACAGCAACTGGCGCAGGCGCGCAACGAAATCCAGGCCGTGCGCGACGAGATGCAGACCTCGCGTGAGGAACTCAAATCGGCCAACGAGGAATTGCAGTCAACCAATGAAGAGCTGCAATCGACGAACGAGGAGCTGACCACCTCGAAGGAAGAGATGCAGTCGCTCAATGAGGAGCTGTACACGGTCAATGCGGAGCTGCAATCGAAGGTCGATGACTTGTCGCTGGTCAACAGCGACATGAAGAACCTGCTCAACAGTACCGACATCGCCACCATTTTCCTCGACAGCGACCTGCGCATCCGCCGCTTCACGGCGCCGGCCACGCAAATCTACAAGCTGATCCAGACGGACTTGCGCCGTCCGCTCAGCGACATCGTCAACGACCTCGATTATCCGGGCCTGGAAGACGATGCGCTGGAAGTGATCCGCAGTCTCGTATTTTGCGAACGGCAAGTGGAAACCAAGACGGGGCGCTGGTACAACGTGCGCATCATGCCGTACCGTACGATCGAAAATGTGATCGATGGCGTGGTGGTGACTTTTATCAACATTACCGAATCGAAACTGCTGGAAGCCCAGCTGCGCCAGATCCAGTCCGGCGCCGCGGCGGCAGGCAATAGCGGCGAGAACGTGTCATGAACGAACCATTCGACGAGGAGAGCGTGCCGGCCAGATTGCGAGAGCAGGCCGAGCAATTGGCGGCGCAGCAGCGCCAGCCCGTGCCGCAGTCGAATGAAGAGGTGATGCGCCAGCTGCATGAGTTGCAGGTCAGCCAGATCGAGCTGGAAATGCAGAGCGCGGCCCTGGCCGAACTGGAGCAGCTGAAGAATGAATATGAAAGCAGCCGCGACCGTTATGCGCAGCTGTATGAGCAGGCGCCCGTCAGCTATTTCTCGCTGGCGCGCGAAGGCGTCATCACGCGTGTCAACGTGGCGGCCTGCGGCTTGTTGCAACGTGACAAGAACCGGCTGCTGGGGCGGCGTTTCGAACAATTCGTCGCGCCCCAGGCGCAGGGCGGCTTCCGGCTCTTCCTCGACGCCGTCTTCACGGGTGGCGCGCGCCAGGTGCTCGAAGCGCCGCTGTTCGAAGGCGAAGCGGGCGGCATGCGCGGCATGGTGCGCATCGAAGCCAATTACGATGCGGACAGCGCCACGGCGCGCATGCTGGTGACGGACCTGGGCGACGAGCACGTGCGCGAATCGGCCTTGCGGCGCGCGTTTGTGATACTCGACAGCATCCGCGAAGGCGTGCTCGTGACGGACAGCGCCAACCGCATCATTTCCGTCAACCCCGCTTTCACCACCATCACCGGCTACCAGGCGGAGGAAGCCATCGGGCGCGATCCGTCCTTCCTCGGCGGCGGCACGCATTTGCCGCATTTTTATGAGGCCATGTGGCGCAGCCTGCACCAGGATGGCAGCTGGTATGGCGAACTGGTGAACCGGCGCAAGAATGGCGAGCGCTTCGTCGAATCGCTGTCGATCACGCCCATGCGCAGCCCGGATGGGGCGATCAGCCATTTTGTCGGCGTGTTTTCCGACATCACCGAGCGCAAGCTGGCCGAGGCGGACTTGCGCGAGCTGCATCGCGAGCTGGACCAGCGGGTGGTCGACCGCACGGCCGAATTGCTGCGCGCCAACCAGCACCTGCAGCTGGAAGTGCACCAGCGCGAGCGGGCGCAGGAAGCCTTGCGCGACGCCGAGCGCTTCTTTCACGCCACCATCGATTCCTTGACGGACCGGGTGCTGGTGCTGGACCGGGCGGGGCGCGTCGTGCATGCCAACCAGGCTTGCCTGGCCTTCGTCGGGCAAACGCCGCAGCCGCTGCAGTACCTGGAATTTTGCGAGACGGATCCGCGCTGGCAGCGCAGTGCCGGGCGCGAGCTGGCCGCCGGCATCCGCGCCGTGATTGCCGGCAATGCGGACGCGTTTGCGCTCGAGTATGAGTTTGCCACGCGCTCAGGCCCCCGCTGGTCGCAGGCCAGGGTCAGCCGTTTTCTTGGCGAAGGGCCGCTGCGCGTGGTGGTGGCGCACACGGACATTACCGAACGCAAGCTGATGGACGGCGCCCTGCGCCAGTCGCATGCGCAGCTGCGCCAGCTGGCGCTGCACCTGGAAACGGCCAAGGAAGACGAGCGCAAGCGCATCTCGCGCGATATCCACGATGAACTGGGGCAAAACCTGTTGGCGCTGCGCATCGATATTTCCATGCTCAGCGCCCGCACGGAAGGTTCCCATCCGCGCCTGCACCGCCGGGTCGGCGCCGTGCTCAGCAACGTCGACACCACCATCAAGAGCGTGCGCGGCATCATGAACGAGCTGCGCCCGATGGCGCTGGACCTGGGCTTGCAGGCCGCCATCGAGTGGCAGGTGGGCGACTTCCGCAAGCGCAGCGGCGTCGCTTGCCAGTTGCTGATACGCGACGAGGCGCTGTTTTCCGCCATCGGCAGCCAGGTCGAGATCGTGCTGTTCCGCATCGTGCAAGAAGCGCTCAGCAACGTCATGCGCCATGCCCAGGCCAGCCTGGTCGAGATCGAGCTCAGTTCGGATGCCTGCGCCGTGTACGTGGCCATCAGCGACAACGGCATCGGCATCACGCCGCAGCAGCAGCGTAAAAAACAGTGCTTTGGCCTGATCGGCATCGCCGAGCGGGTGACGGCGCTGGGCGGCCAGTTCGAGGTGGGCTTGCCGGCCTCGGGCGCCGGTTGCCGGCTGTCCCTGCAGATCCCCTTGCAGGGCACGGGGCGGCCGGCCGGCTGATACAGAAATTGCATCGGGATAATTTTTGCCGGCTCATGCCGCCTGGACAGGCTATACTTTCGCCTGCTTTTTATGGAGGAGCAAATCTTGTTCAAGACAATCGTATTACCAGTCGCCTTGATGGGCGCGTTCGCCGGCGCACACGCTGACGAAGGGCAGTGGCAACCACACCAGCTGCCACAGCTGAAAGCCGAACTGAAACGGGTCGGCATTGAAATTCCTGCGGAAAAACTGGCCGACCTGAGCAAACACCCGATGAGCGCCATCGTGTCGCTGGGCGGCTGCTCGGCTGCTTTCGTTTCCGACGCCGGCCTGGTGGTGACGAACCACCACTGCGCGTATGGCGCCGTGCAGCGCAATTCCACGCCGGAACACAATTACATCACCAACGGCTTCCTGGCCAAGACGCGCGCTAGCGAGCTGCCGGGCGGTCCGAACAGCCTCGTGTATGTGACGGACAAGGTGGAAAACGTCAGCGACCGCGTGCTGAAAGGCTTGACGGCCGACATGAGCGGCCGCGCGCGCCACGAAGCCGTGGAAAAGCGCGTCAAGGACCTGATCGCCGAATGCGAAACGGACAAGATGTACCGCTGCTCCGTGCCCGCCTTCCACCGCGGCCTCGAGTACTACCGCATTCGCCAGATGATGATACGCGACGTGCGCCTGGTCTACGCGCCATCGGACAAGATCGGCAACTTCGGCGGCGACATCGACAACTACGAATGGCCGCGCCACACGGGCGATTACTCGTTCCTGCGCGCCTACGTGGGCAAGGATGGCCGTCCGGCCGATCCGTCGCCCGACAACGTGCCGTACAAATCGAAGGATTTCCTGGTGGTTTCGGCCGAAGGCTTGAAAGCCGGTGACGGCATCTTGCTGGCGGGCTACCCCGGCCGCACCAGCCGCTATAAGCTGCCGGCGGAAATCCGTTTTGCACGCGATACGGCTTTCCCTCTGAAAGTGTCCGAACTGCAAGCCGACCTGGCCGTGATGGCCGACGCCACGAATGGCGACGCGGCCGCTGCCGTGCGCTATGCGAGCGTGGTGAAAAGCATCAACAACGTGCTGAAGAAAACCCAGGGCTTGCTCGACGGTTTTGCGCGCAAGGACATCGCCGCCATCAAGGACGTGCAGGATGCCGAGTTCCGCGCCTGGTACGCGAAACAGCCGAACGTGTCGACTACCCTGCTGGCGGAACTGGACGCGGCCATCGCCAGCGACATGGCCTTGAGCGAAGAAGAGTTCGCCTGGAGCGTGGCCACCAACAGCGACTTGCTGAAAAGCGCGCGCACCCTCTACCGTTTGTCGCTGGAGCGCCAGAAAGCGGACGCCGAGCGCGAATCGGGCTTCCAGCAGCGCGACCTGGCCTTCATCAAGGCCCGCCTGACCCGCCTGGAACAGTCGTACGTCAACAAGGTCGACCAGGCGCGTTTTGAAGCCGGCCTGAAGCGTTACGCGCAACTGGCGGCGAAGAGCCATCCGCAAGGCCTGGACGCGCTGCTGCCGGCCCCAGGCGCCGTGGCGGCCCTGTACCAGCAGACGCAACTGGCTGACACGGCCAAGCGCCTGGCCTGGCTGGAAAAGGACCAGGCCGCCGTTGCCCAGTCCGACGACGCTTTCATGGCGCTGGCCATCAAGCTGCAGCCGGTCGAAGCGGCGCTGGAAGAGCGCCGCAAGGAAATCGACGGCAACCTCGAGCGTGTGATTCCGCAATACATGCAAGCCGTGATCGCGTGGAAGAAGTCGCAAGGCAAGCCTGTGTATCCTGACGCGAACTCGACCCTGCGTGTGACCTACGGTACGGTCTCGCCGTACTCGCCGCGCGACGGCCTGAGCAAGGGTCCGTTCACGACCGTGGAAGGCATCGTCGAGAAAGTCACGGGCAAGGCCCCGTTCGAAGCCCCGCAAGCGCTGATCGACGCCGTCAAGCAAAAACGCTACGGCCAGTTCCGCGACCCGGCCTTGGGTACGGTTCCCGTCAACTTCCTCACCAGCGCCGACACCACGGGCGGCAATTCCGGCTCGGCCGTGATGAACAAGCGCGGCGAGCTGATCGGCCTGAATTTCGATTCGACGTATGAATCGATCACCAAGGACTGGTACTTCGACACCGCCATCACGCGCGCCATCCACCTCGACATCCGCTACATGCTGTGGGTGATGAAGGAAGTGGACCATGCCGATAACTTGCTCAAGGAAATGACGATCAAGTATCCGAAAGCTTCCAAGAAGTAATTTTTCCCAGCTGGGATAAAAGCCGCATCCGCCGCAGGGCCGATGCGGCTTTTTTACGTTTGGGCAACTAGTTTGAGTTCCATCAAGATGCCAGCGTTCACCATGGTTAGCATGGCTCAGGGGAACTATCCGAAGGAGGCGATATGGAGGATGATGGCGGGCTGGCAGCCGATCTGGCGCGCCTTTTCGGAGCGAACTGGCGAGACCAGGACAGCCGCTTGCTGCGCATGGATTTTCCGCGCGACGATGGTCCGCCCGATACCGCGTTGCTGGTCAACAGTTTGCGCGCACACGAGGAAATGTCACGCGACTTTCGCTTCGACGTCGAACTGCTGTCCGACAATCTCCACGTTCCCCTGACAGCGATGATGGGACGCATGGTCACGATTTCGATGGTGCGCGATGACGGCAGCTTGCGCCATTTTAATGGTTATGTCGGCGAATTTCGCTTGTTGCGCAGCGATGGCGGTTTCGCGTTCTACCAGATGGTGCTGCAACCCTGGCTGGCGTTGTCCAGGCTGCGCATGGACAACGTTTCGTTCCACGAACGTACGGTCATCGACATCAGCGAAACGACCTTCGATCATTATGTGCAGCGCGACTGGCAAAACCGGCTGCATGAGGAAAAAGCGATATTAAGCTGCGCCAACCAGCATAATGAAACCGATTACAACCATCTGCACCGGCGCTGGGAAGACCAGGGACTTCATTACTGGTATGAACATCGCGCCGACGGTCATACGCTGTGTCTGGGCGACAATACCTGGCTCAGCGACAGCATCGATCCAGGCGACGGCGATGCCAGTGTCGCCGATGAGATGGTGTTTCGCAGCGGCACGGGCTCGCTGGAGGGCGACGGCATACGCGATTGGCAGGCAATACGGAAGATCGCTTCAGGCTCGCTCACGCTGGCCAGCTTCAACTACAAGCAGCCGTATGCCAGCCGCGCCAGCGGCCATGCGCTGCACCAGCAGGGCGACGTGTTTGCGCATGAACTGTATCAAAATACCGGCTATGGCTATGCCGACATGGGTGACGGCGAAGCGCTGGCGCAACGCCGCCTGGAGGAGCATAACTGCCAGGCGCAATACTTCGAAGCGGGCGGCAATCACCGCTGCGCCCAGGCCGGGCGCAGTTTCACGCTGGGCGGACACTTCAGCGGCGAGCAAGCCATGGCCGCCAGAGGGGAAGCGGCGCGCCCGGACGTCCGCTCGCGCGAATACCTGATCCTGTCGGTCGATCATATCGCCAGCAACAATTACCAGACTGGGACGGGCGCGAAGTCGCAGTATGAAAACCGTTTTAGCTGCATCCGCAAGAGCATCCGCTGGTATCCGGGGCGGCAGTTCAACAGCACGCCTTGTGCCTTGCCCGGCGTGCAGACGGCGATCGTCACCGGGCCGGCAGGCGAAACCATCCATACCGACGCGCTGGGCCGGGTGAAGGTGCAATTCCACTGGGACCGGCTGGGCAAGTTCGACGCGGGCAGTTCGCCATGGATCAGGGTCATGACGCCATGGGCGGGCCAGGCGTTCGGCCAGATCGCGTTGCCGCGCATCGGCCAGGAAGTACTGATCCAGTTTCTCGACGGCAATATCGACCGTCCCGTCATTGTCGGCGCGGTGTACAACGGCAACCATGCGCCGCCGTGGAATTTGCCGGGGCAATGCGTACTGGGCGGCTGGCGCAGCGCCGAGCTGATGCCTGGCGGCGGCTACGGCGTGCGCGGCAACCAGCTGGTGCTCGACGACACGCACCAGCGCATCCAGGCGCAACTGAAAAGCGATCACCAGCACAGCCAATTGTCGCTCGGCTGCATCAGCCGCATCGAAGACGCCAGCGGGCGCAAGGATGGTCGTGGCGAGGGCTGGGAACTGGCGTCAGACGCCTGGGGCGTGGCGCGCGCCGGCCGCGGCATGTTGCTGACCACCGAAGCGCGCCCTGGCGCCGCCTCGCATATCAAGAGCATGGATGAAACCTTGCGCCGGTTGGCCGAGGCTGCTGAGCGGCACAAGGCGCTTGCCGCCCTGGCGCAGCATTACGGCGCGCAAGAAAGCGCCGCCCAGCAGGGCGCCGCCGCCGATGTGCTGAAAGCCCAGCATGCCGGGATCAAGGGCGGTGGCGGCAGTGGCGAAAGCGCATTTCCCGAATTGTCAAAGCCGCATCTGGTGCTGGCCAGTCCGGCCGGTATCGAAACGACGACCGCGCAATCGACGCACATCGCCAGCGCCGAGCACACCGCGCTGACGGCCGGGTGCGACCTGTCGCTGGCGGCCGGCGGCGGCCTGTTCGCCAGCATCGGCGCAGCGCTGCGCCTGTTCGTCCACAAGGCGGGCATGAAACTGATCGCCGCAGCTGGCCCGGTGCAGATCGCGGCGCAAACCGATGCGGTCGATATCGTCGCCAACAAGGTGCTGGAATTGATCAGCCAGGCCGATTGGGTGAATATTCGCGGCCGCAAAGGCGTGCGCCTGCATGGCGCCGATTGCATGCTTGAAATTAGCGACAAGGTACAGTTTTTTACCGCGTCGCCGACGCTGTTCCATGGAAACCTGGAAACGCTGGCGCCCAAGAACCGGCCGCAACCGGAGCTGGAACCGCCCATCGCGCCGGTAGCGGGGCAATTGCAGCATACGATACAGGCCCATGCGGATGGCGGTCAGTACGCCAATGTGCCGTACACGCTGTACAACGGGGAAGCCGAAGTCGAGCAAGGCCTGACCGACGAATACGGCCGCATCCTGATCGCGCACCAGGACGGCACGCCGCGCTACCGTGTCGTCCTTGGCAATGGCGAAGAGTTTTCATTGCAGGCGAGCGCACGCTTCGACCCGAATGCGGCGCCCGACGGCGAACACAAGCTGTCGAACCGCGGCTTGCGCGCGTTCGACGACACCGCCGATGGCCGCGGGGTTCAATGATTCACGACACTGACGGGAGAGCACCATGCCGGAATCGACCAGCCGCATCGAAACCACCCATATCGACGAAGTCGGACGCACTGCGACGAGTTCGCTCCAGTGGCTGCTGGAAAACCGCAACCTGAAGGGCAAGGCCAGCCACCCGATCACGCACAACAACAAGCTGACGCTGTTCATTTGCGGACAGGAGGGGTTCGCCGACATCGCCGCCGAGATCGCCAGGGCTAAAAATTCCATCGACCTGTGCTGCTGGGGCTTCGACCCGGGGATGGAGCTGGTGCGCGGCAACAGCGTCACCTGGCCGCGTGGCGACACGTTTGGCGACTTGCTGATCGACGCCACCACGCGGCGTCACCTCAGGGTGCGCCTGCTGATCTGGCATGACCGGATCGGTTCACCGATGGTGCACAATATGCCGGGGTATTCGCACGGCACCTCGCCGTGGAAAACCGGCGGACAGCGCGCCGACGACATCAGCGCCAGAGCCAGCCTGGCGATGTTGCAGGAGGCAGTCAGAAAAAAACTTGTTTTAAGCAGTGCTTTCAGGGGCGATATCGTCCGGCCTGAGGATATCCCGATGCTGGCGCGTGAAGAATATTGCCACAGCTGGTATGCGGCCGCGTTCCATGGCTTGTTGGGGCGCCTGACGATTCACCTGCGGCACGGCAACAGCGCCGCGATAGGCAAGAGTATCGCGACCGAAATCAACCAGCCGCGCGGCTTGACGATGGGGGAAATTGAAAAGCCTGGCATGAGCTACTTGGGCACGCATCACCAGAAGACGATCCTGATCGATTTCTCCCACGAAGAGGGGGCGAAGGCCGTCGGTTACGTGATGGGCCTGAACTCGGTGACCGATTATTGGGATACGACGGCCCATCTGCTCGACGACACGCGCCGCGAACAGGGCGGTGCCAACGAGCGGCGCGAGTGTTTGCAGGGAATGGCCGCGGACGGCGGGTTCGCCACGCTGAAACCGTATCAGGATTATGCCTGCCGCATCGACGGTGGCAAGGCATTGATCGCGCTGTACAACAATTTCGTGAAGGCATGGGACCGCGCGATCGACGACCGCACGCATCAGGCCGCCGGGGAATGCGTGAGTTGGTATTCGTCATGTAAAAACCCGCCGGCCCAGCTGTTGCGCGAGGCCGGGCCGGACGACTCCATCGTGCAGATCGTCCTGACCCAGCCCGAGGAGCAGGACAAGACGATCAAGGAAACCTACTTTCGCGCCGTGACCCAGGCCAGCCTGGCGGCCGGCTACCTGTATGTGAAAAATCAGTATTTTCAGTATGAAGAATGGGCCCGGCACTTGCTGGCCGAGCGCAAGAAGGTGGTCGCCGCCTGGAAGGCCGGCAGTGTCAAGGCGGGCAAGAGTCTTGAAGATATGCCGGTCATGCACGTGTTCATCGTCATCCCCGTGCCAGAACGCGCGCAGATGGTGCCGCGCACCCACGATACGCTGGCGGCGCTGGGGCAGCACGCTGGCATGACGGGGCAAAACACCATGATCGACGACTACAACAAGCAGCCGAAAACCCGGCGTGTCAGAGGCGGATTCGGCATCTCCACCGAGGTGGAAGTCAAGTTGCCCGATGTGGTGCGGCATTCCAACGGTATCAACAAACCCGGCGTGATGACGCTCGAAAGCGAATTCGGACTGAAGGTATCGGTGGCGATGCTCAATGTCAGCGCGTTCGACAACGACCGCTGGCGCTACCGTGAAATCTACATCCATTCCAAATTGATGCTGGTCGACGATGTGTTCATGACCTTGGGCAGCGCCAACCTGAACCAGCGCAGCATGGCCGTCGACAGCGAAATCAATATCGCCACCATCGACCGCCGCGTGGCCCGCGATTTGCGCAAGCGGGTGTGGCGCATGCATAGCGGGGGATTGGTCGATGGCGGGGGCGGGACGAAGGCGGAGATTGTGGATGCTTACGGGAACTGGGTGAAATTAATGAAAGATAATCGCGGGAAAAAAAATTCGTATTCTGAAAATTCTGCAGATAAAAAAATGACTGGCTTTTTGCTGCCATTGGAAGATAAACGCAGCTCCACGATACGTTTGGGATGAGCATGACAAAGTATAAAAATTTCCCACTTCCCCTGCCTTTTTTTATCTTGGCAGTTTTCCTGTTTTTCACTTTAGGCGCCTGCAAAATGTCAAACGACACGAAAGAAGTCCTGCCGCGCAACCAAAGCCTGCCACTTTTCAATCCGCATGTCGCGGATTTTATCTGTGAAGCCGAGGCGAGCAAAGTGCCACCCATCGATGCGCAAGCCGAGGACTGGTTCCTCGAAGCGCGCGCCATGGAAGACCCTGAAATTTTCGTGGAAGACCGCGATTACAAAAAAATCGTCGATCTGACGCGTCAAGCGGCAGAGCGATTGCACTGGAAGGCGATGCTCAATCTGGCCAGCTTGTATGTGGAAGGGCGCGATCCCTTGCATGGGGAGGAGGAAGCGGTGCAACTGGTGGAAAAGGGGATGCGGCTCGGCATACCCGCAGCTTATGACCGGATGGGGACGTTTTATGCTAATAGCACTGGCGTTGACGGCGACATCACTCGCGCCTATGCATTCTGGCAAAAGGCTGCTGTCATGGGAAATCCTCAGGCGATGGCATTTTTGGCGGAAAAGTTAAATGTTGGACCCGCCAGTGAAGGGGCAGGCTATTGGTCCAATATTCCGGTAGCGACAAAAATGCTGGAATGTGCATTTGGGCAAGGATATGGTCCCGCAGCATTTGATTTGCATTATTTGTATGTGTCTCCACGGGCTTCCAATGGGAAAATAAATGGCTCGCGTAACGCTGAAACAAAAAATCGTGCATTAAAGGTATTGCATGAAGGTGTAAAGTTTGGTTGTGAGGATTGTGCAAATGCCTTGGCAATTGAATTTGGTGCTCCTTTTGATCTTGCCGATATGCTGGCGCCATATGTGGACAAAGCCCGTGGAGCGCGATATCGTATGCTTAGTAACGCCCTCGGTTTCAACCCCAATCGCCGCTTCCCCAACCTCGATAAAATCTTGCCATTGCCGCCGGCCGATCTGCCGCCGTGGGATGGTCAACGAAAGAGCCTGCTCGACGCCGCCATGGGTGTGCGCCCACCGCCAGCCATCCCGAAGCCAAGCGCCGCCTCGCTTTCAAAAGAACCGTATTTCCTGGCAGCCGACTATGCGCTGCATCCCACCGGCTTGCACAGCGACGCGCCGACCGCGCCATTTTCCGCATACTGGCAACCGGCCCAAGAGCAGGGTTTGACGGAGCCGGCCCGGTTGCTGCGTAAAGGTGAAGAGTTCCGCCATTTCAGCGTGCTCGATGCCGCTGGCAAGAGCCGTTACGGCCCAGTGACATGGGAACAGTGCCTGACGATACGGCACAACCATGGGGCAGTGGAGCCGCGCGCGGTGCGCGGCTTGCTGCGCGAGGTGGCGCGGCCCGAGCCATGGTTGAGCTGTGCTTGCGACCAGGCCTGTCCGGTCAGCGGCGTCTGGCAACCGTGGGTAGCGGCCGACCATCCGCTGCAGGCCATCGTCAACCAGTACTGGCGCCAGGCGTGGCTGACCCAGGGCGCACCGTTCCCGCGACCGCGCCGCGACTGGCTGCTCGATTTGCCAGACGACGATGTGACGTGGCATTTGATGGATGCGTTCCCCCGTGTCCTGCGGGGCGGGGAACTGGCGCACCTCCTGGTGCTCGAACATCAGCCGGTAGGCCAGGCTAAGCACGTATAATTCCTCGCACTATCCACCGCTATTCTTTTCGACAGGCCCCCATGCCCCAGACTCCCGATTTGCAGCCGGATTGGCAAACGTTTGAAACTACCTACGACGTCGAAGCAACCTGGTTCAAGCTGGCCAGCGCCTCGCTGGCAGTGCTTGGCGCCTCTGCTTTCAAGGATCAGGCATTTTCAGCCTTTGCCTTCAACGCCGTATCGTTCCCGTCCCTTTCGCTGAGCTTTGACACCGATCCCGATAACAGAAAGCGTGGTGATTACCCGCCGGACTGGTCGAACGAGTGCATGGAAGTCGACGTGCCGGAAATCGGGCGATTATGGGAGGAGGGGCATGCAAGGATCGAAGCTGCGCTGCTCGAACTGGTCGACGCGGCCGATGACGGGCAGCTCGATGCCATCGAGGAAGGCTATCTGCACAGCCTCAGGAAAACCATGGTGCGTCTTGAAACGCACGGCGCTTTCGGGCAGATCAGGACCTGCGCGCGATTCTGGACCGTGGTCACGCAAGTCGACGCCGATACCGATGAAGAGGAGCGGCTGCTTGAGCAGGTGCGGCTGGCGGCCGTGACGAATCCGGCATGACGCGGCAATTGCGGACAGGGACAAAGGCAGGGTAGCCTCCGTCCCGCACCCTGCTGGCCAGCCGGCTAAGCGGCGCCGGCGATTTGTCCCCGCAGCGCTGCCGTGCCGCGCACGCCGAGCATGCGCCACAGGCGCGCCGGCAGTGCGCTGATCGGCTCGAGCTGGGCCGGCACATCGATCCAGCACGCGTACAGCAGGTGGCCGTTCACGCGCATCGGCGGTCCGGCGCGCTCCGTTGAAAAGCCGCCTTGCCGCAGCAGGCGCTCGATGCCGACTGGGGAGACGGAAATAATCCGGCGCGCGCCCAAGGTCGCCGCCGTGGCGATGGCCTTGCGCAGCAGGCGGAAGGTGTCTTCGAGGGTATTGCGGTTGTCGTGCAGGTCCATCGACGTGAAGCGGGACAATTCCCAGATCTCGTGATGGCGCGGCGGTGCCTGGCCGGCCATTAGCTGGGGAAATATTTCCCCCAGCAAATATTGGCGGTCGGTGGGCAAGAGCCGGGCGCAGCCGTTAATGCGGCCCTCGCCATCGCGCGCGATGACATAGTAGGTATCGTCATGGTCGAACTGGTCCGTCTCCCTGCCATCCTGCGATGGCAAATCCCATCCCAGGGTTTCCACAAACACTTTGTAGCGGTAGTGCTCCAATTCGGACTTCAAAATACTGCAAAGCGTATCGGATTTGGCTGAAAGGAGTTTCATGATTATTGACGGCTGTGACGGGATGGCTATTACAGTGTAATTGCGGCCGATACAAAACTGTAGGGAACCACAGGTAGCGGGGCTGATTTATGTTGCTGGCAGTGCGTTTTGGTGAGAATTTGAAGCAGACTTTGCTATACCATACGCCGACTTGCCGACGTGCCTTTTTATCATGCGCGATGAGTCCGCGGCAAATTCTCCCCCCTGACTAAGGACTTCTATGTTCGCTTACAACGCCCCAAAAACGCGTCTTCCGGCAGCAGAATGGAAACAAGGTGTGATCGAAAATCTGGCTGCTACCCGCACGCCGGATGACATATTCGAAGTGCTGGTGGGTGTGGCCGGCGACCTGGGATTCGATTATTGCGCCTATGGCCTGCAAGGCCGTCTGCCGATGTCCAGGCCCAAGGTGTTTACGGTGAATAATTACCCGAGTTCGTGGCAGCGCCGTTATTCCGAGCAGTCGTACATGCGTTCCGACCCGACGGTCAGCCGCGCCAACCGCTCCTTGATGCCCATCCTGTGGGGCGGCGAAATGCTGGACGAGAATCGCGAGTTCTGGGAGGACGCCCACGCCCACGGCTTGCGCTACGGCTGGGGGCAATCGTCCTGCGACATGAGCGGCCAGGTTGGCCTGCTGAGTTTTTCCCGCTCCTGCAAACCCTTGACGGAGCGGGAAATCGACGTGCTCTCCTTGCGCGTGGCCTGGCTTGCCAATGTCGTGCATGAACATTTTGCCGACGCCATCGCCGTGCCGGCCAAGGATGCGCCCAAAATCCAGCTGACCGAGCGCGAGGCGGAAGTGCTGCGCTGGTGCGCCGATGGCAAGACCTCGGCCGACATCAGCGAAATCCTGAACATTACCGAACGCACCGTGACCTTTCACATCAGCAACTCCCTGCAGAAGCTCGATACCGTCAACAAGACGGCCGCCGTCATCAAGGCGATGGCCTTGCGCCTGCTGTAGCTGACGCTGGCTTCACCGGGCGGCATCCGGCGGCGCGGCAAAAATCAGCGCGGCATTGGTGCCGCCAAAACCGAATGAATTCGACAGTACATGGCGGATCGGCCTGGCGTATGCCTTGCCGGCCACCAGATCGATGCCTTCGCATTCGGCGGCGCGGTTGTCCAGATTCAAGGTGGGCGGCACGATCTGGTCGCGCAAGGCCAGCACCGACAGGATGGCTTCCACGCTGCCGGAAGCGCCCAGCAGGTGGCCCATGGCCGACTTGGTCGAGGATACCGAGACGCCGCCGTGCAGATGGGCGCCGAACACGTGCCGCAAGGCGGCGATTTCCGCCAGGTCGCCGGCAGGGGTCGACGTCGCGTGCGCATTGATGTAATCGATGGACTCGGGCGCCAGGCGGGCGCGCCGCAGCGCCGCCTGCATGGCGCGTGCCGCGCCGTTGCCGTCTTCCGGCGGAGCCACGGCATGGTAGGCGTCGCCCGACATGCCGTAACCGATCACTTCGGCGTACATCCGCGCGCCGCGCGCACGCGCGTGTTCGTACTCTTCCAGCACCATGACGCCGCTGCCTTCGCCCATCACGAAGCCGTCGCGGTCACGGTCCCAGGGCCGGGAGGCGCGCTCCGGTGCATCGTTGAACGCCGTGGAAAGGGCACGGGCGGCGCAAAAACCCGCCACGCCGAGTTCGCAGATCGTGCCTTCGGTGCCGCCGGCAACCATGACATCGGCATCGTCGAGCGCAATCATGCGCGCCGCATCGCCGATGGCGTGCGCGCCCGAGGCGCAGGCGGTGACGGTGGCGTGCGCCGGGCCGCGCAGATGGTGCTGGATGGCGATGTGTCCAGTTGCCAGGTTGATCAGGTTGGACGGGATGAAAAATGGCGACAGGCGCCGCTGGCTGCCATTTTCCAGCGCCCTGGCCGCGCCTTCGATGCCGGGCAGGCCGCCGATGCCGGAACCGATCATGACGCCGCTGCGTTCCTGTTCCGCCAGCTCGGCCGGCGCCCAGCCGGCATCGCGCAGCGCTTCGGTGGCCGCGGCGATGGCGTAGACGATGAACGGATCCATTTTCTTCAGTTCCTTGCGTTCGACCCAGTCCTCGGGCCGAAAACCGCCTTCTTCCCCGGCCGCCGGCAGCTGGCCCGCGATGCGCGCCGGCAGGTGGGCGGCGGGAAAGCGGTCCAGCACGCCGATGCCGCTGTGGCCGGCCAGCAGCCGTTGCCAGGTGCGCTCGGCGCCCACCGCCAGCGGGGTCAGCATGCCGATGCCTGTAACGACCACGCGGCGCAGGCCGAGTGGATGGGGGAGGACGTAGGGGGACGAAGACATCGCAGTCCTTTCAGCAGGTTAATTCGGACAAAGCCGCAATGTATCAGCAATCGCCAGCCCGCCACCCCTGTAGGAAATGACAGGTGGCGCGCCGTTCACTTGGCGCCGCCCGCTTGCAGCTGGCGCTGGCGCGCGAGCAGCATGCACGCCACGCCAGCGAGCAAGACCAGCGCGGCCACCATGATCGGCAGCAAGGTCGACAGGGGCTGCAGGGCCGCCGTGATCAGCGGCGCGACACCCCAGGCCAGGGCATTGATCGAAGAGATCAAGCCCATCAGCTGTCCCTGGCGTTCCGTCAGCGTGCGGTTGGAAGCAATGCTGAGCAGGCAGACATAGGTCGTGGCGACGGCGATCGCCAGCGGGCCGGTCAGCAGCCATAGCACGGCAGGCGCATCGCCTAGGGCCACGGCAGCGACCAGCGGCGGCTGGATGGACAGGCTGATGGGCAGGATGCGCTCCAGCGCAAAGCGGCGGGTGGCCCAGGGCACGATAAACAGCATGGCAAGGGCAAAGCAGGTGGAGTAATACGCCAGCAGCTGGGCTTCCTGCCAGGCATCAAAGCTGTAATGCAGCAGCGCAAACGCGGCCATGTAGTTGAAATACATGTAGTAGCCGAGTAGAAAGATGGCCAGCAGCAGCAAGGGATGGCGCAGCTCGGGACGGCACAGCATCTGCCACAGATTGCGCCACGGATGGGTGTTGTCGGTCGACAATGCGCGGGTATCCGTGTAGCACAGCAGGACAAGCACGGCGCTGGCCAGCGGCAGCAGCGCCGCCCAGAGATAGGGCAGCCAGAGCGCCGCGCCCTGCTGGTGCATGATGCCGCCCAGCAGCGGGCCGGCAACGAAGCCGATGCCGTTGGCGGCCGTCACCAGCGCGAGGTTGGCGGCCTTGCTGTCGGTCGTGCTCAGGTCGATGATGGCCGCTTGCGCCACCGGCAGGCTGGCGGCCGTGATGCCGGCCAGCGCCCGCCCGCAGCAGATCAGTACCAGGCTGCCTTGCCAGACGCCAAAGGCGGTCAGCGCCATGCCGCCGGCATTGCCGAGCAAGCACAGCAGAAGTACGGGCTTGCGGCCCTTGCGGTCCGACAGGGCGCCCAGCCACGGCGAGCCGAGGCACATCATCAGCGGATAGATGGCCAGCAGCAGGCCGTAGACGGCCGAGCGGAAGGCCGGCCCCTGGCTGGCGTCGAACAGCGGCGACGCATCGCCCAGCAGCAGCGGGGTCAGGGTCGGATAGACGATGCCGATGCCGGCGGCATCGGCGAAAATGGTACTGAACAGGGCGAGATAAACCAGTCTGGATTTCATCATGAACTCATCAAAAATGGGCCGGGGCGCGGCTGCACCCCGGCCGGCAAGGCGTTAATCGGTTGCCTGGGCCAGGCGGCGCAGGCTGCTGACGGCAAAGTTGTGCAGCGTGGCGGCGTCGCGTACCTCGCGCAGTTCGAGTTGCGCCAGTTCGCGCAGGAACTCGTCATTGGCGACCTGCCGCGAAGGCGCCTGCGCGGGCTGCGGCTCGCCCAGGTCGGCATACAGCGGCAGCAAGCGGAAGAAGGGATCGTCTTCCGCCGTCTCCTGCCTGCTGCGCTCGACCCAGCGCGCGGCAGGCGTGGCCTGCAGCGTGGGGCGCAGGGCCGCGGCGAGCGCGTCGAACGCCAAGGGCCCGAGGCTGAGGTTGCGTACCCCCGACGCCGTGCACAACTTGCTGCGCCTTGCCACGTAACTGGCCACCAGCGCCGTGGGCAGCAGCGTGACGGGCATCGGCAGATCCGGGTAGGCGTCCATCTGCAGGCATTTGACGGCCAGCGCGACAAAGTGGTTTTGCGTGTACAGGCGCGTGTCGCTGTCGTCGAACATCAGGGGCAGGCGGTACACCGTGGCCGGATAGCCCAGTGCCATCGCCTGCGTCACTTGCAGCTCGGCCGCCAGCTTGGACTGCTCGTAGCCGGAAGCGATTGCTTCCAGGCTGGAGGCGGCCAGCGGCGCTTCCGGCAAGTCGGCCAGCTCGGTGAACTGGGTCGACATATGATGCACGTGCGCGGCGCCGACCTGCGCCGCGAACAGCAGCACATTGCGGGTGGCGCCGACGTTGCCGTCGCGCATGGAACCATAGTCGGCGGCGTGATTCACGTGCGCCGCCGCGTGGATCACCTGGCCGACGCTGGCGCGGCAGGCGGCATAGTCGGCGGCCGACATGCCCAGGGACGGCAAGGCCAGGTCGGCCTGCAGAACGCTCAGCCGTTGCGACGGCAAGTCCGCATGGAACAGGCGGCGATAGCGGGCCGCCAGGCGCGCCATGCCGTCGTCACCACGCAGCGGCAGGACGATGCTGGCCGAACTTTCGTTCAGCAGCGCGTGCAGCAGATGCATGCCGAGGTGGCCGCTGGCGCCGGTCAGCATCACGGCCTTGCCCGGCGTCGCGCCGGCGGGGAACGGCGGCAGATCGCCCATGCGTTCCAGGTCGGCCTCGTAGGCGCGCCGGGGCGGTGCCGTGCCCTCGGCCGCATCGGCCGCCAGCAAGCCGTTGATGGTGGGATTGCTGACGAAACGGCCGAACTGGATGCGCAGTCCCAGCGTGCGTTCCACGGCCAGCACCATGCGCGTGAGCACCAGCGAATCGCCGCCCAGCTGGAAAAAGTTCTCGTCGACGTCCACCACCGGCACTTGCAGCAATTCCTGCCACAGCGCACAGATGCGCTGCTGCAGCGGCGTCAGGGCCGCCGCCGTGGCGGGCAGGCGCTGCTCGCGCTGCTGTGCCAGCCGCTGCGTCAACAGGGCGCTCAGTGCCGCGCGGTCGACCTTGCCGCTGCTGTTGAGCGGGAAGGCGTCGAACTGGAACAGCTGCGATGGCAGCATGTACTCGGGCAGCCGCTGGCGCAGCCGTTGCAGCAGCGCCGCATCGGCTTGCGTGCGGGCGATCACGGCCGCCATGATCTGGCGTGTCGTCGCACCGGGCTGGCCGATTTCCATCACCAGCGCGCACGCATGCTGGACGCCGGGCTGCGCTAGCAGCGCGTGCTCGATCTCGCCCAGTTCGATCAGCTGGCCGCGCAGCTTGACGCGGAAATCATTGCGGCCGATGTAGTCCAGTTCTCCCTCGGCGGTCCATCTGACGATGTCGCCCGTGCGGTAGATGCGCCGCTGCGGCGTCTGCTGCGGATTGCCGTAGAACGGATCGGGCTGGCGCACCGTGCCGATGTAGCCGCGCGCGACCCCGCTGTCGCCCAGGTACAGTTCACCTGCCACGCCAGCCGGCACCGGCCGTCCCAGCTTGTCCAGCACCCAGCAATTGACACCGGGACAGGGTTTGCCGATGAGTGCGCCGCTGCCGTGCGGCAAGGCGCGGCAGGCATGGAAGGTGGCGTAGATGGTGGCTTCGGTCGGGCCATACAGGTTGTGCAGCACCGTTGCCGTGCCCGAGGCCAGCCATTGTTGCACCACGGGCCGCATCAGCGCCTCGCCCACGGAGATGACGTGGCGCAGGCTGTGGCAGGCGGCCAGCTCGGTGACCAGCAGGTTGAGCAGCGACGGTACCGTGCTCATCATCGTCACGCCGTGCGCCTGGCAGGCGGCCACGTGCGCGCTGCCAGCGGCGCCATGCGGCAGCAGCACCACGGTGCCGCCGCAGATCAGCGGCAGGCAGTACTCCGGGACGGAAATGTCGAACGTCAGCACCGTGCCTTGCAGGAACTTGTCGCCGGGGCCAAAGCTGAAATATTCCGCCATCCACGCCAGGCGCTCGCTCAGGCCCGCATGCTCGACCAGCACGCCCTTGGGCATGCCGGTACTGCCGGAGGTGTACAGCACATACGCCAGGTCGCCGCCGCCGTCCGCATACGGGCTGTTCGGCTCCAGCCGTTCGGCCGGCGGCACCACGACCGCCTGCCGCACCTGCACCGACAGCGCTTGCCCGAGGACGATTTCCAGCACGCCCAGTTGCGCCTGCGCCCGCAGCAGCGCCTGCATCTCCGTGCCGGGGCGTTCGCCAGCCGTTAGCAGCAAGGCGCAGCGCGCCGTCTGCAGCATGTACAGCGAGCGTTGCGGCGGATGCTGCAGGTCCAGCGCGACATAGGCGGCACCGCATTGCCACAGCGCCAGAATCGCGATCACCGATTCCGGGCAGGCCGCGCGCGGCATCATCAGGCCGACCGTGTGCTCCTTGCCGATGCCCAGCGCCGCCAGTTGCGAGGCCAGCTGCTGGACATGGTGCCGCAATTGCGCATAGCTGAGGCTATGCGCGTCCCATTCCAGCGCCACGGCCGTGGGATGGCGTTCGGCCTGCAGCAGGAATTGCTGGTATACCGGCAATGCTTGCGCACCGGCCGGCGTGGCGGCGGCGAGCGGCGCCGTGCCTGGGCCCTGGCCGCCCAGCAGGCAGTGCTGCTCGGCAGCCGACAGCATCGACAGGTGCGCCACGGCGTCGTCGCTGCCGGCCGCCAGCTGCGCCAGCAGCGCCGCATAGTGTGCCGCCATGCGCGCCATGGCGGGCTGGCTGAAGGCGCTGCAGCGGAACTTCAGCAGCATGTCCCAATGCCCCTGGTATTGCGTGATCCAGAGGCTCAGGTCGAACTGCGCCAGCTGTTGCGGGATCGTCAGCGGCGTCAGTCTGGCGGCGCCTGCCTCCAGATGCATTTCCGTGGCGTCGAAGAAATTGAAATAGCTTTGCAGGGGATCGTGGCCCTGCACGGCCGCCTTCAGCCGCTCGTCGCGCATCAGCTGGGCCAGCGGGATATCCTGGAAGTCGAGCAGGTCGAACAGGGCGCCCGAGACGCTGCGTTCCAGCGCCGTGCTGTTGCCGTTTTCGTCGATGTCGAGCACCAGCGGCAGCACATTGACGAAGTGGCCGACCGTGTGGCGCCAGCGTTGCTGGGTGCGGCCGTTGAACGCCACGCCGGTGAGCACGCGCTGTTGGCCGCTGTAGCGCGCCAGCAGCAGCAGCCAGGCCGCCAGGCAGACGCTGGCGCGGCGGCTGGCGGGCAGGGCGCGCAGCCGCTGCATCGCTTCGGCGGACAGGGGGATCGCCACGCTGTCGCCGGCGGCGGACGGCGCCGGCGTGCGCTCATACGGCAAATCGAGACGCAGCAGGCTGCCGTCTTGCGCCAGCAGCTGTGGCGCGATGTGGTCTGCCGCCCGTGCCACGGCGTCGGCGCCGAGCTGGCGCTGGCTGGCGGCAAAGTCGCGGTACTGCGCCACCGGTCCGGGGCTGTCGGCCGGCGCCAGTCCGCACAAGGCGCCGGCGAGTTGCTGGCCGACGTAAAACATGGCGCTGGCGTCCATCAGCACATGGTTGGAACTCAGTACCAGGTAGCCGGTGCCGTCGTGCGCGCGCAGTAGCGTCACGCGCGTGGCAAAGCTGTCGTGCAGCGAAGGGGCCATGGCCAGCATGTCGGCGATGTGCGCCAGCGCCGCCGCCTCATCCTGCACCGGCTGCTGCCGGATGGCGTTGGCCGCCTGGACCGTGGCGGGCGCATGCACCACATAGGCGGGACCCGTCTCCTGGTCGTCGCCATCGACGGTCGCGCGCAGCAATTCGTGCGCGGCGATCAGTGCCTCCCAGCGGGCCTGCAGGGCCGCCATGTCCAGGCCGGTGCCGTCGATGCGCCAGCCGATGGCGCATTGATAGGCGTTGCCCGCATCCTGGCGCTGCTGTTCGTACCACAGCGAAAACTGCCCGGGCGACAGGGGAATGCGCGGCGTGGCCGGCCCGGCGTCCGGGACGGTCTCGGGGGCCTGCGCGGCTGCCGCCGGCTGCAGGCCGGCCAGGCGTTGCCGCAGTTCCGCCAGCGTGCCGCCCGCCAGCAGCAGCGCCACGGGGATGCTGTGGCCCAGCTGGCTTTGCAGTTCGCTGCGAATGCGGATCAGGCCCACCGAATCAAGGCCCAGCTGTTCCAGCGTCGCCTGCTCGTCGAGCGTGCTGGCGGCATGTCCTGTTTCGCTGGCGATCAGCTGGGCCAGCAGGTCGCCGTCCGCGTTCGCGCCGGCGCTGGCGCATGGCTGCTCCTGGCCTGCCGCGGCGGCGGGCGCCAGCGCGTACACGGCGTAATGGCCGTCGCGTTCCGGGCCGGCCAGCAGCGCGGCGAGCGTGGCGCAGCCGCGTGCCGGCGCCATCGGTGCCAGCTGGCGCAGCGCGCGCGAACGTTTGCCCTGCGCCAGGCCGCGCATCATGCCCGCGCCGTCCCACGGTCCCCAGTCGATCACGGTGGCGGGCAGGCCATCGTGCCGGCGTTGCGCCGCCAGCAGCTGCAATCCCGCATTCGCGGCCGTATAAGCGAGCTGGCCTGGCGATTCCAGCAGCGCGGCCAGCGACGAGAACAGGACAAAATAGTCGAGTTCCGCATGCCGCGCGGCGTGCCGGTGCAGCAGCCATGCGCCGCCCAGCTTGGCGCCGAGTACCTGCTGCAATTGCGCCGCGTCGATGTCGCCGATGGGGCGGTCATCCAGGCTGCCGGCCAGGTGGAACAGGCCGTGCATGGGCGCGCCGCACGCGTCCAGCGCGGCGCTGGCCGACGCCGTATCGTTCAGGTCCGCCAGCAGCAGTTGCAGCGCCACGCCCTGCGTGGCCAGTTGCGCGAGCCAGGCCTGTTGTTCTTCCGTTGGCGCCGCGCGGGTAATGAGGACGAGGCTGCGGCAGCCTGCATGGCGCACCAGGTGCTCGGCCAGGTGGCGGCCTATGCCGCCGAAAACGCCGCTGATCCAGTAGGTGCCGTCGGCGCGGCAGCAAGGCTGATCCGGCGCCGTGGGCTGTGCCACGCGCAGCGTGCGCCGTTGCGCCAGGATGCCGGCGCGCAGCCGCCACAGGCTGGCGGCGATGCCGCCGTCGGCCAGTCCCGCCGGCTGCGCCCGCACGGCGCAGGCCGCGGCGGCGATGGCTGCGCCATCGGCGTCGCTGTCCAGCCAACTCACGTCGAGCGCCGGCAGTTCGCTGCGCAAATTCGTTGCCAGCGCTTGCGCCAGGGCGCGGCGGGTGTGCGCGGCCTCGCCATCGGCGTGCGCGGCCACGTCGGCCAGGCATAGCTGCAAAGGCTGGCCGGGCTGCCGGTCCAGCAGCACTTGCAGCGTTTCGCGCCAGCCGCGTACCCAGTGCGCCAGTGCAGCCGCATCCGCCGGCTGCGGGTGGGCCGGGTCGAGCAATACCAGGATGGTGCGCAGCGGTGCCGTGGCCGATTCCGCGCCATGCAGCTTGCCGTCGGCGTCCCACTGCGCGTGGCGGGTATGCACGTCGGCCTCCGCCAGCCATTGCACGCATGCCGCCGGCAAGCTGCTGTTGGCGGCCGCTGCCAGCAGCCATTGCTCGCCGGCGGCGGGCCGGGCCGGCAAGCCTGCGGGCGCCGTGTACGCCACCCAGTCGACCGCGTGCAGCGGCAGGGCGGCAGGCATGGCCGCGGCGCCCAGGGCCGCGCAGCTCACTTCGCTCAAGACGCCGATGCAGCGCCCCTGTCCGGAATACAGCCGCAGTTCGCCATCAAGGAAACCGGCGGGCGCCGGCCGCAGCACGGCCTGGCAAAGGATGCTGGCGTTCCAGGCGGCGCTGGCGTCGAACCAGGCGCTGCCCACCGACACCGGCACGTAGGCCTGCTGCGGGTCGCCGGCGCAGATGCCCAGGGTATGCAGGCAGTTGTCGAGCAGGGCCGCATGCCACAGCGGCAGGCTGGCCGTGGGCGCCTCCGGCGGCAGGATGCGTCCCCACAGTTCGCTATCCGATACCCGGTGGCTGGCCTGCACCCGCTGGAACAGGGGGCCATAGCTGACGCCGCGGGCACGGTAATGGTCATAGAAGGGCGCGGCATCGTCCCACTGCGCCGCCGTTCCCGGGGCGTCCGCGTTGTCGGGCTGTGGCATTGCGTTCCAGCCGGCGCGCACTTCGGCGTGCAGCGCCCGCGCATGGCCGGGCGCGCTGTAGCGCAGCTGATACGACTGCCGTGTATCCGGGCCGCCGATGTCCACCGTCAGCGCGGCAGGAGCGTCGGCCGCCAGCGCCAGCGGCTGATGGATCAGCAGGTCCCGCAGTGTCAATTGCTGCGCAGCGGCATCCGCCGCCTGCGGCAGCCAGCGCTGCGCCAGGCTGAAGGCGCTGGACAGGTAGTACATGCCGGGCAGGACGGCGGCGCCATCGATGACGTGCTGCTGCAGCCAGCTGTCGCCGGCCTGCGGGTCGAGGCTCAGTTCATGGCGTATCGCCAGCGCCGCGACCGGCGGCACTGGCGCCATGGCGGCGCCGCCCCGGGCCGGCAGGCTGGCTTGCCACGACGCCGGCTGGACGTGCTCGCGCTGGAACGGGTACAGCGGCAGTCCGGCTGGCACGGGGCGTTCTGCCTGGACGGCGAATTGCCGCATCGCCTGGCGTGGATCGAGCGCGCCATGTTCGCTCAGGCTGCCCAGCGCGCGCAGCACGGTGGGCACGTCGTCGTGGCGCATGTCCAGGCTGGGCAGGCAGACGATGGCGCGGCCGGCCAGGCGCGCGGCGCTGGCCGTCAATGGGGTCAGCACGGCGCGCGGGCCGATTTCCAGCACCAGGTCCGGCCCGTCCGCCAGCAGGCGGGCAATGGCGTCGGCAAAATTGACGGGCGTCTGAATCTGCTCGCTCCAGTAGCGCAGCTGATCGACGCCTTGCTCCAGCGCGGCCGGGTCGTCGCTGTCGACCGAGCTATAAAAGCGCACGGCGGCGGCCGGCGCGCGCAGCGCCGGCGCGATCGCCGCGCAGGCGGCGGCGAATTGCGCGGCGGCCGGCGCCATCAGCGGCGTGTGGAAGGCGCCCCGCGTGGCCAGCGGCGTGCAAACCAGGCCGGCGTCCGCGGCGGCTTGGGACAGTTGCGCGAGCGCCGTGGCGCGGCCCGCCACCACCACCGATTGCGCGCTATTGCGCACGGCGATCCAGAGCGCCGGTTCGTCGGCGCAGATGCGCGCCAGCAGCGGCGCCAGCTGCTGCGGCGTGGCGGACACGGCCAGCATGGCCGAGTCGCTGGCGGCGCAGGCCGCTTCCATGGCGTCGGCCCTGGCCAGCAGCATGCGCACGGCCACGTCGAAGTCCATCACGCCGGCCACGCAGGCAGCGGCGTATTCGCCAACGCTGTGGCCCAGCACCGCCACCGGCCGCAAGCCCAGCGCGCGCCAGAATTCGGCCAGCGTATATTCGATCAGGAAGAGCGACAGCTGGGCGCTGCGTTGACGCTCGCGTCCGCTCGGCTGGCGCAGCTCGGCGTCGCCGGCAAACAGTGCGTCGAGGATGTGCGTATCCTCGCCCGCCAGATGGTCGAGGCGGGCGGCCAGCGGCTCCAGCAGTGAGCGGAACAGGGTATTTTGCTGGTACAGCTGGCGCGCCATGTTGGTGTACTGGCTGCCCTGGCCGGTAAATACCAGTGCGACCCGCGCCGAGGCCGGGCGGGGGCGCAAGGGCGTGTCCAGGCGCCGGAGCAGTTGCGCTGCCAGTTCGGATGCATTGTTGCCCGCGACTGACAGCCGGGCCTGGTTCCACTGTTGCCGCTGGAACAGCGCAGCGTGGCAGACGGCCGCGGCGGCGGGAGCGTCCGGCTGCGCCAGCCAGCCAGCATAGTCTTGCGCCAGGGCCTGCAGTGCCCCGGTGCTGCGGGCCGACAGCTGCAGCAGCTGCGGGCCGTCGGCCGCGACCTCCGGCGCCGCCAGCGGCGCGTCGGCCGCTTCGCCCAGCAGCACGTGGGCATTGCTGCCGCTCATGCCGAAGGAGCTGACGCCGCCGATGCGGCGGCTGTCGCCGGGCCAGGCCAGCGCTTGCGCGGGCAGCACCGCCTGCGGCAGTGCGCTGGCGACGGCCGCATCGATATCGTGCGCAAAGCAGTGCGGCGCGATGCGGCGCCGATGCAGGCTCAGCGCCATCTTGATGATGCCGGCAATGCCGGCGGCCCCCTCGCAGTGGGCGATGTTGGCCTTGGCGGCGCCGAGGAACAGCGGCGTGTCGCGCCGGCCGAATACCTCGCCCAGCGCGTCCAGTTCGATACGGTCGCCCAGCGCGGTGCCGGTGCCGTGGGTTTCAATGTGCGACACCTGTGCCGGCGTCAGGCCGGCGCTGTGCAGCGCCTGTTCCATCAGGCGGCGCTGGGCGCTTTTCGATGGCGCGGTGATGCCGTTGCTGCGGCCATCGCTGTTGATGGCGCTGCCGAGCACGTGGGCGTACGCGCGCATGCCGCGCGCCGCCGCGTCGGCGGCCGGCAGCAGCACGATGGCGCCGACGCCTTCGCCGCGCGAGAAACCGTCGGCATGGCGGGTGAAGGGCTTGCAGCGGCCGTCTGCCGCCAGCATGCCGGCGGCGGCGAGGTCGGCGCTGTAGTCGTGCGCCAGGATCAGCGACACGCCCGCCACGATGGCCATGCCGCAGCGCCCTTCGCGCAGCGCTGAAATGGCCTGGTGCAGCGCCACCAGCGACGATGAGCAGGCCGTGTCGACCACCAGGCTGGGGCCTTCCAGGCCGAAATGGTAGGACAGCCGGCCGGCCGCCATGCTGCCCAGCGCACCGCGGCTGAGGTAGCCGTTGTAGTCGCCGCTGGCAGCCATGCGCCGGCCGAAATCGCTGGTGCTGACGCCGACAAACACCCCGCACGGGTTGCCGCGCAACGCCGCCGGATCGAGGCCGGCATCCTCGAGCGCGTGGTAGGCGCATTCGAGCAGCAGGCGGTGCTGCGGATCCATGTAGGCGGCTTCCTTGGGCGCGATGCCGAAGCAGCCGGCGTCGAACATCCATGGCGAGCGTTGCAGATAGCCGCCATGGCGGGCGGCGGCGGCCAGGCCGTCGCGGGTGGCGCTGTCGAAGCGCTCGGCCGGCAAGGCGCTGGTGGCGTCGATGCCGTGCATCAGCACATGTTCGAAACCGGCCAGGGTATCGGCCTGGCCGGGCAGTTCGCAAGCCATGCCGACGATGGCGATGTCGCTCGGGGAGGGGAGATTAGTGGCATTCATGGTCTGATCCTTGATGGGAGGAAGTCGCGTATGCCGGCAGCGCCTGCAGCACGCGCTGGGCCGAGCGCAGCGCGCCTTCGAAAAAGCCCTGGAAGTCGGAATAGGCCTCGCCGCAGATATGCACCTGCGGCGCGCGGCCGTCGTCGCCGAGGGCGAATGCGGCCAGGGTGCGCATCACCTGTTCCGAATCGCGTCCGGGTTTCCAGAAATGCACACCGGCGCCGAACGGCGCCGCGCTCCAGTCGCACAAGCCCCATTCGAGCAGCTGCGGCTCGTCGTCGCGGCCAAAGGTCTGCTGCAAGGTGCGCACCAGGGCCTGCCGCAGGCGTTCGTCGCTGCTGTGCACCGGCCGGCCCTTGTGCGGGAAGCGCGCGCCTGGCGTATCGGTCAGGTTGGCCCAGTAGTGGCACCAGGGGTCGTCGTTGTAGAACATCGCCAGGCCGTAGGCTTCGGGCTGCTCGGGATGCGATTCGAAATGGGCGGCGCGGGTGGTGGCGCCTTCGCCGCTGCCGGGCGGGGTACCGGGCGACCACCAGGGATCGGCCATCACGCACGAGGCCCAGACGATGGGGAAGCACAGCACGGCGTCCAGGCTGGCCTGCACCGGCGCGGGCAGCGACGGCGCCAGCGCTTCCAGGGCGCTGCGCGGCAGGGCCAGGATCAGGCGCCGCGTGCGCAGCGTCACGCGTTCGCCGTCATGCAGCAACTGCAGATCGAGTGCGCCATCGGCGCGTTCGCCAAAGGCCAGCAACTGGTGGCGCACATGGATATCGACGCCGGCCGCGCGCACGGCCTGTTCGGCGGCGTCGATCAGCGCCTGCATGCCGCCCTGCGGAATGTACGAGGGGCGCTGCATCAGGCGCATGTCGAGCAGCTGGCAGATCCAGTCGGCGGCGTTGGGATTCTGGTTCTTGAAATTGTAGAACGCGCCTTTTTCGCGGGTGAATTCGACGGCTTCATGGCTCAGCACCTCGCTCAGCACGTTCCACATGCCCTGCTGGTACAGCGGGCGTCCGCCAAACTGCGCCAGGCGCCGGAAGCTGGCCTTTTCCTCAGCGCGGGCCGGACGTTCCAGATGGTCGCTGGCGAGCGGCCATTGTGCGCCGATGACCTGCGCGATGCCATGCCACAGCAGCGCCCAGGCGACGTCGCCGCCGGCGGCCTGCTCGGCCACGGCCCGTTCGGCCGGCGTCAGGCGCGTCAGGTCGGGCCGGATCGCCGAGCAGGCTTCATGCGAGGTGATGGCGCTGGTGGCGATGCCCAGTTGCTGCACAAACTGGTCCATCAAGGGCTGCAGGTCCGGTTCGATGCGCACGGCGCCGAATTCGGCGCGGAACTGGCCGCTCAACATGGGTTCGGTCTGCACGCGGCCACCGACCGCCTCCAGCGCCTCGAACAGCTGGATGCGCAATTGCGGCGCGCTGCGCTTGAGCCGCAGCGCCAGATACAGGCCGCTGATGCCGCCGCCGATGATGCAGATATCGCTGCTGGTTTGCATGCTCATCCTTATGCCCCGGCGTGGGCCAGGGAGGCGGCGCTGCTGTCCTGCCGCGCGGCGATGGCTTGCGCCAGCAGTTCCAGCGTGAAAAATTCAAACAGCTCCTCGGCACGCAGGCGCACGCCGAAGTCCGTGCTCACGCGCAGCGCATACACTTGCACGCCGAGCGAATCGAGTCCCAGTTCGGCAAACGGCAGGTCGTGCTCCAGCGCGGCGCCAGGCATGCCCAGGGTGTCGGCCAGGGCCGCCGCCAGCCGCTCTATGCAGGCGCCCGCCTGCGCGGTGTCGCGCGCGGCGTGCGGCAGGGGCGCCGCCACGTTGTCGCTGGCGAACATCGCCTGCAAGGCTTTGCGGTCCGCCTTGCCGCTCAGTGCCTGGCGCGGGATTTCGCGTAGCGGGAGGTATTGCCTGGGCAACCAGGCG
>NZ_JABXFH010000079.1:0-14996 GCF_013372745.1 Janthinobacterium sp. BJB401 | reverse complement strand
TGGTAATGGTGACGCTGTAAGCGCCCGCTGCCGCCGGCGTGCCGGACAGGGTGCCGTCCGCCGCCAGGGTCAAGCCGGTGGGCAGGCTGCCGGCGGTAACGGCATAGTTATAGGCTGGCGTGCCGCCCGTGGCGGTGATGGCCTGGCTGAAAACGACGCCTGCCGTCATGGCCGGCAGGGTCGCCGGCGCGATGCCGATCGCCGGTGCCGCCACCGTCAGCGAATAAGCACGCGCGCCGGTATACGGGCCGCTGCCCGTCGAACTGTCCTCGGCGCGCACGGTGAAATTGAACGTGCCTGCCGCCGTCGGCGTGCCCGAGAGCAAACCTGTGGACGTATTCAGGCTGAGCCCGGCTGGCAGGGAACCGGCGCTGATCGCATAGGTGTAGGGCGCGGCGCCGTTCGCGGCAGTCACGTTCTCGCTATAGGCCGTCCCCACAGTTGCCGCGGGCACGGTGCTTGGCGTAATCGTGATGGTGGGTCCGCTGACCGTGATCGTCACAGTGGCCGGCGCCGAGGTACCCACGCCGTTGCTGGCCGTGTAGCTAAAGCTGTCCGGTCCGCCGTAGCCGGCCGTCGGCGTATAGGTAATGCTGGTGCCGCTGGATGTCGCCGTGCCATGGCTGGCGGCGGACGCCACGGCCACCGAGGTTGCCGCGCCGCCGCTCAGGTTCAGGGTGATCGGGTTGGCGCTGCTGCCGTACGCCACCGTGGCGCTGACATTAGCGGCAACGGGCGCACCAGCAGCCACCGTGCCGGAATACGCACGCGCCCCCGTATAGGGTCCAGCGCCGCCACTGCTGTCGGTCGCGGTGACGGTAAAACTGTAGGCCCCGGCGACCGCAGGCGTGCCGGACAAGGTACCGTCCGCCGCCAGGCTCAAGCCCGCCGGCAGGCTGCCGGCAGTGATGACATAGCTATGCGGCGCCGTGCCGCCGGCGGCCGTAATGCTCTGGCTGTAGGCGAGACCTGCCGTCATCACCGGCAAGGTTGACGGCGCCACAGTGACCGATGGCGCCGACACCGTCAGCGAGTAGGCGCGCGCACCGGAATACGGGCCGCTGCCCGACGAACTGTCCGTGGCGCGCACGGTAAAGTTAAACACGCCGCCGGCCGTTGGCGTACCAGACAGCGTACCGGTAGCTGTATTCAGGCTGAGTCCGGCCGGCAGGGAGCCGGCGCTGATGGCGTAAGTGTAGGGACCCGTGCCGTTCGCGGCGGTCACAGTCTGGCTGTAGGCTAGCGCGACGGTTGCCGCCGGCACGGTGCTCGGTGCAAGGACGATGGTGGGGCTGGCAACCGTGATCGTCACGGTGGCCGGCGCCGAGGTGCCGATGCCGTTGCTGGCCGTGTAGGTAAAGCTGTCCGGCCCGCCGTAGCCTGCCGTCGGCGTATAGGTAATGCTGGTGCCGCTGGCCGTCGCCGTGCCATGCAAGGCGCTGGAGCTGATGGCCACCGACGTCGCCGCACCGCCGCTCAGGTTCAGGGTGATCGGGTTGGCGCTGCTGCCGTAAGCCACCGTGGCGCTGGCGGCGCCGGCCGTCGGCGCACCGGGCGCTACCGTGCCGGAATAGGCGCGCGCGCCCGAATAGGGGCCGGCGCCGGTACTGCTGTCGGTCGCGGTGACGGTAAAACTGTAGGCTCCGGCCGCCGTGGGCGTGCCGGACAGGGTGCCGTTCGATGCCAGGGTCAAGCCTGCGGGCAGGCTGCCGGCCGTTCTGGCATAGGTGTACGTGCCGGTGCCGCCGCTGGCAGCTATCGTCTGGCTGTAGGCGAGACCGGATGTCATTGCAGGCAGGGTCGTCGGCAGGATGGCGATGGTGGGCGCGGAGACCGTCAGCGTATAAGGACGCGTGCCATTGATGGCCAGCGAGTCGGTGGCGCGCACGGTGAAGTTGAAGGTGCCGCCCGCTGTCGGCGTACCCGACAGCACACCGCCAGCACTCAAGCTCATGCCAGCCGGCAAGGCGCCAGCGCTGATGACATAGGTGTACGGCGCCGCGCCACCCGTCGATGTAAACGTTGTCGTGGGGTATGCCTGGGCCACCGTGGCATTTGGCACGGTGGCCGGCGCCACCACGATGGCCGAGGTGATCGTGACGTTGTAGACGATGGGTTGCCCCACATCATCCCTGACGGTAAACGTGTCCGAAGTCGCGCTGAAATTGGTATTCCGGTAGCGCACGGCATTCGTGGCATTCGAATCTTCCAGCGTGCCATACAGCGGCGCCACCAGGGTTCCCGTCAGGCCGAACTGGGAACAAGGCGCATTGGTGTAATCCTCGTAATACTCTCCCCCCGCGACGACGCTGACGGCGCGCGGGCTCGGGCAGGTGCTGGCGGCGGAAGCCTGGCTGGAAAAAAGG
Source organism: Janthinobacterium sp. BJB401 (assembly GCF_013372745.1). Lineage (NCBI taxonomy): Bacteria > Pseudomonadati > Pseudomonadota > Betaproteobacteria > Burkholderiales > Oxalobacteraceae > Janthinobacterium > Janthinobacterium sp. BJB401. The sequence continues at coordinate 12,630 of NZ_JABXFH010000079.1, read as the reverse complement.
GACAGCAAGACAAATAGCAAAGTTCCCGCCAGGTACATCAGCATTGACGGCGCCAGACCTTGGGCAGGCGGCGCGCCATGGGCTCCGGCAATGCAGCCATCGACACCCCGGACAGGCGTGGATAGCCATCCAAATTTCGTGAAATTTAGAAACATTTGTCTTCCTTCATACATTTTTTAAGACTGAACCTTGCCCGAACAGCCGCACACCTTGACAAACATTCACACCGATTTCTCAGCCGCCAGTCAGCACGCAGAAAAGGTTTACCAGGATTATGAGACTTGCTTTTAATCAATGCATCCTACTATAAGTGATACAAAAAGCAACGATAAGGTATTGCTAAAGGCCACTGTCTTTAAGAAAAATCAAATTCCATTAAAAACTGTCTCATTTATGTCTCATTTGACAAGTGTTTTGAAAAAATAACACTGTTTCAAGCACTGCTTCCGAGCGGAGCGTATGGCTGGCAGCGATGCCGTGGCGCGCTATTTGCGCGGCACTGAAGGGTAAAGCGCCCCCCGCTCGGCACAGGCAAGCCTGCTTTCCCCTGCTGTGTGAGATATGTGACGACGCCGCCAACACACGACGTGAATTAGCGGATGCGCGCGGCGCGCGCCTATCGTTTCGGGAGCCGCTGCCGTTTCGAACGGACAGGGTGGACGGTGGATTCTACGTGTGGCCGGGGGCTCGGGAGGCTGTCATGTCGCTAGCCACCCGCCCAACATGCCCGGCCTCGTCATCGGTATGCGGGATTTTGTATGGCAAGCGGGGCCGCGCATGGGCGGCCCCGCTTGTACAGCACCTTTACTGCAGCGCTTCCTTCAACCCCGGCGCAAACTCGGCGCCGTGCTTGACCTGCGCGGTGGACGCCTTCAGGGTGGCGCCGATCGGCTCGGCGCGGCCAGACAGGCATTGTCCCAGAAAGTTTTCCGTCACCGCATTGAAGGCGATGTTGTTCACGGGCCGGGCAAAGCCATGGCCCTCGTCCGGGAACAGCACATACGTGACGGGAATATTCTTCGCCGCCATGGCCGCCACGATCTGGTCCGATTCAGCCACGTTGACTCTCGGGTCGTTCGCGCCCTGGCCGATCAGCAGCGGGCGCTGGATGTTCTGCGCAAAGTTCAGCGGCGAACGTTCCTTGAGCAGCGCCTTGCCCTCTTCCGTGGTCGGGTCGCCCATGCGCTTGTAGAACTGCTGCTTGCCCGCTTCCCAGTACGGCGGGATGGTTTGCAGCAAGGTAAACAGGTTCGACGGGCCGACGATATCGACGCCGCAGGCAAACGTCGTCGGCGTAAACGCCATGCCGGCCAGGGTGGCGTAGCCGCCATACGAGCCGCCCATGATGGCCACCTTGTCGGCCGTGGTCACGCCGCTCTGCACCGCCCATTGCACGGCGTCGAGCAAGTCGTCATGCATCTTGCGGCCCCACTGCAGGTCGCCGGCCGAGATAAACTGCTTGCCGAAGCCCGTCGAGCCGCGGAAGTTCACGGACAGCACGGCGTAGCCGCGGTTGGCCAGCCACTGGTGATAACCATTGTAGCCATAGGTGTCGCGCGCCCACGGGCCGCCGTGCACCAGCAGCACCATCGGCACGGCCTGCGTGGCCTTGCCGCCGGCCGTCGCCTTCGACGCCTGCGGCAAGGTCAGATACGACACCAGGGTCAGGCCGTCGCGCGCCTTGATTTGCTGCGCATGCATGGGCACCAGCGGCGCGCCTTCCAGTTCCGGACGCGTCACATATAAACGCGTGAGCTTTTTGGTCTTGCGCTCGTACAGCCAGCTCGATGGCGGCGCCGTGACGGCGTCGACTGCCACCAGCCACTTGTCGTCGGCATCCGTGCGCGACGTCACCGTGAACTGGCCCTTCGTATTTTTCTTCAGGAAAGCCAGGTCGGCTTTCAGCTCGTCCGTCAGCGGCAGATATTCCTGCTGCAGGTAATTGACGGTATAGGCTTGCACCTTGCCAGTGCGCATGTCGTACAGCGCATCGGCGATATCCGTGCGCGGGTCTTGCGCCACCACCGTGGTCTTGCCGCTGGCCACGTCCTGCGCCAGCAGCGCCGAAGTATTGCGGCCGCGCGAATCGGTCCAGTACAGGGTCTTGCCGTCGACCGTAAAGCCCAGCGGCGACGTCGTCTGCGCATCTTCCAGGCCGACTTCAGCCAGCGGCGTGCTCTCGACCTTGCCATCGCTCAGGCGGAAATACTGCATGCCGCCATCGGTGCGCGCCTTGCTGGCGATGCGCAAGTTGAGCAGCTCATCGGCGACATAGCCGCCATAGCCATCGTTCTGCTGCACCAGGGTCAGCTTGCCGCTGGCCAGGTCCAGGCTGTGCACGTCGTGCCAGCGCGCATCGCGGTTGTTGATGCCGACGAGGATGCGGTCCTTCACCTTGCTGCTGATTTGCACGATCCGCACGCGCATCTTCTCGAACGGCGTGTAATTGATCTGCTTGCCGCTCGCCACGTTCACGCCGTACAGCAGGAAGTTTTCATCGCCGCCCTTGTCCTGGATGAACAGCAGGGTTGTCGAATCGGGCGACCAGAAGCTGCTGCGGATGGGCCGCACCTTTTCGTCCGTCAGCGGACGCGCCTGCGCCAGATCATTGGCCGGCGCCACCCACACATTGAGCACGCCATCGCGCGGCGCGATCCACGACAGCCACCGCCCGTCAGGACTGAGCTTGCCACCGGACTTGCTGGGATTGCCGAACAGCTTGGCCCGCTCGATCAGCGGCGCTTCTTTGACGGGGGCTTGGGCGTGCGCCGGCAGTGCGCCGGCGAACAACAGGACAGGCAGGACATAGCGAATCATGGACACCTCATGGTTGATGGATGAAGGGAAACGTCACACGTGCACGTGCCAGCAAATCATAGGCCAAACCCGTATTGCCAGGTTGACTACAGCGACAGGAGACGGAAATCCGGGGACAGGATGGCGGAAACGGGCGATGAAATGCACGGCCGATGATGCATGCCGTGCATGTGCGTTCGCTGAAGCCGCGCTAGCCCGCGGCCACCTCGCGTTGCGGACCAGCAGATCCAACGAAGACCAGTGCCGCGAACGCGGCCAGGCCGGCGGCGACACCAGCTCCCAGGAATGCCGCCTGGAAACCCGCCAGCATGCCTTCGGCGGTGTGCCCGGTGCCGTGGCCAATGCCGGAGGTCGAGAGCACAACCATGATGGCGAGACCGATGGCAGAGCCGATCTGGTAGCTCGTATTGATCAGGCCTGATGCGAGGCCTGTTTCCTCAGGCCTGGCGCCGGCCATGCCTGTCATCGTCGTCGGAATATACGCCAGGGCCATCCCCAGGGCGGCCAGCATGGAGGCCGGGAGAACGTGCGTCACATAGGAGCCGTTCAGCGGAAGGTTCGCAAACATGAGCAGTGCGCCAGCCATCAGGAACAAGCCAAGCACAAGGTTGGACTTGACGCCAAACCGTCCTATCAGCTTGCCGGAAAATCCCACCATCACGACCATGATCGTCATGGTCATGGGCAGGAGGGCCAAGCCGCTGGCGAGCGCCGACAGACCAAGAATTTGCTGCAGATACAGGTTCAGGAAGAACCAGAGCGGGATCCAGGCGGCGCCAAGCAGCGCCATCACAACATTGCCTGCTGCCAAGTTCCGCGCCTTGAAGATGCCCAAGGGAAGCAGCGGTTCGCGTCGCACGAACTGGCTGATCAGGAAGACGGCGAACAGTCCGGCCGACATCGGCAAAACCGGCACAGAGCCAGACCCGGCAGATTCGATGGTGACGATGGCATACACCAGGCTGACCAGCGCGCCAGTCACGCTGATCGCGCCAAACCAGTCGATGGCCCCGCTGCTGCGCGCAGACTTGCGGAGCACGGCTGGAATCAGGGCCAGCACGAGCAGGCCGAGCGGCACGTTAATCAGGAAAGTCCACTGCCACGCCATCCATTCGGTAATGACGCCGCCCAGAAACACGCCGGCTGAGCCGCCTGCGGCAGCGGCCGCCCCCCAGAAGCCGAATGCCTTGCCCAGTTCCGCGCCGTCATGCCCGAAAAGGCGCATGATGATCGTCAGTGCGGACGGCGCGATCAATGCGGCGCCCACTCCCTGCAGTGCACGGCCGGCAAGCAGCATTTCCTGGCTGTGTGCCAGCCCGGCCAGCAGCGAAGCGGCGGTCAGTATGGCAAATCCGCCCGTAAAAATGCGGCGGGCGCCAAGCAGGTCGCCCAGCCGCCCTCCCAGCAGCAGCAGGCCGCCAAAGGTGATGACATAGGCATTGAAGATCCAGCTCAGCCCGCTGGCGCTGAAGCCGAGGTCCCGCTGCATGGCGGGCAGTGCCACACCGATGATGGACGTATCGAGGATCACGATGAACTGCGCGGCGCACAGCAAGGCCAGAGCAGCCCATCTTTTCGGATCAGGTATAAATTGTTGCATTGGCGTTCTCCAGATCAATTTCCCGCGTATTGCGATTGATATGGAGTATTTGGCTTACAACGCAGGGATGGTCAAGCAAAAGGCGCAAGACCCGGGCCGCCGTGTATCAACAGGGCTGGCCCGGCATGCTGCTCGGACGCAGTCAGGTCACGGCCTGCCGGCGAGTTGCGTCGTCCGCGGAAGCGACCCGGCGCCATCACAGTCGTAGCTTGCCTGCGCGCAAATCTCCCAGCCGCCACCCAGCGCCTTATAGATGCTGACAACGGCAAGCCGCTGGTTGGTGCGCGCGACGGCCAGCGCACGCCGGCTGGCAAAGTCGGCGCGCTCCGCTTCGAGCACCTCCAGGTAGAGGCCTGCGCCTGCGGAAAACTGTAGCCTGGCAAGATGCGCAGCCTCGCGATTTGCCGCCGCCTCCATCAGCCGCAGCCCAAGCGTGCTGCCTGCGGTGCCATGGGCTTTGAAGGCATCATCCGTTTCCTGCAGTGCGCGCAGAACGGTCTGGTCATAGACAAGCAGGGCCTCCCGGGTGCGCGCCTCGCTGGCGGCGATGCGGGCGCGCACGCGCCCCGTATCGAGCAGATTCCAGCGAATCACGGGGCCAAGCAAGCTCGACTGCATGCCAGCGTCGCCCATGGCATCGAGGCTGCCCGCAACCAGTCCGATGGAACCCGTTACCTGGACCTCGGGATACAGGCCAGCCGTCTCCACCCCGATGCGGGCCGTCGCGGCAGCCAGGTTGCGCTCGGCCGCCGCAATATCGGCGCGCCGCGCGAGCAGCCCGGCAGGGTCGCCCACGGCAATCGCCCGCACCGTCAGCGCGTCACTTGCCGGCGGGGCGGCGGGAAGGTTGAACGTCTGCGGCACTTCACCAAGCAGGACCGCCAGCGCGTTGACGCAGGCCGCGCGGCGGCGCTCCAGTTCGGGCGCGGCCACCTCCACCGAGCGCAGCAAGGCCTCGGCGCGAAGGCGGTCGAACTCGCTGGCAGAGCCTGCGCTCAGCATGCGCTCGACCAGCGCCAGGCTGTCGCGCTGGCTTTGCACGATGCTGGCAACGACAGCGAGTTCAGCCTCGATGCCGCCCAGCTCGAACCAGGTAGCCGCCACCGCGGCGGCCACGCCCGCCTGCACGCCGCGCAGCAAGGCTTCGCGCGAGCCCGCCTGCGCCTGGCCCGCCTCCACGGAGCGCCGCACACGGCCGAACAGGTCGATCTCCCAGGAAGCATCGACGGCGCCGCGATAGCTTTCGCTCTGACGCGGCTGGCCGGGCAGCGTCTCGGCCTTGCTCAAGCGGCGCTTCTCGTAACCGAGCGCGGCGCCACCCTGCGGCAGGAAGCCCTGCCTGTCTTCGCGCAGCAGGGCTTTTGCCTGCGCGAGCCGGGCGGCAGCGATGCCGACGTCATGGTTCGCCGCCAGCGCCCGCTGGATCAGGGTGACCAGCACCGGGTCGTCGAAGCTGCGCCACCACTCCACCTCGACCGCCCCCGGCACGAGACCGGCGTGGCTCTGACCCAAGCTGCCGGAAAACTGCGATGCGGACAGCGGCGGCGGCAACGGCGGCGCATAATCGGGGCCGACCGCGCAGCCAGCCAGCAAGGTGAGCCCACTCAATGAAACTACAATTGTTTGATACGGGCGATTCATGTCGTGCTCCTGTTCATGCTGGTCTGGGGAGTTGGCGTGTGGCGCTCGAAGCGGGCCGCCAGGGCGCGCATCACCACATAAAACACGGGCGTGAGGAACAAGCCGAACAGCGTCACGCCCAGCATGCCGGCGAACACCGCGATGCCCATGGCCTGGCGCATCTCGGAGCCGGCGCCACTGGCGAACACCAGCGGCACGACGCCGGCGATGAAGGCAAGCGAGGTCATCAGGATGGGCCGCAGCCGCAACCGGCAAGCCTCGATGACGGCGTCGAGCGCGCTGGCCCCTTCCATTTCCTGGCTACGTGCGAACTCGACAATGAGAATGGCGTTCTTGGCCGCCAATCCGACCAGCACGATGAGTCCGATTTGCACGAAGATGTTGTTGTCGCCTCCCGCCAGCCACACGCCGATGATCGCACTCAGCAAGCACATCGGCACGATCAGCAGGACGGCCAGCGGCAGCAACCAGCTGTTGTACTGCGCGGCAAGAATGAGATAGGCGAGCAGCACGCACAGCGGGAAGATGAACAGCGCCGAATCGCCGGCCAGCTTTTGCTGGTAGGTAAGGTCGGTCCACTCAAAGCTCATGCCTTCAGGCAGCACCTCTTTGGCAATGCGTTCCATGACCGCCACGGCCTGCCCCGAACTGACGCCTGGCATCGCGCCGCCCGAGATGTCGGCCGAGGGATAGCCATTGTAGTGAACCACGCGGTCCGGGCCGGAACTTGGCGTGACGGTGACAAACGATGACAAGGGCAGCATGTCGCCGGCCGCATTGCGTACCTGCAAGCGGCCGATGGCCTCGGCCTGCATGCGATGCTCCGCATCGGCCTGGGCCGTCACCTTGTAGGTCCGGCCAAAGCGGTTGAAGTCGTTGACGTAGAGGGAACCGAGGTAGATCTGCAGCGACTCGAACACGTCGGCCAGGCGCACGCCCTGGCTCTTGACCTGGGTACGGTCGATGGCGACCTCGAGCTGCGGGGCATTGACGTCCAGGCTGGTCATGAGGCCGGCCACCTGTCCCGACTCGCTTGCCTTGGTCATCAGGATATGCGTCTGCTGCACCAGGGCATCGAGCCCGGCGCTGCCGCGGTCCTCGACCAGCATCTTGAAGCCGCCGGTCGCGCCAAGGCCGGGGCCCGGCGGCGGCGGGAACACGCCCAGGAAACCGTCGGGAATGCCGGCGAATTTCGCCTGCAGGCGCGCGGCGATCGCGCTCGCCGTGAGATCGGGCGTCGTTCGGGCCTTGAACGGGTCGAGCATGACGAACATGACGGCCGCGTTCGGCACGTTGACGAAGCCGTTGATCGACAAGCCGGGGAAGGCAACGACGCTTTCAACGCCAGGCTCGGCCAGCGCAATCTTCGACATCTGCTTGGCGACCGCGTCGGTCCGGTCCAGCGATGACGAGTTGGGCAACTGCGCAATCGCGACCAGATAGTATTTGTCCTGCATCGGCACAAAGCCCGGTGGCACGGCCTTGAAGCCGAAGAAGGTCAGCGCGAGCAGGCCGCCGTACACGAGCAAGGCCACGCCGCTGATCCTGACGACTTTGCGCACCGTGTTGCCATACGCATCCGGCGCGCGCTGGAACGGCCGGCCCAGCATCTGCAACAGGCGCTCGGCGCGCCCACGCAGGCTGCGCGGATCATGCACGGCCTCGGCCTCGGCCCCGGCCTTGACCTTGCGTGGCTTGAGCAGAATACCGGCAAGCGCCGGACTGAGCGTGAGCGAATTGACGGCCGACAATATGGTCGAGATGGCGATCGTCAGCGCGAACTGGCGGTAGAACTCGCCCTGCAGGCCGCTCAGGAAGGCGGTCGGAATGAACACGGCGGCGAGCACCGAGGTGATCGCGATGATGGGACCAGTGACCTCGTCCATGGCGCGCCTTGCCGCTTGCCTGGGTTCCTCGCCATGTTCGATATGGCGTTCGACGTTCTCGACCACCACGATGGCGTCATCAACGACGATGCCGATCGACAGCACCAGGCCAAACAGGGACAGGGTATTGAGCGAAAAACCCATCAGGTGCATGACGGCGAAGGTGCCGATCAGCGACACCGGCACCGCCATGAGGGGGATCAGCGAGGCACGCCAGTTGCGCAGGAACAGCACCACCACGATGACGACGAGAATGATCGCCTCCAGCAAGGTCGTTGCCACCGACTCCAGCGAGGCACGCACAAAGACCGTCGGGTCATAGGCAATGCGCGAGCTCAGTCCGGCCGGGAAATTTTCCTCCAGCCGCTGCATGGTGTCGCGTACCGCCTGCGCAACGTCGAGCGCATTGGCGCCGGGGCTTTGAATGATTTGCAGAGCGACGGCGGGCTCGCCGTCGAGCAGGCTGCGCAACGCATACGCGTCGGCGCCCATCTCGATGCGGGCCACGTCGCGCAAACGCGTCACCTGGCCTTCGGCGCCCGTGCGGATGATGATGTCGCCGAACTGTTCCTCGTCGGTCAAGCGTCCGAGCGTGTTGACCGTCACCTGGAAGGCGGCGCTGGAATCGGGCGACTGGCCGACGGAACCGGCTGCCACCTGCACGTTCTGTTCGCGCACGGCGGCAATCACCTCGCCGGCCGTCAGGCCGCGTGCGGCGATCAGGTTCGGGTCGAGCCACAGCCGCATGCTGTATTCGCCCGCGCCCCAGACGAGGACGTCGCTGATGCCGGGGATGCGGGACAGCTCGTCGCGCACCTGCAGGTAGGCGTAGTTTGATATGTACAGGGGATCGTAGCGTTTGTCGGGCGACAGCAGGTGCACCACCATCAGGATGTCCGGCGAGGTTTTTTGCGTGACGACGCCCTGGCGCTGCACTTCTTCAGGCAAACGCGGCAGTGCGCGCGAGACCCGGTTCTGCACCTGGATCTGCGCCATGTCGGCATTCGTTCCCTGCGCGAAAGTGACGGTCAGGGTCATGCGGCCGTCGGTTGCCGATTGCGACGACATGTACTGCATGCCCTCGACCCCGGTGATGGCCTGCTCGAGCGGCGCCGCCACCGTTTCGGCGATCACCTTGGGATTGGCGCCAGGATAGGCGGCGCTGACCTGGACGGTCGGCGGCGTCACGGCAGGATATTCGCTGAGCGGCATCTGGAAAAAAGCAACGATGCCGGCGAGCACCATCAGGACCGAAAGGACGATGGCAAAGATCGGGCGGTCGATGAAAAAACGTGGGAAGGACATTACGCGGCTCCCGATGTTTTCGGCACGGCGATGGGCGTGCCGTCAATGCCGGCCGGCTGCGGCGTCACCTGCATGCCCGGGCGCACGAGGCCCTTGACGACGATGCGCTCGCCCGGCTGCAGCCCCTGCTCGATCACGCGCAAACCATCGACCATCGGGCCAAGCTCGACGGGCCGGAACTCGGTCTTGTCGCCTTTGCCGACCACCAGCACATAGCGGCGCCCCTGGTCCGTGCCTATCGATTGATCGGAAACGAGCACCCTGGCTTGCTGCGCCCCCGTCTCCAGCCTGACCTTGGCAAACAGGCCGGGCGTCAGTTTGCCATCGGGGTTGTCGACGACGGCGCGGACGCGCACCGTACCCGTCCCGCGGTCAGCGGCGTTGGCCAGGAAATCGACACGGCCGGGACGTACATATGTCTTGTCCGTGGCCAGCGCCACCATGACCTTGGCCGCCTGCGCCCCACGCGCGGTGGCGCTGGCACGGCCGGCGGCGAGCGAGCGCAAATAGGTGCGTTCATCAACATCGAAATAGACGTGCAGGGGATCGACGGAAACGATCGTCGTCAGGGGCGTCACGCCGCTGGCGACATAGTTGCCCTCGGTGACGAGGACTTGGCCGACACGTCCGCTGATCGGCGCCGTGACGCGCGTGAAACCGAGCTCCAGCTGCGCGGCGTCGAGCGCGGCCCTGGCGGCGTCGACCTGTGCCTTGCCCGCATGCAGCGCCGCCGTCGCCACGTCGAGACGGTCGCGCGCGACGATCTTCGTGGCGAACAGCTGTTCGGCCCGTGCATGCTCGGCCTGCGCCAGCATCGACGCCGCCTCGGCCTCGCGCAGGCGCGCCGTGGCGGCATGCACCGCCGCCTGGAACACGCGCGGATCGATCACAAAGAGCTTGCTGCCCTTCTCGACAAAGCGGCCTTCCGGCACGCTCACGTCCTGCAGGTAGCCGGCCACCTGCGGGCGCAGTTCAACCCGCTTGACGGCGGTCAGCGAGCCGTTGAACTCGATGTAGGGTGTTGCCTGGCGAACGACCACTTCGGCAACGGGAACGCCGGGCGGCTTGGCCGCAGCGGCAGGCGATGCCGTCTGCTTGCATCCGCTGACGGCAAGCGCGGTACCCAGCACCGCGGTGATCAGGGTTATTGGTGTGACTTTCATCATTGTGCCTTTCGCGACTGGAGTCGACATGGTTTTGTTGAGCTGAAACAACTCCCATGACCTTTATCCGACCTGACACACTTGGAAGGTCAAGCTTTTTTATCGATGTGAGGACTGGGGCGGCGCGGTACGGTGGCGCGCACGGTATCGATATTTCCTTGGTGCGTATGGCCGGGTTCTGGAAGTTGTATGACGGCGAGACCCTGCTGGCTGAATGGCGCACGCCAGAGGCCACGCCTTGAGCGACAACCTCCACACGCTGGAAACCCGGCCCGGCGCACTGCTGGCCAAGCTGCAGCCGGCCCAGCGACGCGCCATCAATCACAAGGTGGCCATCGACTGCGCCGTAGCCAGGCGCAGCGCAGCAAGGCACAGCAGGGGCCGGATGACGCCACATATCCAGCGCGCAAGCGGCGCAATGAATTGAAGGGGAAGAATAGGCGGATCAAGGGCAGAAAGCGGCGATGTTCGCCAAGATTCGCACTGCCAAGCATCTGAAAGTAAAAGCGACCGGCGACCAGATCGAGGTCGGCTTCTTTGGCTGGGTGGCGCGCGTGGCGCATGTGCATCAATTTGGCCGGCAAGACCGCTTATCAAAAAGAGCACAGATGTACAAGTACCCGGAGCGGCCGCTGCTGAGCTTGAGTGAACCGGATCGAACGTTGATACGAGAATCGCTGCTGCGTCACATGAAAAAAACTAAGATGTTTCAATGCGATCTTCCACTGACATTAGTTATCAGATGAGTTAGAGTCACATGGTGATGAATACTACCAGCCAGACGCTGCAACTGAATAGCAGTTCAACTATCGTTTTTTGGGGATCATATAATGCAAAGATGGGAGCGTCGGCTGAGTGATGCCGCGCATGCACTTACGAATTGTGGAGAGACTTATTTCGAACCCGATTTGTTCCGCCGTAATGTAAACCAGTTCCTCACAATTATCCGCACTGTGACTTTTCTAATCGCAAAAGATAAGGCGAATATTCCTGATTACGAAAAATGGCTGTCATCGGCGATTGGGAAGTATTGGTCTGGCGACGAGGTCATGCTTTGGGCAAAGGAATCTCGGAACTACATCGAAAAAGAGGGCGATCTGGAGTTGTTCAGCTCGCTGTCTGTTGCGCTGGTGTACTCGTATTTCACCGAGAACGATGCATCGATTGAGATCGGTCGTTCCGAGCTACTTAGTGGCGGCATCAAAAAATTGATGCGCCTGGCCGAGGCAGAGCTTCCACACGGTGTGAGTGCAGCCGCAGCTGTCAAGATCGAGCGTCGATGGGTAGCCAATACTCTGCCAAATTATGAATTACTCCAAAGCATGATTTATGTGTACAGTCGTTACCGTCAGGCCTGTGCTGACCTCGCAGAATATCTAGGAATTATACTTTCCACAACCATTCCGACAGCTGAAAGTATAGGAGAGGGGGAGGTACACCAACGTAGAGTGAGTTACGTCAAATTCAGTGACAAAGCATCGTATTCGAAGCTGACCCATCGTGTTGAGATTGACCGTACGATTACTCCACCTATTTGGCTTAAGGATGTTGATAGAACTCGACCAAATTTCGAAGTTTATGCAGAGATGGCCGAACGAACATTTCTGCATTTCGGTAACCATTTGGCAATGGTTTTCGTTTTTTCGGAGAATGGGACTATCCTTCAGCATCTCGCCTTCACACCATTTGACCAAGTAGATAAATTTATTTTCTGGCGCGACTTGGCAGAACGAATTCTCTACTTGCGCGCTGAGTCACTAATATTTGTATCGGAGTCATGGGTACGAAAGGACCCGGGCCTCTTAACTCCAATTGCGCAGGCTGAAATACTTGGGGAGATGTTGCACGTGCATGAGATCAAGCGAACCGGCGAAGTTAGCCATAAAGCGTGGGACATAGAAAGAGTTGGCGATCAAGTGAGCCTGGCAATTAATGACAATGATTCGTTAGAGGCCTCGGGTTTCCCAAACTACTTGGTGCCGATACGAGAAGCATTTACTCGCATACATAAAAGGTAACAGCCATCTCAGGCTTCATGTGGCAAGTCGACTGCGCGACAGTTTAACATCTCTCCTTGGGGTGGAAGTGCCCCCGCCACATCGCCATTAAATAGGTTGTGTATCACAATCTGCCATAGTCAATAAGCCCCATATCAACCCGCCCCGCGTGCATCCGCACGCGGACTTCGGCAACATGCACTGCATGAACGCCGACCTGT
>NZ_JABXFH010000078.1:0-15022 GCF_013372745.1 Janthinobacterium sp. BJB401 | reverse complement strand
TGTTGTTCAGGTCGATGAAGCCGCGCAGCAGGCGGTACGCCTTCCACAGCCAGGCCACGCCCCACACGAGGAAGGCCAGCGGAATGCCGATGATGGTGACCCACAGCACGGCGCCGACGACGATCCAGGCCAGATACCACCAGAAGGAACGGATCATCCAGCTGTGATGGCTGTACACGAAGGTTCCGGCCGCCTCGCCCCGCTTCACATAATTGATGATGAGCGGAATGAAGGAAAACGCGCCCAGCGAAAACACAAAGCTGGCGCCATGTATCAGGTACAACCACCAGGCCAGGTTTTTGGTCTGCTGGAGTTGGGTATCCAAAATAATATCTTGTGACATGAAAGCTCCCGTCGTTGCTCAATTTTTAATTGTAACAAGCAAAGCGGGGCAGGAGCGCAGTCCATGCAAAAAGGCAGAATACATTGTTGAAACGAGATCGCTATCGCACCCTGGCCGCGCGCGCCAGGTCATGGCTGCGCCAGGCTTTGCCGGCCTTGCTGCTGTGCGCCACCGCAGCCCACACCGCCGCCGCTCCCCTGGACGCGGAGTTTGCCGCCGGCTTGAAGGACGAGGGCCTGACGGGCGCCGTCTGGAGTGAAGTCTTGCCTAACGGAACAGTCAAAGTCGGTGCGTCCGGCCTGCGCGATGCCGCCAAGCACATGCCCATGCAGGCGGACACGCGCGTACAAGTGGGCTCCGTGGGCAAGGTGGCGCTGGCGCTGGGCGTCTTGCGCCTGGTCAGCGAAGACAAGCTCACGCTCGACACGCCCTTGCAGCAAGTGTTGCCGGAACTGGCGCTGAAAAACCCGTGGCAAGCCAGCGACCCCGTGCGCATCCGCCACCTGCTGGCGCATACGTCCGGCCTGGACAACGTGCGCTTCTGGCAGGCGTTCAGCCTGAACCCGGCACCGGATGCGCCGCTGGCCGCCGCCTTTGACGGCGACCGCAATCTGCTGCGCGTGCGCGCCCGTCCCGGCAGCCGCTATGCGTATTCGAACATGGGCTATGGTTTGCTGGGCATGGTGATCGAGAAGGTCACGGGCCAGCCGTATGAACGCTACCTCGATGCGCAGCTGCTGCAGCCGCTGGGCATGGCGGACAGCACGTTTGCCTATGTTACGCAAATGAGTACGCAAATGAGCACGCAGGCGGGAGCGCATGCGGACCCGCGCCTGGCCATGGGTCACTTCGAGCATGGCGTGGCGCAGCCGGCCGTGCCGCAATACCTGCGTCCGGCCGCGCAATTTACCACCACGGCGGCCGACATGGCCAAGCTGGCGCAATTCCTGATGGGCGACGGCAAGCTGCAGGGCAAGCGCTTCATCGACCTGGCGCTGATGGGCGCCTTGTCCGAACCGGCCGATACGGATGCGGCGCAGGCGGGCCTGGCAACGGGCCACGGCCTGGCGCTGGCCGTGCGCGACCGCCACAACGTGGTGGGCGCCTGCCATCCTGGCACGGCCGTAGGTTTCCGCGCCATGCTGTGCCTCTATCCGGAGCAGGACAGCGCGTTTTTCGTCGCTTTCAATACGGATGCCGAGCAAGCCGACTATGAACGCTTCAACCGCCTGCTGCTGCGCGACCTGGAACTGCCGCTGCGCGCGCCGGCCCCGCGCGGCACGCCCGCGCCCACGGTGGAAAACTGGCAGGGCGTCTACGTGCCGTCGCCCAGTCCCATGGCCAGCATGGCCTGGGTCGACGCCGTCTTCGGTTTTACGCGCCTGAAATGGGATGGCGAATCGCTGTTCCTGATCCCGTTCCAGGGCGAGCCAAAGGAACTGGAACCGGTGGGCGGCCTGCTGTTCCGCGCCAGCGACCGCAGCACGCCGTCGCACGTGCTGATGCAGGAGGATGGCAAGCATGTGCTCAGCGACGGCTTGCGCAGCTACGAGCGCGCGTCGATGTTGCGCATGCTGGTGCTGTGGGGCAGCCTGGCGCTGGGCGTCGCCGGCTTGCTGTACGTGCTGGTGGTGGGCGTGTGGCGCGCCGCGCTGCGCAGCCTGGCGCGGGGCGACCATTTGTTCGCGCCTTTGTTGGCTATGCTGGCGCTGCTCTTGCCGCTGCCGTTCTTCTATTTCCAGTCCTATCTGCGCCTGGGCGACGTCACCATCGCCAGCGTGCTGCTGGCGCTGGCGACGGGCGCGCTGCCGCTGGCGACGGCGTTCGGCCTGGCGCGCTGCTGGCGCAGCCGCGGCACGGCGGCTGAGGTGGGTTCGTGGGCGAAATGGGATTGGGTCGCCTTGCTGGCGGCCTTGCAGCTGCTGCTGGTGCTGGCCTGGTGGGGACTGCTGCCGCTGCGTATGTGGCAGCTGTAGCGGGTGCTCAGCGCCAGGCTTGCAGCAGCCGGCGCCACCAGGGTTGCGCCGGCCTGGCCGTGCTGCCGTGCGCGGACCGCTTGGCGCGATAACTGGCCGCCGCCATCTGCAGGCCGACGCGGTCCATCGCTGCCATCGCCTCCGCTTCCTCTGGCGACAAGCCTTGCCGCAAAGCGTGCGCACGGGGATCGAGCAGGAAGGCGGCACGCAGGGCGTCGTCCGTGTACAGCCTTGCCAGGTAGGTTTCCAGTGCGGGGGAACTCATGTGTTTCGCCCCGCGCGCAAGGCCGCGCGCGCCAGCTCCAGCTGGCCCAGCACATGCTCGAACGACGGGTAATTGCCGTCGCGTTCGACGATCACCGTCAAGGGCTGGGGCGCCTCACGCGCCAGCACCGTCAATAAAGTGAAGACTTCGGGTGGCACGTCGTGCAGGTGGTCGTCCAGCAGGCGCTGGCCGCCGCCCGGCGCGGCTATCCAGTGGCCGCCGCTCAGGTGCACGGCGCCGACCCTGTCCAGCGGCAGGCGCAGCAGCAGTTCCTGCGGCGATTCGCCGGCATTGACGGCATTCGCATACAGATTGTGCAGGTCGAGCAGCAGCGGCACTTGCGCACCGTGGATAATCTGCGCCACCCACTCGGCTTCGTCCAGGGTGCTGGCGGGCGGCTGGACCAGGGTGGCGATGTTTTCCATCAGCGGCGCGCTGCCGACGATGCGCGTGGCCAGCGCGATATTGGCGATCGCCCCGGCGGCGCTGCGTGGCGTGCGCGGCGGCGCCGCCAGGTGGCCGATTTCCACGCCGCCGGCGCGCACGAAACTCAGGTGCTCGGACCACGATTCGGCCTGCACTTCTTTCATCAGGCGCGCCATCGCATGCAGGCGGCGCGGGTCGGCGGGAATCGTCGAGGCCAGCCCCATGCCCACGCCATGCAGGCTGACCGGCACCTGGCGCGCCAGGCTGCACAGGGCCGCGATGCCGGTACGCGAGGCGCGGTAATAATCGTCGGCGATCACTTCCAGCACGTCGATCCGCGCCAGGTTGGACACGATGCCGGCAGCCAGTTCGCCGCGCCAGCCCAGGCCGACGCGGTCGCGCGTGGCGCCCTGGCTAGCTGCCACAGCCACCGCCGCATCCACCGCAGCCGCTGCCGCAGGACGAACCGCCGCCGTCGCCGCCCGATGAGGAATCGCCCGAGTCGCTCGACGTCGAACTGCCGCCCTGCTGCGGCCGGGGCACCGGGTACAGCTCGGCGACGTAGGCGTACACGGACAAGGGCAGGGCGCCGAGGCCGAAGATGGCCGCCAGCAGGGCCATGTCGGCGCTGCTGCTGCCTGCGTTCAGGCGCGACGAGCGCATGTTCAGGCGGCCAAACAGCATGCGCAAGTCGGTCAGCAGCCGCTGCGCGCTCCAGCTGGTCGCCTGGGTGCGCAAGCCGCGCAGCATCAGGAGAAAAATCGCCAGCAGGACCGCCAGGAACAGCAGGTTGTAGTGCTGGCGGCTGATGGCGATGACGGCCTTGACGGCGGCCACCGTCAGCAGCAGCCAGTGCGCGGCCCAGGTGATGCGTTCGCGCCGGCGCAGCAGCGGCGGGCCGACCAGCAATTCCTGCTGCGTCAAGGCCTCCTGGTAGGCGCGGCATGACGGCAGCATCTCGGCCTGCACGGCCAGTTCCTTGCTGTGACCCTGGCGGCCCAGGTACAGCCGCAGCACGTCGCGTTCGATGTCATGGCGGGCAAAGCGCAGGCTGTCGGCGCTGGCCGTCTCCAGCAGCGGGCCATCGGCGCGCAGCAAGCCGCGGTCGACCAGCACGATGGTGGCGATTTTCACGGCTTCAAGCGCGCCGCCGCGCAGGTAGGCGATGCGGTAGGGATCATCGGCCAGCGACAGCTGGGCATGCGGATTGCACAATTCCATGCGTATCAGCAGCTCGCGCGCGAGGTAGTACACGAGCACGCCGAAGATCAGATAGGCCAGCAGGAACCAGGGTCCGCTCCAGTCAAAGGGATTGAGGCCGTTCACCGCATCTGCTCCGCGTGCTCGCGCAAGTGTCCTGTAATCGTCATCAAGCCCGTAAAGGCGGGCAGGGCCTGCCCCGGCGCCAGGCGCGCCGTTTCGCGCGCCGCCGACATGGCTTGCAAGACGGCGTGCAGGGCCGGCTCGCCCAGCTGGTCGACAAACGCTTCGAGCGCCTGCTTGCCGGACAGGGCAGGCTTGCCCTCGAGCTGCGCCAGCGAGGCTGCGGCCGCGCGCAGGGGGCCGGCCGCGTCGGCGATGGCGCCGGCCAGCTGTTCTTCATTCAGGCTCAAAAGCATATACCGTTCGCGCATGCGCACCTGCTGGTTCAGCAGCACTTGCCGCAGCCGGCGCAGCACGGCGTCGCGGCTGGTGTGCAGGCTGGCGAAAGGGTCGACGCCATGCAGCACCCTGTGGCGCGCGATGATGTCGGCGAACTTGACGGCGAAGGCGTCGGCGGCCTGCGTCAATTCGCTCTCGAGCAGGAACATCACCTGCAGATCGATGGCGGCATGCGCCAGGCGCAAGGACCCGCGCAGCGCATCGGCCGCCTGCGGCGTAAAGCGCTTGAGCAACAACAGCAGGTTGACGTCGGAGGTGGCGCGCACCTGGCCATCGGCGGCCGAGCCAAACAGCACGGCGGCGGCAAGGTCGTCACCAAAGGCGCTTTGCGCGGCGGCGACAAACACATCCAGGTGGCGTTGTATCTCTTCTGGCAGCGGTGGCGGCATGCGGTGTACTTTCACGGTGGGTTGGCGGAATGATCATAAGTTTGCAATATAGCAAAAATATCCATCCCTGCGCGCACCGTCCGCCAGAGAGAGTCAACTCAGGTCAATACATTGAGCAAGCCATCGAGTCCCACGAAGTTCAGCGCCACGTCGGCCTGCGAGCGCACCACGGGCTTGGCGCGGAAGGCAACCGACAGGCCGGCGATGCCCATCATTTTCAAGTCGTTGGCGCCGTCGCCCATGACGATGGCTTCGGACGGGGAAATGCCCATCTCCTTGCACACGCGCTCCACGGTGCGCTGCTTTTCCTCGGCGTCGACGATGCCGCCTACCACTTTGCCCGTCAGCTTGCCGTCGACGATTTCCAGTGCGTTCGCATGCGTGTAGTCGAGGCCCAGGCGTTCCTTCAGGCGCTCGGTAAAGAAGGTAAAGCCGCCCGACACCAGCAGGGTTTTCAGGCCGGCTTTTTGCACGGCCGCCAGCATGGTTTCCGCGCCCGGCGACAGTTTCAAACGCTCGTCGTAGACGCGCTGCAGGGCCGACGCATCGAGGCCTTCGAGCAGGGCCACGCGCTGTTTCAGGCTGGCCGCGAAATCGAGTTCGCCGCGCATGGCCGCTTCCGTGATGGCGGCCACCTGCGGTTTGAGACCCTGCATGTCGGCGATTTCATCGATGCACTCGATGGTGATCAGGGTCGAATCCATGTCCATCGCCACGAGCTTGAATTCGGCCAGTTCGCGCTGGCCCATCATGTAGGTGGCGTCCAATTGCGCCGCCTGGGCCGCCACTTCGATGGTGGGGCGCAGCGCGGGCGAGTAGGCGATCTGTTCGCAGCGCACGGCGTTCGGACCCAGGCGCGTGATGGAGGTCGGCGCGGCCAGCGCGGCGATGCGTTCGAGGCGTGCGCTATCGCCGTCCAGGCCCTGCAGGATCAGATTCATGGTGATGCTCTTGGTAGTGGTCATGGGGCAGTCCTGCATTAAGTATCGAAATGGTCTATACCGTCAATTGCTTGATGGTGGTCTTGATCTGTGTCACGCGCGCGGCCAGGTCCGGCATGGCGGCCGTGATTTTCAGCTTGTCCTGGCCATGCAGTTTGATATGGCGGTTTTTCTGGATCAGGTCGATGATGCGCATCGGGTCGATCGGTGGCTTGGCCATGAATTGCAGGGTGGCCGCCTCGCCATGCACGTCGATCTTGACGATGCCCACGGTTTTCGCCGCGATGCGCAGCCGGTGCGTTTCGACCAGGGCCTTGACGGCGTCGGGCAGCTTGCCGAAGCGGTCGATCAGCTCTTCCTGGATATCGTCGATCTTCTCTTGCGTGGCGCAGTTGGCCAGGCGCTTGTAGATCGACAGGCGCTCGTGCACGTCGCCGCAGAAGTCGGCCGGCAGCAGGGCCGGCACGTGCAGGTTGATCTCGGTGGTCGAGGCCAGCGGCGCGGCCAGGTCGGGCTCCTTGCCGGCTTTCAGCGAGCGCACGGCTTCGTTGAGCATGTCCGAATACAGCTGGAAGCCGATTTCCGTCATCTCGCCGGACTGGCTCTCGCCCAGCACTTCGCCGGCGCCGCGGATTTCCAGGTCGTGCATGGCCAGGTAAAAGCCGCTGCCCAGTTCTTCCATCTGCTGGATGGCGTCCAGGCGGCGCTGCGCCAGTTTCGTCAGGCCTTGCACGTCGTGCACCAGCAGGTAGGCGTAAGCCTGGTGATGCGAGCGTCCGACGCGGCCGCGCAACTGGTGCAGCTGCGCCAGGCCGAATTTGTCGGCGCGGTGCATGATGATGGTGTTCGCCGTCGGCACGTCGATGCCCGTTTCAATGATGGTCGTGCACAGCAAAATATTGAAACGCTGGGCGACAAAGTCGCGCATGACCTTTTCCAGGTCGCGCTCGTGCATCTGGCCGTGCGCCACGGCGATGCGCGCCTCGGGCAGCAGTTCCGTCAGCATGGCCAGGCGGTTCTGGATGGTTTCCACCTCGTTGTGCAGGAAGTAGATCTGGCCGCCCCGTTTGAGTTCGCGCAAGCACGCTTCGCGGATGATGGCTTCGCCTTCGCTGCGCACGAACGTCTTGATGGCCAGGCGCTTTTGCGGCGCCGTGGCGATGATGGAAAAGTCGCGCAAGCCTTCCAGGGCCATGCCCAGGGTGCGCGGGATCGGCGTGGCCGTCAGGGTCAGCACGTCCACTTCCGCGCGCAGCGCTTTCAGCGCTTCCTTCTGGCGCACGCCGAACCTGTGTTCCTCGTCGATGATGACGAGGCCCAGGCGCGTGAATTTCACGTCGTCCGACAGCAGTTTATGGGTGCCGATGACGATGTCGATGGTGCCGTCGGCCATGCCCTTGAACGCTTGCGTGATTTCCTTGCCGCTGCGGAAGCGCGACAATTCCGCGATGCGCACGGGCCAGTCGGCGAAGCGGTCGGCGAAGGTCTGCGCATGCTGCTCCGCCAGCAGGGTGGTGGG
Organism: Janthinobacterium sp. BJB401; assembly: GCF_013372745.1. Classification (NCBI taxonomy): domain Bacteria; kingdom Pseudomonadati; phylum Pseudomonadota; class Betaproteobacteria; order Burkholderiales; family Oxalobacteraceae; genus Janthinobacterium; species Janthinobacterium sp. BJB401. Next base: position 7,501 of record NZ_JABXFH010000078.1, on the reverse strand, counting down.
CGCCAGGATGGCCACCTGCTTGCCGCCCATGACGGCGATGAAGGCTGCGCGCAAGGCCACTTCCGTCTTGCCGAAGCCGACGTCGCCGCACACGAGGCGGTCCATCGGTTTGCCGGAAGTCATGTCTTTGATGACGTTGTGGATGGCCTCGGCCTGGTCCGGCGTCTCGTCGAAGCCGAAGCTGTCGGCGAAGCGCTGGTAGTCGTGCGACGAGAATTCGAACGAGTGGCCCTGGCGCAGGGCGCGCCGCGCATACAGGTTGAGCAGCTCGGCGGCCGTGTCGCGCACCTGTTCGGCCGCGCGCTTTTTCGCTTTTTCCCACTGTCCTGAACCGAGTGAATGCAGCGGCGCGTCTTCCGGCGAAGCGCCCGAATAGCGGGAAATGACGTGCAGCTGCGACACGGGCACGTACAGTTTCGTGTCCTTCGCGTATTCGAGGTGCAGGAACTCCGTTTCGCCTTCGCCCAGGTCCATGCTGGTCAGGCCCATGTAGCGCCCGATGCCGTGGTTGATGTGCACGACGGGGTCGCCGATCTTCAGCTCCGACAGGTCGCGCACCATCGATTCGACCTGCGTCACGCCTTCCTGCTTTTTGCTGCCGACCCGGCGGCCGGAACCGGCGTACAGCTCCGTCTCGGTAATGAAGGATAAATTCCCGTCCGGCGTGAACAATTCGAAGCCCGCGTGCAGCGGCGCTACGCCCAGCATCAGCTTGGCGTCGGATTGCAGGAAGCCGTCGCTGCCCTCCACCGGCGTCAGGTGCAGATCGTATTCGGTGAAGTACTGCTGCAAGGTTTCGCGGCGGCCGTTCGATTCGGCGCAGATCATCACGCGGCGGCCCGCTTGCAGCAGGTAGCTGCGCAGGTTGGCCAGCGGGTCGTCGGCGCGGCGGTTGACGGCGATGTTCGGCACGGGCGCCGACAGTTCGGACGCCAGCGCATCGTTCGACTTCGCAATCGCCAGGCGCGGGTACGGCTTGGCCAGGCCGAAAAACTGTTCGTCGGACAGGAACAGCGAATCGGGCGGCAAAATCGGACGTTCGCGGTCCGCTTTTAAAAAGCGGTAGCGCGACTGGGTATCGGTCCAGAAGCGGCCGATGGCCGCATCGATCTCGCCCACCAGGGCCAGCGAGGCGTCGGGCGGCAGATAGTCGAACAGGGTGGCCGTTTGTTCAAAAAACAGGGGCAGATAATATTCGATGCCGGCCGAGGCGATGCCGCTGCTGATGTCCTTGTAGACGACCGAGCGCGATGGATCGCCCTCGAACTGCTCGCGCCAGCGGTTGCGGAAGGTGGTGCGCGCCGCTTCATCCATGGGGAATTCGCGCCCCGGCAGCAGCCGCACTTCGTGCACGGGATACAGCGAGCGCTGGGTGTCGGCGTCAAACGTGCGGATGGTTTCGATGGTGTCGCCGAACAGGTCGAGCCGGTAGGGCAGGGCTGACCCCATGGGGAACAGGTCGAGCAGGCCGCCGCGCACCGAGTATTCGCCCGGTGACATCACTTGCGAGACGTGGCTGTAGCCGGCCAGGGTCAGCTGCGACTTCAATCGTGCTTCATCGAGTTTTTCGCCCTTCTTGAAGAAGAAGGTGTAGGCGGCCAAAAAGGACGGCGGCGCCAGGCGCACGAGCGCCGTGGTGGCCGGCACGATCAGCACGTCGCACTGGCGCGTCTGGATTTCGTGCAGGGTGGCCAGGCGCTCGGAGACCAGGTCCTGGTGCGGCGAAAACGCGTCGTAAGGCAGCGTTTCCCAGTCCGGCAGCAGATGGCAGCGCAGTTCCTTGCCGCCAAACCACGGGATTTCATCGAGCAGGCGCTGGCCGTCGCTGGCCTGCGCCACCACCACGGCCAGCATCTGGCCCCGCGCTTTCAATTCCAGTGCGGCCAGCGCCAGGGCATAGGCGTCGGATGAACCATACAGGGCGGGCAGCGCATAGCGGTTGCCGGGCTTGGGGAGGGCTTTTGTTAAGTCTAAGGACATGCAGGCGATGACACTAGTGGCAGAGGCAGTTGAATGGGACAGCTGTGGTGCGCGCAGCGCCGCCAGTGACGGCGCTGACAGGCAAGATTATAGACCATCGCCCGCGCGGATATTCGCAATCCCGAAGGGGACGTGCACCATCGGTATCGTTCCCCCCGCCGATTTGAGGTGGCTCAGCTGGTCGTCGAAGAAGATATGCGGCTTGAACACGGCCAGCACGCGCGATTTGTCCATGCCGCCGAGGAAAAACGTTTCGTCGGCCGCCACGCCCCAGCTTTTCAGGGTCGTCACGACCCGTTCGTGCGAAGGCGCGTTGCGCGCCGTGATGATGGCGATGCGCAGGATCTTTTTATAGCCGGGGTCGCGCCGCTGGGCCCTTTCCTCCAGGCGCTGCATGGTGGCCAGCTTCTGGAACAAGCCGGCCAGCGGTCCCGGGCGGTGCGGCGTGCCCACGTTCAGGGTTTCATGGGCGTGGAATTCATCGACGTCGTTGTTGCGCTTGAAGACGGTTTCCGCTTCGTCGTCGGCGATCACGCCGTCGAAGTCGAAGGCCACGCGCAGTTCTTCGTCGTTCTCGTCGTCTTCCGTGCGCGACGGCAGCACCAGGCCGGCCGGATAGTCGCAGGCCAGGGCGCTGCGCACATCGTCTTCATTCGCGCTGAGGAAGAGCGATGCGTTGAAGGCGGGCAGGTAGGGGTAGGGCGACTTGCCCGTCATGAAGGCGGCGCGCGAAATGTCCAGGCCGTAGTGGGCGATGCTGTGCATCACGCGCAAGCCCGTTTCCGGCGAATTGCGCGAAAACAGCACCACTTCCACGGGAGATTGGCGCGGATAGTGCTTGTTGATGTTCAGGAAGCGGCGGATGAAGGGGAAGGCCACGCCGCGCGGCAAGACCGTGTCGATGTGCGTTTCCTGGTATTTGCGGTATTCCTCGGGGCCACTGTCGAGGTAGACCTGGTGCGATTCGGCCAGATCGAACAGGGCGCTGGAAGCGACCCCGATCACCAGTTTGTGTTCGATAGGATAAGCCATGGTCTGCCTGTTGTTTGCTTGTTGCTCATCTTATACGACTATCAACTGCGTAGCCAATAGCGGCGCAGCGGGATTTTTTTGCACCAAAGCGGGGCGCTCTGTCAATTTTTTTGACCGCTGTGCAATACACGCCACAGTAAAGAAATAAATCTTGTTTTGTATCAAGTATTTGACAGCCAGCGCACCTGTTTTCCACTATGCTTCCTATTATAAAATCTCGCCAATTGTAACGAAGCGTACGCCCCATCCCCGCCGCCTTTATACAAGTGTCAGCTGTTTTACTCGAACATGCCAGCCCCGACTTCGCCAGCAGTCTTCGTGACTTTATAAAGGATCTCGCCATGTTTAAGAATTTACTGATCAAATGGAAGTTGGCGACGCTCGTTGCCGTGATGATGGCGGCCTTGCTGGTGGTGGGCATCAGCGGCTACACGGGCATCGCCACCGTGGGCCGCGCCGTCAATGAAATCGGCGTGGTGCGCCTGCCGTCGATCCAGGGCCTGATGATGATCAGCGAAGGCCAGACGGCCGTCGCCGCCGCCACCCTGACGGCCGCCATCTATGAAAACAATTACCAGGCACAGGACAAGTTCGCGGAAGCGCTGCAGCTGCGCACCAAGGCCTGGAACAATATCGAGGCGGGCCGCAAGCTGTACGAGCCGCTGCCGCAAACGCCAGAGGAAGCCGCGCTGTGGCAGCGCTTCCAGGGCGAGTGGGCGGCCTGGAAGGGGGATGACGACAAGGTGCGCGCCATCTTGCGCCAGCTGGCCGACAACCGCGACGAGCCGCAGCAAAAGACCCTGTTCGTGGCGTTCTACAAGCAGTACCAGGATTCGCGCGCGCTGTTCGGCAAGGCCGAAGGCACGCTCAACGACATCATCAAGCTCAATAACGGCGTGGCCGATGCCAGCGTCAAGGACGGCAGCGCGGCCGTGATCCGCTCGGAAAGCCTGATGGTCATCCTCGGCTTGCTGGCTTCCGCGCTGGGCATCGGCTGCGCCGCTTACATCACGCGCGCCATCACGCAGCCGATCAATTCGGCCGTGAAAGTGGCGCAAACGGTGGCCTCGGGCGACCTGACGAGCAATATCGAGGTGCACACGACGGAAGAAACGGGCCAGCTGCTGCAGGCGCTGAAAGACATGAATTCCAGCCTGGTCAGCATCGTCGGCCAGGTGCGCAGCGGCACGGAAACCATCGCCACTGCCTCGTCGGAAATTGCCAGCGGCAACCTGGACCTGTCCTCGCGCACGGAAGAGCAAGCCAGTTCGCTGGAAGAGACGGCGTCGTCGATGGAAGAGCTGACGTCCACCGTGCGGCAGAATGCCGACAATGCCCAGCAGGCGAACCAGCTGGCGCTGAGCGCCTCGGGCGTGGCCGTCAAGGGCGGCGCCGTGGTGGGCAAGGTGGTCGAGACCATGGACGCCATCAACGACTCGTCGCGCAAGATCGTCGACATCATTTCCGTCATCGACGGCATCGCCTTCCAGACGAATATCTTGGCCTTGAATGCGGCCGTGGAAGCGGCGCGCGCGGGCGAGCAGGGGCGCGGTTTCGCCGTCGTGGCGACGGAAGTGCGCAACCTGGCGCAACGTTCGGCGGCGGCGGCGAAGGAAATCAAGACCCTCATCGGCGACTCCGTGGTGGCGGTCGACGCGGGCAGCAAGCTGGTGGCCGAGGCGGGCAGCACGATGGCCGAAATCGTCTCCAGCGTGCAGCGCGTGACGGACATCATGGCGGAAATCAGCCTTGCCACGCAGGAGCAAAGCTCGGGCATCGACCAGATCAACCAGGCCATCGGCCAGATGGACCAGGTGACGCAGCAAAACGCGGCCCTGGTGGAAGAGGCGGCCGCCGCTGCCGAATCGCTGCAGGAGCAATCAGGCCAGCTGGCCGACGTGGTCAGCGTCTTCAAGCTCGATGGCGCCCAGGCGCCTGCCGCGCGCGCGAACGCCAAGCCGGCCGCGCCGCGCGCCGCGGTGGCCAGCGTGGTGCCGAAGCGTCCGGCGCCGGGGGCTGCATCGCGCCCCGCCGCAGGCCGCCCGGCCTTGCACGCCGTGTCGTCCCAGCGCCAGAGCGCGCCGCGCGACGACGAGTGGGAAGTGTTCTGATCGATTGACGGCGCCAGCATGCGCTACCGGACGGCCGCCTTGTGCGGCCGTTTTTGCCTGTGCACTGCGGTTACTACTTACTAAAAAAACAGCGTTATAAAAATAGCTGTTTTGCCATCTAAGCAAATCTTTGCAAAACTTAACGCGACATTGCTTGTGAGATAACTCACACTGCCTGCCGTACCACCCTTGTTCCCGCCTCGGCCACATCCCGGCTGACCCCTCCGCCTGCTGCGTCCAGCCATACCTGGCAGGCGGCAGCCATTGCCGTCAGCCTTGCATGCGAGCCCGGCGCGATGACCGATGCACCACACTGAAGGATGCGAATAAAGATGGCAAATATGAAAATCGGCACGCGCCTGCGCTGCTCCTTTGCGTTGTTGACCTTGCTGCTGCTGGCGACCGCCATGCTGGGCATGCTGCGCCTGTCCAGCCTGGAACTGCGCATGCGCGACGTGATCGACGACAAATATCCGAAAACCGTGCTGGCCAACGACATCATCAAGAATGTCAACATCATCGCGCGCTCCTCGCGCAACCTGCTCCTGATGACGGAGCCGCGGCAGCTGGCGCAGGAGCGCGCCACCATCGCCAGGGCGGGCGGCGAGACGGAAAAGGGCCTGGCGCAGCTGGACAAGGTGGTGCTGTCGCCGCAGGGCCGCCAGCAGATGGCGGCCGTGACGCAGGCGCGCGCCGCGTTCAACGCCGGGCGCGACAAGGTGCTGGCCCTGCTGGAAGAGGGCGCGCGCGACGAAGCGACGACTTTGCTGCTCGGCACCGTGCGCGGCGAGCAGCTGCGCTACATGGCGGCGCTGGAAAGCCTCATCGCGCACCAGCATGAGCTGATGGAGGAGGCGGGCGCCCAGGTGCGCCACGAATACGTCACGGCGCGCAACATGATGCTGGCGCTGAGCGCGCTGGCCGTGCTCTTTTCGCTCGTCACCGCCTGGCTGGTCACGCGCAGCATCGTCAATCCGCTGCGCCATGCCCTGACGGTGGCGCAGACCGTGGCCGCCGGCGACCTGACGTCGACCTTCGGCCGCCACGCCGGCGATGAAACGGGCAAGCTGCTCGACGCGCTGTGCATCATGAACGGCAACCTGCTCGACATCGTGCAGCAGGTGCGCGGCGGCACCGACACCATCGCCACGGCGTCGTCGCAGATCGCGGCCGGCAATATCGACCTGTCGTCGCGCACCGAGGAGCAGGCCAGCTCGCTGGAACAGACGGCGTCGGCCATGGAAGAACTCAGTTCCACGGTGCAGCAGAACGCGGACAATGCGCGCCATGCCAGCGTGCTGGCCGTCGAGGCGGCGAACATCGCCGGCGCCGGCGGGCAAGCCGTGGGACAGGTCATTCACACCATGGACGCCATCAGCGCGTCCTCGGCGCAGATCGCCGACATCATCGGCGTGATCGACATGCTGGCCTTCCAGACGAATATCCTGGCCCTGAACGCGGCCGTCGAGGCGGCGCGCGCGGGCGAGCAGGGGCGCGGCTTTGCCGTCGTGGCGACGGAAGTGCGCAACCTGGCGCAGCGCAGCGCGGCGGCGGCGCGCGACATCCGCGCCCTGATCGCCAATTCCACGCAGCAGGTGGACGCCGGCGCGGCCCTCGTGGCGCAGGCCGGCGCCACGATGCAGGACGTGGTGGCGGCCGTGGGGCGCGTGAGCCAGATGGTGGCCGACATCACGGCGGCCAGCGCCGAGCAAAGCACGGGCATCGGCCAGGTCAGCCAGGCGGTGCTGCAGATGGATGAAGTGACGCAGCAGAACGCCGCCCTGGTAGAAGAGGCGGCGGCCGCGTCGCAATCGCTGGAGGGCGAGGCGGCGAAGCTGCTGCAGGTGGTCAGCGTGTTTCGCCTGCGCCAGGGGCCGGCGGTTCTGGCGGGCCGCCCTGCGTCTGCCGTGCCGCGCCTGCCGGCCTAGTGGCGCGCCTGGCAAGGTTCTGGCAGGTCGCGCTGGCGCGGCTGTGCCGGGCGCCGGCGCGCAGCCGGGAGTTGCAGCGGCGCCTGGACAGCGCCATCGCCGGCGGCGAATTCTGCTTTCACTACCAGGGCAAGTTCGATACGGCGCAATTGCGTCTGGTCGGCCTGGAAGCGCTGCTGCGCTGGAACCATCCGCGCCACGGCCTGGTCTATCCGAACGAATTCATCTGCCTGGCCGAGCAGACTGGCGCCATCACCGCGCTGGGCAACTGGGGCATTGACGCGGCCTGCCGCCAGCTGGCGCAGTGGCGCGCGCAGGGCCTGCCTTTGGTGCCGGTCGCGGTGAATATCTCGGCGCGCCAGCTGTGCCAGCCGCAGTTGCCGGCGCAGTTACCCGATTTCGTGTTGGGCTGCCTGCGGCGCCACGCCATTCCCGCCTGCCTGCTGGAGC
>NZ_JABXFH010000077.1:0-15532 GCF_013372745.1 Janthinobacterium sp. BJB401 | reverse complement strand
TGCCGCGGCAAGCATCTCGATGCAGTTGGCGTAACCGCTGGCTTTCGCCTGGGCAATCGCGGCGGCAAAGTCGGCAAAGCCGTCGCCCAGGCCAGGCATGGCTTCTTGCAGCAGTTCGGGCACTGGGCCGAACAGTTCTGCCAGCGCCTGCGACGCGGACGCCGGCAGGTTGTTGATGCCGATGCTGGCCACGCGGAGCACGACATAGTCGGACGCGGCACCATCGGCCTGCGGCAACGGCCCCTGCTTCAGGGTGAACCGCGTGCCGGCGCGCAGGGTGCGTACTGTCGAGCGCGCCTGCCACAACTGGGCGCGCGCTTCGCGCGACTGCATCTGCAACGCGGCATAGTGCTGCGCCTGCGCGCCATTCGCATACCAGTACTGGCCCGGCGTATCGTAACTTTCCAGCACAGGGGCATGCTCGCCGCCGATGGCCAGATTCGTCGGCACGCTGGCGGCGACCGCCTTCTTGGCCTTGTAATCGTAGCTCAGTACGCTACTCAGCCCGACGTGCAGGCTGCGCCGCGCGCACAGCGCTTGCACGCTGTCGCTCGCTTCGCCGGCCCTGGCGCCATGAAAGCGCAAGCCGCCGTCTTGCGCGCTGCTGGCGTCCTCGGGCGTGGCGCAGGGCTGGCTGCTGTCGGCGAACAAAATCAGCGTGTGCGCCTCGAAGCGCCAGGCGATGCCCTCTTCCGTCAGCAACCGGCGCACGAAATCGTAGTCCGATTCCCGGTACTGGCAACAATAGCTGCGCTCGCCCGCCTGCCGCATGCACTGCGCCACCTCGTCGCTCCATTGCCACAGGGCATGCGGCGCATAGGCTTGCAATACCTCGTCGACGATGGCCGTCACGCTCCGGTCTTGCCATACGCGGCTGTTACGCACTTGCGTCAGCAGCCACAGCCAGGGCGTGATGCGCAAGCGGTAGCGCGCCAGGCCGCCATTGCTGCCCAGCATGGCCGCTGCGCTGATATAGCCGGGAAACTGCGTGCGCGTGCCGTCGGCCAGGCTGATATGCAGGCTGGCAGGCTGGCCCAGCAGGGAGGCCAGCGCAACATGGGCATTCGTGGACAAGGCGATAATCTCGCGCGCGCCAACCGCCTGCAGCCGGTCATCGGCGGCGAAGGCTTCGACCAGCAAGCCGCCGTCCTGTCCATCATCGCCGATGGACAATGCATACAGACGCGTCGCACCATTGAAGGCGGCTACCGCGCTAACGATATCTTGTGTCAAATGATGCTCTTCATCTGGAAAGTGGCATCACACATTGCTTATCAAAACAATGTGCAAAATAAACAAGTCCAGGCAATTATGCGCGAGTTCTCAAAAAAGCAAGATTCAATTGAACAAGTAGTGCGCGGGGAAGACAATAGTCGATGCTTCGGGCAATGGATTCGGTACAATACTCCGGCAAGCCCATTCACTCTTTCCCGTGCAGCCATGAACCAACTCGAACAACTGAAGCAATTTACTACCGTGGTGGCCGACACCGGCGACTTCCAATCGATCCAGGCTTACACGCCGCGCGATGCGACGACGAATCCGTCGCTGATCCTGAAGGCCGTGCAAAAGGATGAATACAAGCCGCTGCTGGAAAAGGCCGTGCGCGACCATCCGAACGCCTCGACCGCCGAAATCATCGACCGCCTGCTGATCGCCTTTGGCGTGGAAATCCTGCAAACCATCCCCGGCCGCGTCTCCACCGAAGTCGATGCGCGCCTGTCGTTCGACACGGAAGGTACTGTCGCCAAGGGCCGCGACCTGATCGCCCTGTATTCGAACGCCGGCATTGCCCGCGAGCGCGTGCTGATCAAGATCGCCTCCACCTGGGAAGGCATCCGCGCCGCCGCCATCCTGGAAAAGGAAGGCATCCGCTGCAACATGACCCTGCTGTTCTCGCTGGCCCAGGCCATCGCCTGCGCCGAAGCGGGCGCGCAGCTGATTTCGCCGTTCGTCGGCCGCATCTACGACTGGTACAAGAAATCGACGGGCATCGACTACATGGGCGCGGAAGATCCGGGCGTGCAATCGGTCCGCCGCATCTACAATTACTACCGCAAGTTCGGCTACAAGACCGAGGTGATGGGCGCGAGCTTCCGCAACACGTCGCAAATCCTCGAACTGGCCGGCTGCGACCTGCTCACCATCAGCCCCGACCTGCTGCAAAAGCTGGCCGACAGCGATGCGCCGGTGGAACGCAAGCTGAGCGCCGAAGCGGCGCCGTCGACCAACATCGTGCAAATGTCGCTGAACGAAGAAGCCTTCCGCTTCATGATGAATGAAGACGCGATGGCGACGGAAAAACTGGCCGAAGGCATCCGCGCCTTCTGCGTCGATTCCGGCAAGCTGAAACAGATGGTCGCGGCACTGCGTTAATCGCTGATCCTCACCGCAAAAAAAGCGGCGTCCGTGCAATGCACGGCGCCGCTTTTTTCATGCCCGCGTGATCAGGAGCAGCGGAAGGTAGCTACGCCCTGGTAATTGGCGCCATTTGCCAGTTGTGCCTTGTAAGCGGCGATCAGCAGGTAGCTGCCAGCGCCGCCGTCGCCCAGCATCAGCTGCGCGCCCAAACCATTCGACAGGTAGCCGCCGGTGAAACTGCTCGACGCGGCCGAAGCCATGGTCGTCGAAGCCGTTACTTTGCCCGTGCTGCCGCCTGCGCTGGCGTCGATGGTCAGCGCTATTTTGGCGCCGGAGGCATCGAAGGACATGCTGGCATTACCGCTGACTGTACCAAAGTGAGCTGTCGACGAGACGCTGCTGCCACCCGTATAGCTTGGCGCCGTGAACGTGCCTGCATCGCAGGAGAACGTGCCGGTCGCTGGCAGTGCGGCGAGCACGTTATAAGCGATGTAATGCGCACTGGCATTGTTGCCGCTCAACGTCGTGGCGCCAGAGCTATTGCTGAATGAGCCCTTGAACCAGCGTCCCTGCGCAAAGCTGGCGTCGCCGCTGATTTCACGCGTCACGGCCGGATTGCCCGTCAGGACGATGCCGCCGATAGTGCTCAAGGCGCCGGAGGCATCCTGTACCAGCAGACCGGCCTTGCCATTACCCTGCAAGCCGATCGACGTAAAGACGTAGCGGCTGTTGTCGCCATTGACGAAACGGGCGCTGACGGTGCCCGTGTTTTCGCCAGTGGCCGCCGGCACGGCGGGAACGACTGGAACGACGGGCGCTACCGGATCGGCAGGCTTGGCCGTATTCACGGCAACCGACGTGTCGGATGGGGAAGACGAACCGCCGCCACCGCAAGCGGCGAGCGAAGCGGCGATCAGGGTCAGAACAAAAGCGTGATTCAGTTGCATACGATTCCAATAAAAAAGCAAGACATAAGGAATCCTTGGCTCATGCCAAAAATTCAACGTCCAATATTATGCAACATTTCTCAAAAGAATGGTTGCCTGAAAGAAATTTATTAATACTAACAATGTGACTATAACGAGCGCGACTGCGTCGTGGCGCCACGCTGGCGGTAAAATACCTGGCTACCGGCCGCCAACAACTACTCATGCAATCACCGATCACCATCCGCCTGGGCCGCCGCGCCCGCGCCCGCATTGCCGAAAACGGCTTGTGCGCGAGCGACATCGCCATCGTGCCTGCCGCCGCGGGCGGGCCGAAAGGCTTGATCCTGCACCAGCTCGATTGCTGGCTGTTCGGTGATTTTCTGGCGCAGGCGCCCCGCCCGCGCCACTTCGTCGGCGCCTCGATCGGCGCCTGGCGCATGGCCGCCGCCGTGTTTCCCGACCCGGTGGCCGCGCAGCGCCGCCTGGTGCGCGCATACGTGGGCCAGCGCTATCCCGACAAGCCCGAGGCGGCGCACGTCAGCCGCACCTGCCGCGCCCTGCTCGACGCCGTACTCGATGGCCAGGATGCGCAGCTGCTGCAGCACGAGCGCCACAGCCTGTCGGTGCTGGCCGTGCGCGGCGTCGGCGCGCTGGCGCAGCCGGGAAAATGGCGCGACCGGCGCGGCTTCCTGCTGGCGGCCGCCGGCAACGCCGTGGCGCGCGCGCGCCTGGCCGCCTCGCTGGAACGCGCGGTGTTCCATGCCGGGCCGGATGGCGCCAGCTGGCTGCGCTCGCGCTTCGACGCCTTTCATTCCCACTTCGTGCCGCTGGCGCAAGAGAACCTGCGCGACGCGCTGCTCGCTTCCGGTTCCATCCCGCTGGTGCTCGATGCCGTGACGGACATCGCTGGCGCGCCGCCAGGGCGCTACTGGGACGGCGGCCTGGTCGACTACCATTTGCACCTGCCCTACCAGCGCGAACCGGATCTGGTGCTGTACCCGCATTTTGCCGACCATATCGTGCCGGGCTGGCTGGACAAGGCCATGCCCTGGCGCCGCGCGCGCAGCGGCGATAGCGCACTCGACAACATGATCCTCGTCTCGCCCTCGCCCGCCTTCGTGGCCAGCCTGCCGAACGGCAAACTGCCGGACCGGCGCGACTTCCCCCATTACGGGCAAGACCACGCGGCGCGCATTCGCGACTGGCGCCGCGCCATCGCCGAAAGCGAACGCATGGCGGCCGCCTTCGCCCGCTGGGCCGAACAGCCCGACCTGCGCCAGGCGCTCGACCTGTAGCACGGGCGAGACTGCAACAGGCGCCAAAACAAGCGCGCTTTTCCCTCGCCTATTGGTCACTTATCAGTGCATACTATGTCGCACAGGCAATTAAATCCCCTCTGCGACAGGAGCTCCAACCATGCACGCCCTCTCCCACCTTCGTATCGGCACGCGCCTGGCTGCAGGCTTCGCGCTGGTGCTGCTGCTGTCCGTGATCTCCACCTCGTATGCGCTGTACAGCGCCCACGTGAATGCCGAAGCGACGCGGCAAATGATGGAAAAACCGCTGGCCAAGGAACGCCTCGTCTCGGACTGGTACGTGCTGATTTATTCGGCCATCGCGCGCACGTCGATGATCGCCAAAAGCACGGATGAAACCCTGTCCAGCGTGTTTGCCGACACCATCGCCGACAGCACGAAACAGGGCAGCGAACTGCTGAAGAAAATCGAGGCGCTGCTCGACAGCGACGAGGAAAAAGCCATCTTCAAATCGTCCATCGCCGAACGCGTCAAGTACCAGGACGCCAAGACCCTGGTGATGAATGCGCGCAAGGCCGGCGACGCGGCGCAGGCGGAAAGCACTTACCGCGACAGCTTCGCGCCGGCCGCCGCCAAATACCAGAACAACGTCAAGGCCCTGCTGTCGCAGCAGCGCCAGGCCATCGACGCCACGGCGCACGCAATCGAGGCGGCCAACGGGCGCAGCTTCACACTGCTGCTGACCTTGTGCGTGCTGGTGGTGGCGCTGGGCAGCGTCTGCGCCTGGCTGATCACGCGCTCGATCACGCAACCGTTGAAGGCCGCCGTGAAGGTCGCCGAAACGGTGGCCGATGGCGACTTGCGCACGCATTTCGGCGCGCCCGCCAGCGATGAAATCGGCGACCTGATGCGCGCGCTGCACGGCATGAACGAGGCACTGCGCAAGGTGGTGTCGGAAGTGCAGACGGGCACCAATGCGATCGCCACGGCGTCGGGCGAAATCGCCGCCGGCAACCAGGATTTGTCGGCGCGCACGGAGCAGCAGGCCAGTTCGCTGGAAGAGACGGCGTCGTCGATGGAAGAACTGACCAGCACCGTCAAGCAGAATGCGGACAATGCGCGCCAGGCCAACCAGATGGCGGTGGCCGCCTCCGGCGTGGCCGAACGGGGCGGCAGCATCGTCAGCCAGGTGGTCGACACCATGGGCGCCATCGATACGGCATCGACGAAAATCGTCGACATCATCGGCGTCATCGACGGCATCGCCTTCCAGACGAATATCCTGGCCTTGAACGCAGCCGTCGAAGCGGCGCGCGCCGGTGAGCAGGGGCGCGGCTTTGCCGTCGTCGCCACGGAAGTGCGCAGCCTGGCGCAGCGCTCGGCCGCGGCGGCGCGCGAAATCAAGACCCTGATCGGCGACTCGGTGGAGCAGGTCAACAACGGCACGCGGCTGGTGCAGCAGGCCGGCAACACCATGGGCGAAGTGGTCGACAGCGTGCGCCGGGTCACCGACATCATGGCAGAAATCACTGCCGCCAGCGCCGAGCAAAGCATGGGCATTGACCAGGTCAACCAGGCCATCGCGCAGATGGACCAGGTGACGCAGCAAAATGCGGCCCTGGTGGAAGAAGCGGCGGCAGCGGCCGAAAGCATGCAGGACCAGGCGGCGCGCCTGGCGCAAGTGGCGGCCGGCTTCCAGCTCGAACACACGGCCGCGGCGGCGCCGGTGCGCACCGCGCGGCCGGCGCCCACCCAGCTGGCCAAGCCGGCGGCCAACAGCCCCACCGCCAGGCAGCCCGGCATCGCAACCAGGAGTACGCCAGCCCCGCGCAAGCCCCAGGCGCAGGTGGCTGGCGAGCAGGATTGGGAAGAGTTTTAAGGCTGACGGCGGCGCCGGTTGAAAGGGTTTGACAGCGCCCTGGCGCGCGAGGATACTGGTTTCAGGTGGCATGGCGCTCCACCGGCAGCGATACGTGTTGCGCCTGACATCGTTCTGCGGGAGCACGAACATGAAACGTATCAGAGAACAGCTGCGCCTGGCCTTCCTGTCCCCCTTGCTGCTGTGCGCAGCCCTTGCCGGCTGCGCCACGGCGCCCGTCACGCCGCCTCCGCCCGACCTGTTCAACGATGCCAGCTTTGCCGCGCCGGCCGTGCCGGTCGACCCGCAGCAGGCGTTTGCCATGAGCGAAGCCATGCGGCTTTATGTGCGTGTCGATATCGCGCGCGAGGCGCGCAGCAAGAATCCCCGCCGCGCGCTGGCCGATGCCCTGCGCAACCGGGCCGGGCTGCAGCTGGAATATGATGCCGCCATGACGCGCACGGCGGCGCAGGCGTTCGATGCGCGCAGCGGCAATTGCCTGTCGCTGGTGCTGATGACGGCGGCACTGGCCAAGGAGATGGGGCTGGAAGTACGTTACCAGGTGGTCCTGGGCGAAGAGAGCTGGAGCCGCAGCGGTGACATGTATTTCGTCGCAGGCCACGTCAATCTCGCGCTGGAACGCCGCCCCCTCAGCAATGCGGTCGGCTACGATTCCGATGCCATCCTGCTCATCGACTTCCTGCCTGGCGAAGACCTCATCGGCCAGCGCACGCAGGAAGTGCGCGAGGCAACCATCGTGGCCATGTACCTCAACAATCGCGCCGCCGAAGCCATGGCCAGCGGCGAGCTCGATCAAGCCTACTGGTATGCCCGCGCCGCCATCCTGCAAGACCCCACGTTTGCGGGCTCCTTCAATACCCTGGGTATCATCCAGTTGCGCCACGGCGATACCGAACCGGCGCGGCGCACGCTCGCTTACGCACTGGAACGCTCGCCATCGAACACCGTGCTGCTGTCCAACCTGGCGCAGGCATTCGACGGCCTGGGACGCGCGGAGGAAGCGCAGCTGCTGCGGCGCAAATTGCTGGCCCTGCAGCCAGAGCCGCCGTTCCACTTTTTCAACCAGGGTCAGCGCGCCATGGAAACGGCCGACTACCAGGAAGCGGCGCGCCTGTTCAAGCGCGAGATCGCGCGCGACCCCTACTACCATGAATTCCACTTCTGGCTGGCGCAGGCGTATGCGCGCATGGGACAGCTGGCGCAGGCCGGACGCCAGCTGGAACTGGCGATGGACAACAGCACCACGCGCAGCGAGCACGGGCTGTACGCGGCCAAGCTGCAGCGCCTGCGCGCCGCCAGCGCGCATTAGCGCATCAGGCAGCGTCAGTCTTCCAGGAACATCTGCTGCAAGTCGTTCAGGAAGGACAATCCCAGCGCCGTCGGGTGGATGACCTGGTGGTCGCGGTACAGCAAGCCTTTCGCTTCGGCCGCATTCAGCGGCTGCTCGATGGCGTTGAGGGCCAGGCCCGTGCGCTCGGCGAACAGGTTCGGCGCAAAGCCCTGCGTCAGGCGCAGGGTATTGAGCATGAATTCAAAACCCATTTCCTCGCGTGCCAGTTCGCGCTCTTCCTGCACCGGGTTACCGGCTAGTACCGCGTCCATGTAGGCACGCGGCTGCTTGTAGCGGGCCTGGCGCAGCACGCGGTGCGGGAACGAAATCTTCGAATGCGCGCCCGCGCCGATGCCCAGATAATCGCCGAATTCCCAGTAATTGCGGTTGTGCTTGGCCTGGCGGCCCGGCTGCGCATAGGCCGACACTTCATAGCGGCCATAACCGGCCTGCGCGGCGCGCGCGGCCACCATGTCGGCGATGTCGGCGCTCTCGTCGTCGTCCGGCAGCACGGGCGGATACTTGGCGAACAAGGTGTTCGGTTCGAGCGTCAGGTGGTACAGCGACAAATGCGGCGGCGCGAACGACAGCGCCGTTTCCAGGTCCTGCCGCGCCTCGGCCAGGGTTTGCGTGGGCAACGCGTACATCAGGTCGAGGTTGAAATTATCGAAATTCGCGTGCGCGATCTCCACCGCACGGCGCGCCTCGTTGTCGTCGTGGATGCGTCCCAGCGCCTGCAAATGGCGGCCATTGAAACTCTGGATGCCGATCGACAAACGGTTGATGCCGCTGGCACGGTAAGACTTGAATTTTTCCGCTTCAAAGGTGCCCGGATTGGCTTCCATCGTGATTTCGCAATCGGGCTCCAGTGGCAGCAGAGTGCGCACGTCCGACATCAACCGGTCCAGGCCCGCCGCCGACATCAGGCTGGGCGTGCCGCCGCCGATGAAAATCGTGTGGATCTTGCGGCCCCAGATCAGCGGCAGCGCCATTTCCAGGTCCAGGCGCAGGGCCGCCAGGTATTCGGCTTCCGGCAAGTCGCCGCGCACCTCGTGCGAATTGAAGTCGCAATACGGGCATTTTTTCACGCACCACGGGAAATGGATGTACAGCGACAGCGGCGGCAGGGCCGTCAGGTTCAGCGCGCCCGGCTGCAGGTATTTCAGGGCCGCTCCGGCCGCGCCGGAAATGCCTTCCTGTGGCGCGGGCGACGCTCCGGGCTTGGCTGCCGGCCTGGCAACGGCGCCCACCAGTTTGATCGGGATCATCGCAGCTTTTCCACCAGCGCGCGCAGGGCCTGGCCACGGTGCGACAGCGCGTTCTTTTCATCGGACGTCAGTTCGGCCGCGCACTTGCCCAACGCGGGAATGAAGAAATGCGGATCGTAGCCGAAGCCGCCGTTGCCGCGCGCAATGGCGATCATCTCGCCATTCCAGCGGCCATCGGCGATCACGGGCTGCGGGTCGTCCGCATGGCGCACGTACACCAGCACGCAGTAGTAATAGGCGGACTTGTCGGCATGCGCTTCCAGGTCGGCGATCAGCTTGGCGCTGTTGGCCACATCCGATTTCGGCTCGCCCGCATAGCGGGCCGAGTACACGCCTGGCGCGCCGCCGAGCGCATTGACGCACACGCCGGAATCGTCGGCCAGCGCCGGCAAGCCCGTCAGGCGCGATGCATGGCGCGCCTTTTGCAAGGCGTTTTCAACGAAGGTGTGGAATGGTTCGTCGCTTTCCGGCACGGCGTACTCGCCCTGGGCGTGGACGGAAAAACCGATGGTCGAGAGCAGCTCGTTGAATTCCTTGAGCTTGCCGGCGTTGTTGGAGGCGAGGATGAGGCGTTGGGTCATGTCAGTAGTCCGGTTGAAGTGCCGACATTGTAAACCTTTTGCGCTCCCCTCACCTTGGCCCGCCGCCGCGCTCAACGGCGGCAAGTGTGGGCTTTTTGCCCGGCGCGGCGGGCAGCGATGTGTAAATCCATGTAAAGATCAGATCCCCAAAGCCTGCTTCTGCAGGGCGATCAGGTCGGCGATGCCGCCCTGTGCCAGATCCAGCAAACGGTTCATGCCGGCGCGGTCGAAAGCGGCGCCTTCGGCCGTGCCCTGCACTTCGATGAAGTGGCCCGCTTCCGTCATGACCACGTTCATGTCCGTGTCGCAGCCCGAGTCTTCCACGTAATCGAGGTCCAGCACCGGCATGCCCTGGTAGACGCCCACCGAGATGGCGGCGACGAAGCTTTTCACGGGAATGGCGGTGATCGCGCCGCGCGCCTGCAGCTGGGAAAACGCGTCATACGCAGCCACCATGGCGCCCGTGATCGAGGCCGTGCGCGTGCCGCCATCGGCCTGGATGACGTCGCAATCGAGGTGCAGGGTGCGTTCGCCGAAGGCCTGCAAATCAAAGGCGGCGCGCAGCGAGCGGCCGATCAGGCGCTGGATTTCCTGCGTGCGGCCGGACTGCTTGCCGCGCGCCGCTTCGCGGTCCATGCGCGTGTGCGTCGAGCGCGGCAGCATGCCGTACTCGGCCGTCAACCAGCCCTGGCCCTTGCCCTTCAGGAAACCCGGCACCTTGTCTTCGATGCTGGCGGTGCAGATGACCTTGGTGTCGCCGCACTCGATCAGCACCGAGCCTTCGGCATGCTTGGTGTACTGGCGGGTGATGCGGATGGCGCGCAGCGCGTCGACGGCGCGGCCGCTCGGGCGGGATTCAAATGTCATGGGATGTCCTGTGTGATTGGGGTTGCGGCAGCGATTTTACCACCGCGCGCCCGTGTATTTGCAGTCATGCAACAGCGCAGGACGCAATGGCGGGCCGCGCACACATGATCCCTACAATCCTGCCCCGCCAAACACAATTTTCTTTACAATGCCGTAAAACGCACACTATTCAGCAATTTTCAGGCCATCGTGTACTTCGGTCTGTTTTGCGGCGCGGGCGGTATTGCCTGCGCTGGCTGATTAAGTGTATAAGTGACTGTATACAAGACCAAATCGGGGAATCCTTTGAGCATTTCAAGCATGACAGGCTACGCGGTTGCCACCAGCGAAGGTGCTGCAGGCACACTGACAATTGAAATCAAGAGCGTCAACTCGCGCTTTCTCGACCTGCAATTCCGGATCAACGACGATCTGCGGGCCCTGGAGCCTGACTTGCGCGCCGCCGTCATGTCCGCCATCACCCGCGGCAAAGTCGAGGTACGCCTGAGCTTTGGCCGCAAGGCGGCGACGGCCGGCACGCAGGCGCTGAACCTGCCCCTGCTGGCCGAACTGGCGCGCCTGCAAAACGAAGTGGGCCAGCATTTTGTCTCCGCTCCCGTCATGACGGTGGCCGAACTGCTGCGCTGGCCTGGCGTCATCGAAGAAGCGCAAGTGGGACAGGAGTCCCTGCAGGCGGACGTGGGCGCGCTGACCAAGCGTACCGTGGCGGCCTTCGTCGACAGCCGCAAGCGCGAAGGCGCCGCGCTCGAAGCCGTGCTGCTGTCGCGCATCGAAGCGATGGAAGCCATCGTCAAGCGCATCACGCCATTGATACCGCAAGTGGTGGCGGCCTTCCAGCAAAAAGCCATCGAGCGCATGCAGGATGCGCTGGGCCTGGCCAGCCAGGGCTCGAATTCAGCCCTGTCGCGCCAGGACGCCATGGAACGCATCCGCCAGGAAGTGATTTTGTACGGCATCCGCATCGACGTGTCGGAAGAGCTGGCGCGCCTGTCGGCCCACCTGGGCGAAACGCGCCACATCCTCACCAAGGGCGGGCAAGTGGGCAAGCGCCTCGACTTCATGATGCAGGAACTGAACCGCGAAGCCAACACGCTGGGCGCCAAGGCGTCCGTCAAGGAACTGGCCGACGCCTCGATGGACTTGAAGCTGCTGATCGAGCAGATGCGCGAACAGGTGCAGAACCTGGAATAAGCTCCCTTCAGGCCAGGCGCGCTCCGGCGCGCCCCTTGTCGCTGGCGGCGATGACGACGCAGGCGACAAACAGCACGATGCTGTATTCCACGCCGCCGGCGCCATGCTCGCCCACGAACCAGCCCTTGGCCGCATGCACGATGGCGATGCCGCCGATGCAGATCACCATCAGCCCGGCCGCCGCCCAGCGCGTGTACTTGCCGGCGATGAGCAAACTGCCGCAAACGATTTCGACGACGGTAATCGCCCACACCACGGCCAGACCGTAGATGAACCCCTTGTCTTCCAGGAAACCGGCAAAGCGGGGAATGGTGCCATTGGCGATGCGCGTGATGGCGTGCGCCATGAACATCACGGCGATGGCCACGCGCAGCAGCAACATGGCCTGGGCGGAACTGAGAAACGGGAAATTCTTCATGCGCGCATCCTGTCGGTAAATAGTTATTAAGAAAAAACCATTCCAAATTAAATAACTATTTCCTCAAGATAACAAGCAAAATATGCACAAGCCTGGCGGCAAGGCGCATCGCGGGGCTGGCTCACCGCCTTGCCTCTTGGTAAAATACCGGATTGGGCGGCGCCCATGCAAGCGCACACGCCGCCATCACACGCATATGGAAAGATCCGCATGAGCCACCCTACCGCCTTCTCCGGCAGCCTGTTCGTGGTCGCCGCGCCATCGGGCGCCGGCAAATCGACACTGGTCAATGCATTGCTGGCGCAAGAGCCCGGCATCAAATTGTCGATCTCGACCACCACGCGCGCACCCCGTCCGGGCGAGCAGCATGGCCGCGAGTATTACTTCACGACGGCGGAAGACTTTGTCGCGCGCGCCGACCAGGGCGAGTTCCTGGAATGGGCGGAAGTGCATGGAAATTACTACGGCACTTCGCGCATCATGGTGGAACAGCAAATGGCCGCCGGCACCGATATCCTGCTGGAAATCGACTGGCAAGGCGCGCGCCAGGTGCGCAAGCAATTTCCGCGCGCGGCCGGCATTTTCATCCTGCCGCCATCGATCGATGCGCTGGAAGAGCGCCTGAACAAGCGCGGCCAGGACGAGCCGCACGTGATCACGCGCCGCCTGCTGGCGGCCGGCGGCGAAATCGCACACGCTCCCGAGTTCGAGTATGTTATTATCAATGAAGAGTTTACGGTCGCTTTGTCCGAACTGAGCGCGATCGTGAGAGCGGCCCGTTGCCGGTTTGCGCAACAAGCGGCCCGCAACGCATCGCTATTCGCCCAGCTGGGCCTGCACGCAGAATAATCGTCTCTGCACGCCAGTTCACACAGCGCCCCGCACCACGCACACAATTTAGGAGTTACTATGGCCCGTATCACAATCGAAGATTGCCTGAAGCAGATCCCTAACCGTTTTCAGCTGACCCTGGCTGCGACCTATCGCGCACGTCAGTTGCTGCAAGGCCACACCCCAAAGGTGGAAGCCAAGGACAAGCCTACCGTTGTCGCACTGCGTGAAATCGCTGCCGGTAAAGTCGGCATCGAAATGCTGAAAAAGGTCCCGATGTAAGTGGGAACCCGCGTGCCGGAACAGTGCTGACCCCTGGTTCTACCGTATCCTTTATTCACACTGTGAAGCAACGCGACGTTTTATGAGTCTGACCCCAGCCGACACGACTTCCGCAGCACTGCCGCCCCTGGCCTCGCGCCAGGCGGCAAAACCGCAGGGCGCTTCCGCGCCCGGCGCCGGCACGTCCGGCAGCAACACCCCCGCAGCACCGCCAGCGCCCGCCCTCGGCGTGGCCTCCGTCAGCCATCTGGCCGACAAGCTGGCCGAATACCTGTCTCCCGCCGACCTGAAAAAAGTCAAGGAAGCCTACCGCTTCTCCGACGAAATGCACCTGGGCCAGATGCGCCGCTCGGGCGAGCCGTATATCTCGCACCCGATCGCCGTCGCCGAAATCTGCGCCGACTGGAAGCTCGACGCGCAAGCCATCATGGCCGCCCTGCTGCATGACGTGATGGAAGACCAGGACGTCAAGAAGGATGAATTGATCGAACGCTTCGGCGCACCCGTGGCGCACCTGGTCGACGGCCTGTCGAAACTGGAAAAGATCGAATTCCAGAGCCAGATCGAAGCGCAGGCGGAAAACTTCCGCAAGATGCTGCTGGCCATGGCGTCCGACGTGCGCGTGATCCTCATCAAGCTGGCCGACCGCCTGCACAATATGCGCACCCTGGACTTCATGACGGCGGCAAAAAAACGCCGCATCGCCAGCGAGACCATGGAAGTGTACGTGCCGATCGCGCACCGCCTCGGCCTGAACAATATTTACCACGAGCTGCAGGACCTGTCGTTCTCGCACCTGTACCCCATGCGCTACCGCACGCTGGCGAAAGCCGTCAAGGCGGCGCGCGGCAACCGGCGCGAAGTGGTCAACAAGATCATGGAAGCGGTGAAAAGCACCTTGTCCATGGCCGAACTCGAGGCCGACGTCACGGGCCGCGAAAAGACCCTGTACGACATCTATAAAAAGATGCGCAGCAAGCATTTGTCGTTCTCGCAAGTGCTGGACGTGTACGGCTTCCGCGTGGTGGTGGGCAGCTTTGCCGACTGTTACGTGACCCTGGGCACCCTGCACAGCCTGTACAAGCCCATGCCGGGCAAGTTCAAGGATTACATCGCGATCCGCAAGCTGAACGGCTACCAGTCGCTGCACACGACCGTCATCGGCCCGTACGGCACGCCCGTCGAATTCCAGATCCGCACGCAGGAAATGCACCGCACGGCCGAGTCCGGCGTGGCCGCGCACTGGCTGTACAAGAGCGGCGAATCGAACCCGTCCGACTTGCAGCAGCGCACGCATGCGTGGCTGCAATCCTTGCTCGACATCCAGCAACAGACGGGCGACTCGGCCGAATTCCTCGAACACGTCAAGGTCGACCTGTTCCCCGATTCCGTCTACGTGTTTACGCCGAAGTCGAAGATCATCGCCCTGCCGCGCGGCGCCACGGCCATCGACTTCGCCTACTCGATCCACACGGGCATCGGCGACCAGACCGTGGCCGTCAAGATCAACAACGAAACCTCGCCCCTGCGCACCGAGCTGCACAATGGCGACATCGTCGAAATCATCACCGATTCCTCGTCGCGCCCCAGCCCGACCTGGCTGTCGTTCGTGCGCACCGGCAAGGCCCGTTCGGCCATCCGCCACCATCTGCGCACGATCAACCTGCCCGAATCGATCGCCCTGGGCCAGCAATTGCTGTCGCAGGCGCTGCAGACCCTGAACATCGACGCCGACCTGCCAGCGCCATTGGTCGAACGCCTGCTCAACGAGTCGAGCGCCAACTCCATGGACGAGCTGTACGCGGACATCGGCATCGGCAAGCGCATGGCCACCCTGGTGGCGCGCCATATCTTCGGCTTGATCGGCGGCGAAGCGGCCAGCATGCCGGTGGAACACAATAGCGGCAGCGAGCTCGACCCGGTCACCATCTGCGGCAGCGAAGGCGTCTCCGTGCAACTGGCGCCATGCTGCTTGCCGATTCCCGGCGACCAGATCATCGGCCAGCTGCGCCGCGACCAGGGGCTGCTGGTGCACACGAGCGACTGCTCGCAAGCAAAACGCCAGCGCGCCAAGGAACCGGACCGCTGGATCGCCGTGCGCTGGGGAACCGAACTGAACCGCCGCTTCGACTGCCGCATCAAGGTGCTGATCAACAGCGAACGGGGTATCCTGGCCAGAGTCGCCGCCGAAATCGGCGAATCCGACGCCAACATCATCTATGTGGGCATGGACGAAGACAAGGACAACGTCCTCGACCAGCTGCGCTTCACCGTGCAAGTCAAAGACCGCGTCCACCTGGCCGCCCTGCTGCGCAACGTGCGCAGAGTGGCCGGCGTGA
>NZ_JABXFH010000076.1:0-15686 GCF_013372745.1 Janthinobacterium sp. BJB401 | reverse complement strand
TGGCTGCTGTCGAGGCGGCAGCCGCGTCATCGGCCTGCGCCGATTGCGCGGCGGCGAGCGACAAGGATGCCGTGGTGGCGGCGAGGGTGGCCGCCAGCGCTGCCGCCACATCGAAAGGATGGGCCTGCGAATAAGCGGCCAGGGAAGCGGCATTCGCGGCATCGTTGTTGGCGACGGTGGTCAGGGCGGCGGCATCCGTCAAGGCGGCCTTGGTGGCCGCCACGGTGGCGGCCGTGACGTTGAGCGTGTGGGCCGTCCCCAGCAGGACGGCGTCGGTGAGGCCGGCGACGGCGGCGGCGGCCGTGGAGGCGGTGGCATTGACTGTCGCTGCCAGGCCCAGGGCGACGGCGTCCGTCAGGTTGGCCGTCGTTTGCGCCGCGGTGGCGGCGGCCGCATCGACGGTCGCTACCAGGCCCAGGGCGACGGCGTCGGTCAGGGCGGCCGTGGCCGCTGCCGTGTTGGCGGCGGCCGTGGCGGCTGGCGAGACGGTGCCCAGCGCCACGGCGTCGGTCAGGCCGGCAACGGCGGCAGCGGTGCTGGCGGCCGTGTTGGCGGCCGTCGATACGAGGCCCAGCGCCACGGCGTCGGTCAGGTTGGCCGTCGTTTGCAGGGCGGCAGCGGCAGCCGCGTCGGCCGTGGCGACCAGGCCCAGTGCCGTGGCGTCCGTCAGCGAGGCGGTGGCGGCAGCCGTATTGGCGGCCGTGGTGGCAGCGGTCGAGAGGGTGCCCAGGGCTACCGCATCGGTCAGGTTGGCAACATTCGTCGCCGTATTGGCGGCGGCTGCGGCGGCCGTGGCGAGCAGGCCCAGTGCGGCGGCATCCGTCAGGTTGGCCGTTGTCTGCAGGGTGGCGGCCACGGTGGCATCGGCGGTCGAGATCAGGCCCAGCGCCGTGGCGTCCGTCAGCGCCGCCAGGCTGGCTGCCGAGGAGGCGACCAGCGCATCGGCATTCGAGATGAGGCTCAGCGCGGTGGCATCGGTCTGGCCAGCCGTCGTCAAGGCCAGGGCCGCGGCCGCGTCGGCGGCCGTCGAGACGAGGCCCAGTGCCACGGCGTCGGTCAGGTTGGCCGTGTTTTGCGCAGCCGTGGCTGCCGCTTGTGCCAAGGTATTGGCAGCGCTCAGCGTGTTGACGGCGGTCTGGGCGGCAAGTTCAGCGGCGGCGTCGGTGGTGGAAATGAGGCCCAGCGCGCCGGCATCGCTCAATGCGGCAGTGGCGGCGGCGGCAGTGGCGGCAGCCTGCGCCGCGGCAGCCGCGCTGACGGCCGAGATGTCGATCCCGTCCAGCCCGGCGGCTATTTCCGCGGCCGAGACGGCAGATGCCGCCGTGGCGATGAGTGCATCGGCATCGGTCGCGGCGGCGATGGCTTGCAGGCCGGTGGCCGTCAGCGCATCGGCGGTGGAGATGCCGGCAAGAATGGTGGCATCGAACAGGGCGGCAGTGACATCGGCGTTATCGGCGCCGAGCTGCAAGCTATTGACGGTGGCCGTCAGATCGAGCACGCTGGTTTGGCCAGCCGTGACGTTGGCGGCCAGGGCGGCGAGGTTGGCGAGATTGAAGGCATTGAGCGCGACATTGACGTCCAGCAGGCTGGCTTGCGCATTCGCGGCATCGGCATCGGCATCGGCCTGGTCGGCCGCTTGCTGCAGGGCGACGACATCGGTCTGGTCGGCCACTGTTTGCGCATTCGCCGCATCGCTGGCGGCGGCTGCGTCGGCAGCGGCCAGGGCGGCCGCATCCGTCTGGTTGGCCGTCGTTTGCGCCGTCAGCGCGGCGGCGGCATCGGCGTCGGAAATCACTTGCAGGGCGGCCGCGTCCGTCAATGCCGCTTGCGTGGCGGCGCTGGCGGCCGTGCTGGCGGCTGCATCGGCCGTGATTTGCAGGGCGGCCGCGTCGCTCAGGCTGGCCGTGACGACGGCATTAGCCGCCACCGTGGCGGCAAGGGCAGCGGCCGCGTCGAGCGCGGCGGCATCGCTACTGGCGGCCAGGGCGGCGGCGGCCGCCGTGGCGGCATCGGCATCGGAAATCAGGGCCAGCGCGGCCGCATCCGTCAGGCCGGCCTGGAGTTGCGCGGCGTCCGATGCCAGGGTGGCGGCATCGGCGATCAGGCCCAGGGTGGGCGCGTCCGTCATGTTCGCTTGCGTCTGGGCATTGGCGGCGTTTGTCGCGGCGGCATTGGCTGCCGCTTGCAGGGCGACGGCGTCGGTGGCGTTGGCGATGGTGGCGTCCTGGGCGGCAACGCCGGCGGCGGCATCGGCTGCCATGCTCAAGGTGACGGCGTCGGTCAGCCCCGCCTGCGTGGCGGCGGCGGTGGCTGCGTTCGCGGCGGCGGTGGCGGCGATACCCAGTGCCGTGGCGTCGCTGGCATTGGCCGCTGTCGCCGCATCGGCGGCGGCCGTGGCGGCGGCGCTGGCGGCGGCGGCCAGGGCGGCGGCATCGGTCACATCGGCAAGTTCGGTCGCGGCGGCAGACGCGGCGGCATCCGCATCCGAGATGAGGGCCAGAGCGTCGGCATCGGTAAAGCTGGCCTGGATGCCTGCGGCGACGGCGGCGTTGGCGGCGGCCGTTGCCGCCAGGTCCAGCGCGGCGGCGTCCGTGGCATTGGCCAGCGCCGTGGCGGCGGCAGCGGCGGCGGCATCGTTGGCCGCGATGACGCCAAGGGCTGCCGCATCGGTCAGCGCTGCCTGGGTGTTGGCCGCGGCGGCGACCACGTCGGCGGCATCGGCGACGGCTTGCAGCGCCGGGGCGTTGCTCTGGTCCGCTTGCGTTTGCGCCGCATCGGCAGCGGCGTGCGCGGCGGCGGCATTGGCGGCGGCCGTGGCGGCGGCCGCATCGGCATTTTGCGCCGAGGTGGTGGCGGCCAGGGATATGGCGGCGGTGGCGGCCGCGGCGGCGGCCGCGCTGTCGTCATCCGTGGCGGCGCCAGCGGCCGCTTGCGCGCCGGGGACGACGGCCGCCGTGCTGGCCGCCAGCGTGTCGTCGCTGGTGGCGTTATTGGCGGCGAGCAAAGCTGCCGCCGCCGCAGCGGCGGCCTGCGCCGCCAGTTGGTCGGCCAGGATGGCGGCATTCGCCGCTGCCAGCGAAGCTGCTGCCGTGGCCGCTGCCGCAGCGGCGGCGGCGTCATCGGCCAAAGCATTGTTGGCGGCGGCGACAGCCGCGGCGGCGGCCAGTATGGCTGCGTCGGTGACGACGGTGGTGGTGGATTGATTGCCCGTGCCACCGCCGGTCGAGCCGCCCGTGCCACCGGTGCCGCCTGTACCTCCTGTCCCCGTGCCACCGCCGGTACCGCCAGTGCCCGTGCCGCCGCCAGTGCCGCCGGTGCCCGTGCCACCGCCGGTGCCACCACCGGTACCGCCCGTGCCACCGGTGCCGGAGCCGCCCGCTGCTGCGCCACCGCCTCCGCCACCGCCTGCCGCGGCGGCAACCAGGCCAAGGCCGCCGAGCGCGCCCAGCACGCCAAGTCCGCCCAGCCCGCCTGCAGCGCCGGCACCTGCACCCGCGCCAGCCGAAGCCCCGGCGACATCGACCACACTGCCGCTGGGGATGCCGGCCGCCCCGGCGCCAGCACCAGCGGCGCCACCGTTGTTGTCGCTTTGCGGCGTGCCGGAATCGGCACCGCCGTTGCCCGCCTGGCCGGCGGCCGCACCACTGCCGCCGGCTGCCAGGGCGGCTGCGGCAGCCAGCGCCGCGGCCGTGCCCAGGGCGGCGGCATTGCCGCTTTCGGCGCTTCCCGTGACTTCCACGACATTTTCAGGCGGCATGGTCGCGCTGGCATCGGCCCCTTTGATCAGTTCGTCTTCGTCATACTGCTTGCGCTCGCCGTCTTTTGGATTGACGGCTTTTTTTGCCGGCGTCGTGATCCTGGCGGCTGCGCCTTCGGCATTGACGGGAACTTGGGCTGGATTTTGGGTGGTGGCCATTTGGAAGTCTCCGGAAAAGGTTATGTACTCGTTCAATTTTCTAAAATAATAAAAAATCAATAATCTGATTCGATTCCTTGCTTGCTCCGGCGAGGCTTGGGCCGTGGTCGAACTTGGGTGTTACCGATGTCGATAGTGGCAAGTAAAACATAACTGGCAAAAAAACGCTGGCACAACAGAACATTTATTTAGAAACTATAAAAATGCCATTTTTATAGTTGTTTCATGCGGCATCATTTTTTTGTCTTTTGTTTCTATTGCAACTGGATTGCCAGCTGATATTCACTCGCGGGGCGCGGTATTTACAGGCGATGCCTATCTTCTCCCACTCTGATGATAGTTTCAATTCTGAAACTTTCAATTTCATTTTTATCATTTTTCATGACTCTATTCTGTCAAGCTTTGCTTTCACCAATCATCACGAATTGTCACGAAATGGAGCTTTCCGGCTGAATCTGCCAACATACGCCAGTGTTTCTGCGTCTTTTATCCAAAAAACATATCGCTATCGAATTGCTAGTTGTTGCTTTTTTGTGTGGTGATTATCAAATGTGATTGGGAATAAAATACGATAGAAATAATTATTTGTAATTATCATATCGATTTATTACTATCGATCGGATAGCCGGTATTGAATGAAAAGGATTTTTCATAATAACTATCAATGAAGTAGTTATTGTTTCATTGACTTGAATGGGGCGGAAAATGCAAAACGCCCCGACGGGCGGGGCGTTTTTTAGGGCAAGAGACAGTGCGCTGTCAGCCTTCCTCGCGCCAGCGGCGCAGGCGGATGGCGGCGTAAATCAGCGCCGCACCTGCCACCGCGCCCAGCCAGACGGCAGGCAAGGCCAGGCTCGACCAGGAATTGCTGAAGACATCGATGCGTGTCATGTGCGATCCCCCTTCCGCCAGGGCGTGCATGCGTGGCAGCAGTTCCGGCTCGAATAGATACCAGCTGCCGGGAAGAGTGCCCAGTAGGGCGCGCCCGATGACATTCATCTGTATCCAGTCGACGCCGCTTTCCGTCTGCGCCAGTTTGCCGGCCCAGACGGTCAGGATGAGCAGCAGCAGCGGCACCCCGACGGCCCACAGGAAGACTTTCGACTTGGCCCAGCTCGATACCATCAGCAGCCAGCCGACCGTCGGCAAGGCCCACAGGCAATATACGGGCAGCAAGCCGAACACGCGCAGCGGTCCCAGGTACAGGCCGGGGGTGGCCAGCAGTTCGGCAAACACGTGGATGCCGTTGGCCGCCAGCACGCCGCTGAGGATCAGGATCAGGGCCAGCGACGTCAGGCTGGCGGCGGCGGCCACGATCAGCGGCGCGACCAGCAGGGCGACGGCCGCTTTCGACAGCACCGTCTGCGCATCCGAGATGGGCAGCGACTTCCAGAACAGCACGCTGCGGTCGCGGCGGTCGTCATGCAGGGCGCTCAGGCAATAGAAAAACACGAGGAAACCCAGCGCCAGGAACAGCGGCGCGGCCGCGTACGTATAGTTGTTGGCGACGGCGTCGATGATTTCCGTGCGGCGCGGACCAAAGGAGCGCGTATTGAAGACGGTACTCCAGGAAATTTCCTCGCCGTTGACGATGAGTGCCGTGCGCATCTTGGTCTTGGCGATGGTGCCTATCGCCATCAGGGAGCCCAGCACCGTCATGACGACGCCGATCAGGGCCGGCGTCCACACCAGCATGCCCTTGTGTTCCCACAACTCGCGACGGAGCAGCCATTGCATCTTGTTTACAGGGGAAATACTCATTGGTACGATCCTTTCATGGTCGCGACAAACAGGTCAGCCAGGCTGGGCGTGCGTACTTCGCCGAGGGCCGCCAGCTGGGTGCGGGCGACGCCATCGAACAGCATCACCGACTTGCCGAACACGCTGCGTTCGCTGATCGGCTGCAGGGCGCGCGCCGGATTGACGTGCTGCGGGCCCACCATCACCTCGATGTAGCGCTCGCCTACTTCTTCCATGCTCGACGCCAGCACGATCTGGCCGTCGCGAATGAACATCAGGTCGCTGAGGATGTGTTCCACTTCCTCGATCTGGTGCGTGGTGATGACGATGGTCTTGTTTTCATCGAAATAGTCTTCCAGCAGGTTCTGGTAGAACTGCTTGCGGTAAAGAATGTCCAGGCCCAGGGTCGGCTCGTCGAGCACCAGCAGTTTGGCGTCGATGGCCATCACCAGCGCCAGGTGCAGTTGCACCACCATGCCCTTCGACATGGCCTTGACCTTCATTTTCGGCGACAGTTTGGTGTGGGCCAGGTAGCGTTCAGCCTTGCTGCGGTCGAAACGTGGATGCACGCCGGCAACGAAATCGATGGCGTCGGCCACGCGCAGCCAGCCCGGCAAAATCGCCACGTCGGCGATGAAGCACACGTCATCCATCAGCGCGTCGCGCTGCGTGCGCGGGTCGCGCCCCAGCACCGACAGATCGCCTTCGAAACCCGTCAGGCCCAGGATGGCTTTCAGGGTGGTGGTCTTGCCGGAGCCGTTAGGCCCGATCAAGCCGACGATGCGCCCCGGCGCGATATCGAAGCTGATGCCATTGATGGCCACCTGCTTGCCATACTGCTTGCGCAGGCCGCGCGCGCTGATGACGCTGTCCTTGTTCAATGCATTCATGCGTTCTCTCCGTGTGCGCCGGCGTCGCGGCTCGCTTGCAATAGTTGATCGAGGTCAAGGCCCAGGCGCGTGATGTGTTCCAGCAAGGCTGGCCATTCTTCGCGCAGGAAGCGTTCGCGTTCACTGGCCAGCAATTTGTCGCGGGCGCCTTCCAGTACATACATGCCGAGTCCTCTGCGTTTTTCCACCAGGGCATCGTCGACCAGTTCCTGGTAGGCGCGCGAGACCGTGATGGGATTCAATTGATAATCGGCCGCCACCTGGCGCACCGAAGGCAAGGCGTCGCCAGATTGCAGCACGCCATCGAGCATCATGCCCACTACCCTGGCCTTGAGCTGGCGGTAGATGGGGCTATTGTCATTCCATTCCGCGCTCATGGGATGCGCTCCGACAAGGGTGGGGCGGTGCGGCGCATGAAAAATGCTGTAGACATCGAAGCTCCGTGATGTATTGAGTTGGTGTTGTAGTTAACTATAACAGTGAAAATTCAAATGTCAACATATTCATGTTTTTCTATCTACAAGGAAACTATAATGTTGCGTGTTTGAAAATTTTACTTGATAACTTTTGGCGTGCATGTCGCCGCAACCATGAAAGCAGAAATGATAAATTGCTTTGGAGAAGTACAAAACCTGTTCAGGCGTGCCGGTGGCGGCGTCGCCCTGTTGGCGCTGCTGAGCGCCTGTGGCGGCGGTTCCGGCGGCGGCACGTCCACGCCGCCACCGACACCCGTGGTGCCGGTCGAGACGCCGCGCTATTTGCTGGGCGGCACGGTCAGCGGCCTGCTGCCTGGCGCCAGCGTCGTGCTGGCGAACGGCACGGATAAAGTGACCGTCACGGCCAACGGTCCGTTCAGCTTTGCCGGCAAGCTGGCGGCGGGCGCCAGTTATGAAGGCAAGGTCGACAGCGCTTCCGCAGGCCTCGCTTGCAGCATCGCGCAAGGCGCGGCGACCATGGGCAGCGCGGACGTCAGCAGCCTGGCCGTGCGTTGCCTACCGACTCTGCTGGCCGGCGTGCAGGAGCGGATCCAGCGTGTCGATGGCATGGCGCAGGATGGCGCGGGCAATTATTACTTCGCCGATGCTTCCACGCAGGTGATCCACAAACTGGCCCCCGACGGCAGCCTGAGTATCTACGCCGGCATGCCGGGCAAGGCTGGTGCCGTTGACGGGCCTGCCGCCAGCGCGACTTTTTACATGGGGGGCCGTGCACCGCTGGTGAGCGACGGCAAGGGGAACCTGTATGTGGCCGACACCTGCAATGGTCAGATAAGGAAAATTACGTCGGCTGGCGTGGTCAGTACACTGGCCGGCAAGCGCCGTGCCAATTGCAGTGCGACACCGGCAGAGCCGGATGGCGTGCCTGTGTATGCCGATGGGCCGGGGACGCAAGCCCGGTTTGGCGTGATCGCCAGCATGGTCATGGATCCGAACGGTGACTTGCTGCTCGTCGATGATGGACAGCTCCAGGTTCGCCGGGTGACGCCAGCTGGCGTGGTCAGTTCCTACATTGTCATGTTGGCCGAGCCGAATGGCCTGCCGCGCGCAGGACGAGTGGGCCAGATGGCAGTCGATGCCAACGGTGTCATTTACTTGAGCAACACTAACGGCAGCAAGATATATCGCCTTGATAATAATGGCGTGGCCTCCCTGGTTGCCGGAAATGCGATGACGACCGGCTATGACGGCAAGGGCGTCAATGCCAGCTTCAGGGGCGTGCGCGGCATGGTGTTTGAGCGTAGCGGCAATTTGTTGCTGGCCGACCGCGATGCCATCCGCCGCATGACGCCCGCTGGCGAGGTGACGACGGTGGTGGGGCGCTTGGTGCCTGACGCGGGAGGAAAATATCTCGACTGGAAAAGCCTGACCCAGATATCGATCGGGGATGCAGGCAACATGCTGGTCTTCGATGCCAGCCTGCTGCGCTTGAGCAGGGTGGATGCCGGCAACGGGATCGCGACTATTCCTCTCATGCTGAGCAGTATGGGGCCGGCGGACGGCGTGGGCGCCGCCGCCCGCGTGGGCAATGTCAGGGCCCCGGACATGTGCAGCGACCCAGCCGGGAATGTCTATCTGCTCGATGCGGCCAGCAAAGTGCTGCGCCGGCTGGCGCCGAACGGCAAGCTGGAAGTCTATGCGGGGATTGCCGGCCGCGCCGGCATCGACGATGGGGCGCGGCTCAGCGCGACCATGGCCGGCCCCGTGGCGATCGCTTGTGGTGCGGATGGCGCCGTGTATGTGGCGGACAAGGCGCTGAATTCCCCTTCCTTTAATTTGCGCAAGATCAATGCTGACGGGATCATGTCCACCGTCGAGCCATTGCCAGCAGGCGGTTTTGGCCTTCAGCAGTATATTCTGGCGGTGGACAAGGATGGCTATGTCACCTGGACGGAGGCTTTGAGCGGGGGGATTTATCGGCGCCCGCCTGGTGGCGTATTTTCCTTGTTTGTGTCCTTTGAAACGCTCACGCGCTCCTTCGGCGATAGCGATCTCGGCTTGCAAGATGTTTTGCCTTACAGCATGGTATTTGACAGCAAGGGGAATCTGTATTTTGATGACTATTATCATCAAGTGATCTTCAAGGCGGATCGTTCCGGCACCGTGACGGTGTTTGCCGGCACCTTGTACTCGACTAAAAATGCCGATGGTGGGCCTGGCGTGGGCAGCCTGTCCTTTGCCGGCATGCCCAGTCTGGCCGTCGACAAGGCCGACAACCTGTACCTGAGCGGCCAGGATGGCGTACGCAAGATCGATACGGCCGGGGTCATTTCCTCACCGCAACTGGCATGGGGCAATCCCATCGTGGAGGTTCTGGCTTTTGGCAACGGTACCTTGTATGGCTATACCGCCCGCGCTATCGTCCAGATGCCGGTGCCTTAAATGGCGCGATGCGCAGGCGCGGCTAATGAGTCCGACAGCCGCGCCTGCAAGTCCAGCGCATTGAACAGGGCGGCTCCGGCCGCCGTATTGTCGAAGATGCACCAGCTGTCCGCCTGCACCGATGCGTGCAATTCGGCGGCCAGCGCTGCCAGGTAATCGGCAGGGTAGTCCGAATAATATATTCTCGGGCTGCCGTGCAGGCGCAGGTAGGCCACGCTGGTCGTCGGCACGTGCGGGCCCGGCTGCCCGGCTGGTGGATCGGCGCGCACGCGGGTGATGCGCTGCATCTTCAATAGCTCGGTGGCGCCTGCCTCGAACCAGCTGGCATGGCGCGCCTCGCAAGCGAGCATGCCGTCGAAGCGCTGGCGCAGCGCATGGAAAAATGCGGCAGCCACGTCCGCTTCGAATCGCAGGCTGGGCGGCAGCTGGACCAGCACGCAGCCCAGTTTATTCCCCAGT
Organism: Janthinobacterium sp. BJB401; assembly: GCF_013372745.1. Taxonomy (NCBI): domain Bacteria; kingdom Pseudomonadati; phylum Pseudomonadota; class Betaproteobacteria; order Burkholderiales; family Oxalobacteraceae; genus Janthinobacterium; species Janthinobacterium sp. BJB401. The sequence continues at coordinate 5,802 of NZ_JABXFH010000076.1, read as the reverse complement.
TGCATCACTTCTCCCGCAAAACGATCGAGTTCGGCCGCACAGTCGCGCAAGCGCCGTTCGTGCGTGATGCTGCGCGGTAATTTCACGCTGAAGCGGAAGTGGTCGGGTACGCTGGCGGCCCAGCGCGCATAGGTGGCGCTCTGGTGCGAACGGTAGAAGGAACTGTTGATTTCCACGCAGCTGAGCACCTGGGCATAGCGCTGCAGATGGCTGCCATCGAGGGGGAAGTGGCTGGCGGCGGCGCTGGAAATACTCCAGCCGGCCGTGCCGATGTAAACAGGGTGCATGGCGCCATTACAGCAGGGCCAGGCGGGCGCGGCTATCGGACAAACGCCCGTGTCGCGGTCAGCGACCGTCTAGTCGATGAAGTCGCCATTCAGGTCGTGGCGCGTGATGTTGCCGCGCGTATCGATGGCGATCCAGCCGCCGCGCGGCTGTTGCGGCGGTGTCACATCGCATTCCCAGTCGGGCAAGACGTAGCGCAGGGTATCGTCGACTTTATGCAGGGCGGGGCGGTGCGTATGGCCGTGAATCATGACCGTGCTGGCGTGTTCGGCAAACACTTGCGCCACAGCATCGGACGTGACATCCATGATGTCCATGGCCTTTTCGCCATTGTGCTCGCGGCTGCTCTTGCGCAAACCGTCGATGATGGCCTTGCGCTGCGCCAGCGGCATGGACAGGAACTGTTTTTGCCAGGCGGGTTGGCGCACCATGGCGCGAAACTCCATGTATTGCACGTCTTTCGTGCATTCGGCGTCGCCATGCAGCAAGACGATGCGCCGGCCTGCAAGCGTGGCCACATGCGGTTCGCTGAGCAGGGTGGCGCCGGCGGCGGCCGCAAAGCCGGAGCCGACGAGAAAGTCGCGGTTGCCGGCGATCCAGTAGACGTGCACGCCCGCATCGCTGACGGCGCGGATGGCGGCCGTCATGCGCGCATTGAACGGGTCTTCCAGGTCATCGTCGCCGGCCCAGTATTCGAACAGGTCGCCTAATAGATACAGCGCTTGCGCATATTGCGCATGGTGTTCGAGGAAAGAAAGAAACGCCGCGCTGGTGCGCGGGTGCGAGCTCTGCAGATGCAGGTCGGAAATAAAGAGTGCGGCAGGCATTGTCATCGTTCAACGCTCCCCAAAAGTGATGTGCATGGAAAAGCGCAAACGCTGCAATGCCTGTTTTTCATGATGCGAAAGCCTGATTACGCGGCTTCTACCTTCTCGATGATGACGTCCGTCACTGGCACGTCGGCGAACATGCCGGCACGCGAGGTTTTCACGGCGCGGATGGCGTCGACGACTTCCTTGCCTTCGGTGACTTTACCGAACACGGCATAGCCCCAGCCGTCCTGGCCTGGGTAGTCGAGGAAGCTGTTGTTCTTGATGTTGATGAAGAACTGGGCCGATGCCGAATGCGGATCCGACGTGCGGGCCATGGCCAGCGTGTACGTGTCGTTTTTCAGGCCGTTCTTGGCTTCGTTTTCCACGGTGGTGTCGGCTGGCTTTTGTTTCATGCCTGGCTCGAAACCGCCGCCCTGGATCATGAAGCCATCGATGACGCGGTGGAAAATCGTGTTGTCGTAGTGACCGGCTTTCATGTAGGCCAGGAAGTTGGCAACCGTTTTCGGCGCTTTTTCGGCGTCCAGTTCAGCGGTGATCTTGCCCAGATTGGTGGTGATGATGACGGAGGTCATGATGATCCTTAATAAATTGGATGATAAATGATTCAACGGCCCGTGTCGTTCGGGGCCGCAAAAACGCTATTTTACAGTTTTGCGGGCGCTGTCTTGAGTAAAGTCGCCGATTCGATCACCACCGGGGTGACCGGCACGTTCTGGTGCGGACCCTTGTCGGCCACGGGCACGGCCTTGATCTTGTCGACCACGTCCATGCCACTGACGACTTTGCCGAACACCGTGTAGCCGAAGCCGTCGCGGCCAGGATAGTCGAGCGCGCCATTGTCGTTGACGTTGATAAAGAATTGCGCAGTGGCCGAATGCGGGTCGCCCGTGCGCGCCATGGCGATGCTGTAAGTGACATTCTGCAAGCCGTTTTGCGCTTCATTCTTGATCGGCGCCTTGGTGGCTTTCTGCTTCATGTTCTTGTCGAAGCCGCCGCCCTGTATCATGAAGCCGTCGATGACGCGGTGAAACACCGTGCCCTTGTAGTAACCGCTGTTGACGTACTGCAGGAAGTTGGCCACGCTTTTCGGCGCTTTTTCCTGGTCCAGTTCCAGCACGATCTCGCCCATGCTGGTTTTCAGGGCCACGTGCGGCGTCGGGTCGAGGGCGGTCGCCGGAGCGGCCGCCACGACGGCGCTGCCCAGGGTCAGGCCGGCAAACACGGTACAAAAGCGGGCCAGGAAAGACAGGCGTTTCGATTTGATTTCTTGCATGAAGGCGTCCTTGATCGTTATTTTTCTTTAAACTTGCTTTAATTGTAAAGAAATGAAAATTCGGTTGAACATCGTAAAAACCTGATTCATATCGGGCCAGTATGGTTTTTATCAATGTTATACTTGACCGCTAACGCCCTAATTCTAACAAACAAGAACAACAATATAGCGGGTCGACCAGTCTTCGGCGCACACGGCAGTTCAGTGGCGCGGCACCCCCGGTGTCCGCGCCTGTCTGTCGTTTTGCCAGGCTGGCGGCCGCTCCACTTGCAAAGCACGATGAGCAATCTAAAGATTTACAACACCCTGGCTCGCGAAAAGCAGGTATTCGTCCCGATGGAAGCGGGCAAGGTACGCATGTACGTGTGCGGCATGACCATCTACGACTATTGCCATATCGGCCATGCGCGCATGATGATGGCGTTCGACGTCATCTACCGCTGGCTGAAAGCGTCCGGTTTCGACGTCACCTATGTGCGCAACATTACGGACATCGACGACAAGATCATCCGCCGCGCCGTGGAAAACGGCGAGACGATTTCCCAGCTGACGACGCGTTTCACCCAGTACATGGATGAAGACACGGCCGCGCTGGGCATTTTGACACCCGACCACACGCCGCGCGCCACCGAATACGTGCCGCAGATGCTGCGCCTGATCGAGCAGCTGGAAGCGAAAGACCTGGCTTACCAGGGCGCGGACGGCGATGTGAACTATGCCGTGCGCAATTTCCCCCACTACGGCAAGCTGTCGGGCAAGTCGCTCGACGACCTGCGCGCGGGCGAAAGAGTCGACGTGAACACGGGCAAGCGCGATCCGCTCGACTTCGTGCTGTGGAAGTCGTCGAAAGAATCGGAACCGGAAGAAGTCAAATGGGATTCGAAGTGGGGCCGCGGCCGCCCGGGCTGGCATATCGAGTGCTCGGCCATGTCCTGCGCCTTGCTCGGTGAACAGTTCGACATCCATGGCGGCGGCGCGGACTTGCAATTCCCGCACCACGAAAACGAGATTGCCCAATCCGAAGGCGCGTTCGGCCATACCAGCGTCAATTACTGGATCCATAACGGCTTCGTGCGCCTGGACAATGAAAAAATGTCCAAGTCGCTCGGCAATTTCTTTACCATCCGCGAAGTGCTGCAAAAGTTCGATGCCGAAGTGATCCGCTTCTTCATCCTGCGCGCGCACTACCGCAGCCCCCTGAATTACTCGGACGTGCACCTCGATGACGCGCGCCTGTCGCTGACCCGTTTGTACACGGCGCTGGCCGACGTAGCGGTGGAAGAGGGCGCCATCGACTGGAATGAAGCCCACGCCGTGCGCGTGCGCGAAGCGATGGACGACGATTTCAACACGCCGCTGGCCGTGGCCGCCCTGTTCGACCTGGCAACGGAAGTGAACAAGAGCAAGTCGCCAGCCCTGGCGCGTCAATTGAAGGGCCTGGCGGGCGTATTCGGCTTGCTGGAACGCACGCCGCAGCAATTCCTGCAAGCGACCGTCGGCGCCGCCGCCGGCGTCCAGGACGAGGCTGCCGGCATCGAAGCGGCCATCGCGGCGCGCAGCACGGCGAAAAAGGCACGCGACTTTGCGCAGTCCGACAAGATCCGCGCCGAACTGTTGGCGGCGGGCATCATTCTCGAAGACAAGCCTGACGGCTCGACCAACTGGCGCCGCGCATGATGCCTACGTCCAGGGAAAACGGGGAAGCCCCCAAGGTGACGGACTTGGCGCAAGTGATCCAGGTGCCGTCCTACTGGGAAGAGGCGAAGATCGAGCTGATGAAGCGCGACCGCATCATGAAAAAGCTCATCCCGCAATTTGGCGACCTGCACCTGGTCGGCCATAGCGACCCGTTTACTACCCTGGCCCGTTCGCTGGTGGGGCAGCAGATCACGCCCAAGGCGGCCGATGCTGCCTGGAAAAAGCTGCTGCTCGCTTGCCCGAAATGCACGCCCTCGCAAGTGCTGAAGGCGGGCGCCGAGCAACTGTCCGCCTGCGGCTTGTCCAAACGCAAGACCGAATACATCCTCGACCTGGCCGACCATTTCAAGGCCAAGCGCGTGCACGCGAGCCAGTGGGACCAGATGGATGACGAAGCCGTCATCGCCGAACTGGTGCAGATCCGCGGCATCGGCCGCTGGACAGCCGAGATGTTTTTGATATTTAATCTGTTACGGCCGAATGTCTTGCCGCTCGACGACCCCGGTTTGATCCAGGGCATCAGCGTCAATTATTTCTCCGGTGAACCAGTTTCCCGCAGCGATGCGCGCGAAGTTTCCGCCAATTGGGAACCGTGGCGCACCGTGGCGACGTGGTATTTGTGGCGCAGTCTCGACCCTGCAGCCGCCCCTGCCGCACCCGATGCAGCCCCCGGCGCAGCAGCCGGTACGGTAAAATAAACATAGATGACGCCGCGCGCCCTGGCGCCGTGGCCGGTAAAACCTGGAGGTACAATGACTAAAACGACTTTCCTCAATTTTGAACAGCCGATCGCGGAACTCGATTCCAAGATCGAAGAGTTGCGCTTCGTGCAAGACGATTCGGCCGTCGACATCTCGGAAGAGATCGACCGCCTGGCCAAGAAGAGCCAGCAGCTGACCAAAGATATCTACGCCAAGCTGACGCCTTGGCAAGTGGCGCAGATCGCGCGCCACCCGCAGCGCCCTTACACCATGGATTACGTGAATGAAATCTTTACCGATTTCCACGAATTGCATGGCGACCGCAGCTACGCGGACGATCTGTCCGTCGTCGGCGGCCTGGCCCGCTTCAATGGCCAGCCGTGCATGGTCATCGGTCACCAGAAGGGCCGCGACACGAAAGAGCGCGCCATGCGCAATTTCGGCATGCCGAAGCCGGAAGGCTACCGCAAGGCCATGCGCCTGATGAAAGTGGCTGAAAAGTTCAACCTGCCGATCTTTACTTTTGTTGACACGCCAGGCGCCTTCCCCGGCATCGACGCGGAAGAGCGCGGCCAGTCGGAAGCCATCGGCCACAACCTGTACGTGATGGCCGAACTGAAAGTACCGCTGATCGCCACCATCATCGGTGAAGGCGGTTCCGGCGGCGCACTGGCGATTGCCGTGGGCGACGCCGTGCTGATGCTGCAATACTCGACCTACGCCGTGATCTCGCCGGAAGGCTGCGCCTCGATCCTGTGGAAGAGCGCCGAGCGCGCCTCCGACGCGGCCGAAGCGCTGGGTTTGACGGCGCACCGCCTGAAAGCCATGGGCCTGATCGACAAGATCATCAATGAACCGCTGGGCGGCGCCCACCGCGATCCGAAACAGATGGCGACCTTGCTCAAGCGCGCACTGGCCGACACCCTGCGCCAGTTCCACGGCATGAAAACCAAGGACCTGCTGGCCGCGCGCCATGAAAAACTGCTGAGCTACGGCAAGTTCAAGGAAACGA
>NZ_JABXFH010000075.1:0-15788 GCF_013372745.1 Janthinobacterium sp. BJB401 | reverse complement strand
GCAGCATTTCGTCAACCTTCTTTTTTCACCCTGCTTTACTCTGCATTTGCATGCGTCGTTCAGCGAGGGGGCGAATTATAGCCCTGCTCCGCACGCCCTGCAAGCGCTATTTTTCCGTCCTGCGAAACGGCCCTGGCACCACACTTGCTTATACAGCCCTATGCACTGTCCACTGAAAGGAGCAACTCTGGGCCTGGCAGCAACACTGGGGATAGCCCGGTTCGCTTTGCTTTGCTCCCATCTGTGACAGGTGCTACATTATGGAACACTCTCGATATTCAAAAGAGCGCCCGGTACAGGGCCCAACGGAGGCAACGAGATCATGTATCAACCGTCAGCTACTTACCGTAGCGCACCGTTTTCGTCCATCGCGGACGCGAACATTTTGCCGGCAGGACAGGACAACGTCCCCGTCATCATTGAAACTTCCCATCAGCGCTCCGTCGCCTTTGGCCTGTCGCCCACGGCCACGCCCGACTTTACGCCGGCCGGCAAATCCGACCTGTCCTTGCTGATCGAGCAAAACCGCTTGCTGCACACGCACGCGCTGCCCGCCATGGAAACCCTGTACCAGCAAATCGTCAACACCCACAATATGGTGATCTTGACGGATGCCAACGGCGTCATCGTGCATTCACTGGGTGACGATGATTTTCTGGAAAAAGCCAACCGGGTCGCTTTGCAACCGGGCGTGGCATGGTCGGAACAAAGCCGCGGCACGAATGCCATCGGCACGGCCATCACGGAAAAAGTACCGACCTTGGTCCATGCGGATCAGCATTACCTGGCCGCCAATCATTTCCTCACGTGCTCCGCCGCACCGATCACCGACCACCGGGGCAACGTCATCGGCGTGCTGGACGTATCGAGCGACCAGCGTAGTTTCCACAAGCATACGATGGCCCTCGTGCGCATGTCGGCGCTGATGATCGAGAACCAGCTGTTTTCCGCCACCTTCGAAGATGCCATCACCGTGCACTTCCACGCGCGCCCCGAATTCATCGGCACATTGATGGAAGGCATCGCCTCGTTCACGCCGGGCGGACGGTTTTTATCCGCCAACAAGAATGGCCTGTTTCAGCTGGGCCTGTCATTTGCCGCGCTGCAATCACACACCTTCAGTTCCCTGTTTGGCTTGCCCGTATCCGCCCTGTACGACCATTACCGCACGACCTCGCCCGGTTTGCTGAACCTGTGCATGCACAGCGGCGTGCGCGTGTATGGACGTGCGCAGTTGCGCCTGTCCAATAGCGTCTTCCAGCACGGCTTTGCTGCCAGCATCGATCAGAGCGATATCAACGCCGCATCGGCACAGGTTCCCGCGCCGGCCAGCCATGCGGCAAACGCGGCGCGCCGCCTGTCCGGCCTGCGCTATCTGCGCACGGGCGACCCGCAACTGGAACTGGTGATCGAAAAGGTCAACAAGGTATTGGGACGCGACATCCCCATCCTCGTCATGGGCGAAACGGGCACGGGCAAGGAATTGCTGGCGCAAGCCATCCACAACGATTCGCCACGGGCCATGGGGCCGTTCATTGCCGTCAATTGCGCATCGATTCCGGAAACCCTGATCGAATCCGAACTGTTCGGCTATGAGGACGGGGCGTTTACGGGTGCGCGCAAGAAAGGCGCCACCGGCAAGATCCTGCAAGCCAATGGCGGCACCCTGTTCCTCGATGAAATCGGCGACATGCCGTTTGGCTTGCAGGCGCGGCTGTTGCGCGTGTTGCAGGAACGCATGGTTACGCCGCTGGGCAGCAGCAAATCGATCACCGTCAATGTGGAACTCATTTGTGCCACGAATCACAACTTGCGCGAACGCATGGCCAAGGGCCTGTTCCGCGAAGATTTGTATTACCGCCTGAATGGCCTGGTAGTAAAACTGCCGCCGCTGCGCGAGCGCACGGACCTGGACACGGTCGTAAAAAAAATCCTCGCCACGGAAGCACCCGACACGCGCTACACGGTGGCGCCGGATATTCTGCGCATGTTCCACCAGCATAAATGGCCGGGCAACTTCCGCCAGTTGACGAACCTGTTGCGCACGGCCATCGTCATGGCGGGTGACGAACATGAAATCTGTCTGCGCCACATGCCCGATGATTTCCTCGACGATATTGAAATGACGCAAGCGACTGCCGCCAGCGCCAGCACGGACCGTATGATCGCGGCCGGCGCCAATCTGGAAGAAATGGAACAAAGCGTCATTCTCAAATCGCTCGATGCCCACGGTGGCAATGTCTCGGCCACGGCGCGGGCCCTGGGCGTGTCCCGCAACACGATCTATCGCAAGGTGCCGCATCTGAAATAGCCTACATTAGAAGGGAAAAGCCGGGCGACATCTCACGCCGGCCCTGCTTGTCGATGGTCATCAGGTCAACGCCTTCCATTTGCGCGGCCATCGCATGCGCGCGCGCCGCGCCCGTCACCATGAAGGTCGTCGACAAGCCATCGGCCAGCAAGCCCGTGGGCGCCAGCACGGTCACGCTGGCCAGTTCGCGCGGAGAATCGCCCTTCGATGGATCGAAAATGTGGTGATGTACGAAGTCGGGCGTGAACGTACACTCGTAATCGCCCGACGTGGCCACGCTGCGCCCTTCCACTTTCAAGGTGGCCGCGAGTATTTCTGCGTCACGCGGATCCTGGATACCCAGGGTCCACGGGCGGCGTACGGAACGCTGTCCGCGCGCAACGAATTCGCCCGTGTCCAGCAAGGCGTGCCGTATGCCGCGCGCCTGCACGGCGGCCAGCGCCATGTCCGCCGCATAACCTTGCGCCAGGCCATTCAAGGTCAGCGCCATGCCAGGCCGAAGGAAACGCACTTCCCGGCTATCCCACGCCAGTTGCCGCCAGCCTACCCGCGCCTGCGCTGCGCGCCGCAATGTGTCCGTCGGCAAGCTTGCCTGGTCTGCCGCCGCGCGAAACAGCTGCCATAAAGGCTGCACGGTGATATCAAACGCCCCATCGCTCCATTGCGACAAGGCTTGCGCCTGCGACAGCACGGCCAGCAGATGCGCGTCCGGCCGGGCCAGGCGGCCATCGCGGTTCAGCTGAAAGACTTGGCTGGCCGGGCTGTAAATACTCATCAAGCGGTCGATATTCCTGGCCGCATGCAAGGCGTCTTCAACGGCCAGTTCCGCCTGGCGCTGATCGTGGTGCAACACGGTGATGGCGATCGTGGTGCCAAACGCCAACGCGGCGCCTTGATAAGGCCGCACGCCGGATGCCGTGGCCGTGCCGCGCGCCATGCTGCCAGGCAAAATAACGCCCGCCATGCCGGCCACGCTGCCGATCGCTGCGGAAATAAACGTTCTACGCTGCATCGCTGCTCTCCTCTGCCGTGGCCCGGACGATGGGAATGGTGCGGGCACGCTTGATTTCCAGCATCAAGGGTGCGCATTTTTCATCGCTGGCGTAAATCACCACGCAATCCATGCACTGGAAACACTCACCGTAATCGATTTTCCCACTGGGCGCGATGGCGTGATGTTCGCAACGGTGGCGGCAAGTCTGGCACGGTGTGCCGCATTCCTTGCGCCGCGGAATCCAGTTGAACAGGCGAAAGCGCCCCAGCAGCGCCAGCGCAGCGCCAAATGGGCACAGATAGCAGCAAAAGAATTTATAGGAAACACTGCTGAGCAGCAACAAGCCCACGGCATACGCGACGAACGGCCAGGCACGCACGAAGTTCAGGGTAATGGCCGTCTTGAATGGCTCCAGCTCGACCAGCTTGTCGGTGAACTGGCTGGGAAATAGGCTGCTGCCAAGTATGGCCGCCAGCAAGCCATACTTGATCCATTTCAAGCGCCCGTCCAGGTGCGGCTTGATCTTCCACTGCGGCAAGCGCAGCAACTGGCCCAGCTTGCCAGTGAATTCCTGCAGCGCGCCAAACGGACACAGCCAGCCGCAAAACGTGCCGCGCCCCCAGATAAACAGACTGAGCAGCACGAAGGCCCACAGGATCACCGTCATCGGATCGAACAGGATGAAGCCCAGGGTGCGCCCCGCCAGCAGCGCCTGGATGACACCCGTGATATTGACAATCGATAACTGCCCCTGCGCGTAATAGCCGATAAAGCCGATGGTAAACAACAGGAACAGCCGGCGGAACCAGGCAAATTGGCGACCAGCGCGCACCAGGCGTTTCTGCCATGCTAATGCGCCGGCCAGCAGCGCCAGCCCGGCGAGCAAGAGCAGCAACTCAGCCTTGCGGCTCTTCCACGTGCCACGCCACGTGGCATCGTCGCCTTGCGGCGCCATATAAAAATCAGCGGGCAAACGGTAGCTGAAATCGACGTTGCGCGCGATGCGTTCCGGATACACGATGCCCTTGCTGCGCGTGATCGGTAGCGTGAACGCCAGCGGACTGGCCGCATCGAGCCCCGCCTGGCTGATGATGCGAAACACGGCGACATTTTCCGTCGGCAACGTAGCCGTATCGGACAAGCTCAATTCCAGGTCCAGGTCGCGCATGTCGATGGGCAAGCCATCCTGCTTCAGCAACAAGCGATCCGGCACGGTGCCGCGCACGAAATCGTCGCCCAGCACGCTGTAGCGCCCGCGCGACATGACAAGGATGGCGTGGTCGCCCTCGTCGAGCCGGTTGCGCAATTTGTTCCAGCTGCGCTCCGTCAACAGATTGCGCCCAACGCTGGGCACGGATACATACGCCAGGTACAGGTCGATGAACACGCCGTCCGGTTCGCGCGTGGCTTCCACATCGAGCCACGCGCCGGGACTGCCGGCAAACAAAGTCTCCACCTCCTTGTTGCTCAAACGCACATGCTGGATCAAGCCCTGTACGAGCATTTGCATCACGCTGCGTTTTTCGAATACTTCCATGCGAATGCGGGCGATCTGGTCCGGGTCGCGGCCTTGCGCGAAACCCAGTTTTTTGCGCGACACTTTCAATGCCGACGCGAGCACACTTTGGTTGATGATGCGCACGGAGGCCGTGGCCTTCGACACGCCATCGATATCGGCATGGGTCGCATCTGGCGCGCGTTTGGTTCTTGCATCGATGGCGATATTCTGTTTCAGCGACAAGCCCTGGTACTGTTTGACGAATTGAAACAGCGGCGCTTCACCTAGGCCATCGAGAAACACGGGTTCGTGCTGGGACAGCACGGCGACGTCGAGAAAACTGCCTTTCGGATCGATGGCGATCAGCAGATTGACGGGCACGCCGGAAAAGCCGGGAATCGGCGCCAGGTCCACCGATTCGAAAACGTAGCCGGCCAGTTCCGTGGCCGTGGCGTTTTGCCGTAACAAGGGCCAGACGGGCAAATCGGCCTCCTTGTCGCCGACGACGATGGGCGCAGGAAAGCGCCGCGCCAGTTCGGCTTTGGTCAGCACGCCTGCCCACGCCTGTCCCAGAATGAACAGGAATAGCCAGCAAGCTATGAACAAGCGCATTATCCGCATGCATGGTGCTCCGTGCGGCGCCCTGTCGCAAGGCGCCGCATTTATTGGTTAGAAGAAAATAATGCCGCCCAGGGACACGCCATTCATCTTTGCCTCGCCGCCCGTAAAGCCTTTCGAGCGCGTCTGGCCCAGCTCGCCCACCAGGGTGATCGCGCTGTTGAGCGAGTAATACGCGCCCAGGGTCAGGTTGGCGTTCGACTTCAAGCCGCCCGTGCCGGCCGTGTTGTCGTCGTTCTTGCTGATGCCGTAGGACAAGCCCAGCTTCAGCTTGTCCGTCGTTTTATACGTGCCTTGCAGCAACCAGTTCTTGGACTTGGTATCGCCCTGGTCCGCATCGGACAAGATGCCGAGCCCTTTGCCGCCCTGGAAGTTGAGCAGCACGCCAGCTGGGCCCATCTGGTACGAGCCGCCCACTTCCACGCCGCGCATGGTCAAGTCATCGACACCCGGCGTTTTCGAGGTGAATTTTTGCGACTTCACGCCCAGCCAGGCTTTCAAGCCTTCTTGCGCATACGTCAGCTGCGCCTGCACTTGCGGACTCGACTTCGAGGAATAGGTCGAACCTGCCACGATGGGCGTATCGGAGACGGGGCTGACCAGCGCCACGTCGACGCCAACGCCGCCCGACTTCGGCGAGCTGTACATGATCTGGCCATAGTTGCCCAGATAGGTATAGCCGGCGCCGATATGGCCCAGGGTCACCCGGCCCCGCTGCGTCGCCTGCACCGGTGCGCCCGAGCCCAATAAGGTCATGTCGGACAAAATCGCATTTGCGCCGAAGATGCCATAGTCGCGGCCCAGCTTGAAGGTGCCCATGTGCTCATTGCCAAACGTAAAGAAGGCCTGGCGCACGTCGACCACGCTGTTCTGGCTGATGGCGCTGTCCGTGGCCGTCGAGTTGTAGATGCCGATCAAGGCTTTCACGTCGTACTCGCCCAGCCGCGATGAAGCCGAGGTGATCAAGCCGTTCGGCAGCAAGCCATTGCCGATGGTGGTGCGGTCCTTCTCGCCGCCACAACCGAGCGCCTGGCCGCCCAGCGCCAGTCCGCCCACCGCATCGCCCGAACACGACACTTGCGTGTAGTAGGCGTTGACGATGCCGCCCACCGACACGGTCCAGTCGCCAGTCTTGATATCGACGGCTTGCGCCTGTCCCACCGCTGCGATTGTCATGACACCGAGGCTCCCCAGCTTGATCCATGTGTTCATTGCTTCTCCTCTTTCTTCTCTGTTTTTAGTGTGCACACCAGTGATTGATGTACCTCAAGCTTTGGCAATAAGCGTGCCCAGCACGGCCCAGAGGGAGAAAGAGAAAAAGTGTATTTAAGGTGTGCAGCAGCGGATCAATCGCCACTGACAGTGTTCATTTTTTGACCGCAAGCAGGCGTATCGGGCATCCAGGTAAACAAAAAACTGACGGCCTGGGCCGTCAGCAAAAAGAAAACACCCGGCGGACAGGGAGACACCCATCCGAGTGGCCCGGATGCTTCACCCCGTTACTTCGATGCCAGCTTGAAAACCCACACGGAACCGCCCTGCTCCAGGAAGTTGACTTTCTTCGCCACTTCGCCGCCCCACAACGGCACCGCGCCACCCCAGCCGGAAACGACGGCTACATATTGCGTGTCGCCATCCTGCCAGGTGACGGGCGGCGCCACGACGCCGGAGCCCGTCTGGAATTTCCACAGCTCCTTGCCCGTCTTCGCATCGACGGCTTTCAGGAAACCTTCCGGCGTGCCGTAGAACACCAGGTTGCCGGCCGTGCTCATCACGCCGCCCCAGAGCGGCGCGTTGTTCTTGATTTCCCACACGATCTTGCCCGTCTTCGGATCGACGGCGCGCATGGCGCCGATGTAGTCGTCAAACAAGGGCTTGATGGTGAAACCGGCACCGAGGAAAGCGCCGCCCTTCTTGTAGCTGATCGGCTCGTTCCAGATGTCCATGCCCCATTCGTTCGCCGGCACATAGAACAGCTTGGTTTGCGGCGAGTACGCCATCGGCATCTGGTTTTTGGCGCCGAGGAAAGCGGGTGCGGCAAACACGGTCGTGCCCTTCTTGCCCTCCTCTCCCTTGGTCGGGTCGCCAGGACGGCCGGCGGCGATGTAGTTTGGCCGGCCCGTCTTCAGGTCGATGCTGCTGGCCCAGGTGATTTTCTTCACAAACGGAAAGGCGTTCTGCAGCTTGCCCGTGTTGGCGTCGATCACATAAAAGAAACCGTTGCGGTCGGCCTTGCCGCCGTAGCGCTTGCCATCCATGTCGAAGGTGACGAATTCGTTGGCGCCGTCGAAATCCCAGGCATCGTTCGGCGTGTTTTGATACGCCCACTTGATCTGCCCCGTTTTCACGTCGAGCGCCACGGTGGAGGACGAGTACAGGTTGTCGCCGGGACGCAAGTGGCTGTTCCAAGGCGCCGGGTTGCCGGTGCCAAAATACGCGAGCTTGGTTTGCGGATCGTAGGTGCCGCCCATCCACGTCGAGGCGCCGCCCGTTTTCCACAAGTCGCCCGGCCAGGTCTTGTTCACCGTTCCCGAAATGCCGTTATCGATCGCTTTGCCATCCTTGTCGTAGCGGTGGCCCATATGGCCCTCTACCGTCGGCCGGCTCCACACGAGGTCGCCCGTCATCGGGTTGCGCGCTTCGACCCGGCCGACGATGCCGAATTCGCCGCCCGACACGCCCGTCAGCAGCAAGCCTTCGGCGATCAGCGGCGCGGCCGTCATCGAGTAGCCAGCCGCATAGTCGTCGACTTTTTCCTTCCAGACGATCTTGCCCGTGTTCTGGTCCAGCGCCACCAGGTAGGCGTCGAGCGTGCCGAAAATCACCAGGTTGCCGTACAGGGCGGCACCGCGGTTGACCACGTCGCAGCAGGGCATGATGCCGTCCGGCAAGCGATGCTCATACTTCCACAGCTTGGCGCCCGTTTTCAAGTCGACGGCAAAGATACGCGAATACGAGGCCGTGACGAACATCTTGCCATTATGAATCAGCGGCTGCGATTCCTGGCCACGCTGTTTTTCGCCGCCAAACGAGAACGACCAGGCCGGCACCAGCTTGGCCACGGTCTTGTCATTGATTTGCGTCAACGGCGAATAACGCTGGCCCTGCGTGCCCATGCCAAACGACAGCACGCTGGCCGGATTCTTCGCCGTGCTGTCGAGCATGGCATTCGTGACATTGCCCACGTCGGCCGCCTGGACCAATGAGGCCAAGGATGCCAATCCCAAACCGACGACGATCCCCATGATTTTTTTCTGCACAATCATCTCCCTCTGTTTTATTAGTATGTGTATGTATCAAGTCTTGCGGTGCTCATGCGGCTGGGCATGCAACAGCGCGCACTCTTCATCGGTGAACAGGCGCGAGCGCGTCAAAAAGCGCTTGCCCGTGCCGTTGTCGAGTGAAAACATGCCGCCATTGCCATCGACCACATCGATAATCAACTGGGTATGCTCCCAGTACTCGAATTGCTCGAGTCCCATGTAAAACGGTGTGTCATTCAAATTGCCGAGATAGATATCGGTATCGCTGACATCGAACTCGCCCAGCGCATAGCACATGGGCGCGCTGCCGTCGCAGCAACCGCCCGACTGGAAAAACATCAGCGGGCCGTGACGCTGGCGCAACTTGTCCATCATTTCCAGCGCCGCATCGGTGGCGACCACCCGGGCAATTGCTGCACTCATGGCATCCCTTTCTGCGCGCCGCGCCTGGATTGACAGGCGCGGCGCGTGTACAGGTTTAGAAGAAGCCCAGCGCTTTCGGGCTATAGCTCACCAGCAAGTTCTTCGTTTGCTGGTAGTGATCGAGCATCATCTTGTGGTTTTCGCGGCCGATACCCGATTGCTTGTAACCACCGAACGCGGCGTGGGCCGGATACAGGTGGTAGCAATTGGTCCACACGCGGCCCGCCTGGATGGCGCGTCCCATACGGAAGGCGCGCGAACCGTCACGCGTCCACAGGCCGGCACCGAGGCCGTACAAGGTGTCGTTGGCAATCGCCAGCGCATCGGCCTCATCCTTGAAGGTGGTCACGGACACGACGGGCCCGAAGATTTCTTCCTGGAAGATACGCATCTTGTTATTGCCCTTGAACACGGTCGGACGCACGTAGTAGCCGCCTTCCAGGTCGCCCGCCTGCGTATTGCGCTCGCCGCCGGCCAGCACTTCGGCGCCTTCCTGGCGGCCGATGTCGAGGTAGGACAGGATTTTTTCCAGCTGCTCCTGCGACGCCTGCGCACCGATCATGGTGGACGAGTCAAGCGGGTTGCCCTGCTTGATGGCCGCCACGCGCTTCAGGGCGCGTTCGATGAATTTCTCGTAGATCGATTCCTGGATCAGCACGCGCGATGGGCAGGTGCACACTTCGCCCTGGTTCAGCGCGAACATGGCAAAACCTTCCAGGCACTTGTCGAAATACTCGTCGTCCGCATCCATCACGTCTTCAAAGAAGATGTTCGGCGACTTGCCGCCCAGCTCCAGGGTGACGGGAATCAGGTTTTGCGCGGCGTAGCCCATGATCAAACGGCCCGTGCCCGTTTCGCCCGTAAAGGCGATCTTGGCGATGCGCTTGCTCGACGCCAGCGGCTTGCCCGCTTCCAGGCCGAAACCGTTGATGATGTTCAACACGCCCGGCGGCAGCAGGTCGCCGATCAGCTCGATCAACACCATGATGGACGCTGGCGTCTGCTCGGCCGGCTTAAGTACCACGCAATTGCCGGCGGCCAGGGCTGGCGCCAGTTTCCACACGGCCATCAGAATCGGGAAATTCCACGGAATGATCTGACCCACGACACCGAGCGGCTCGTGGTAGTGGTAGGCATAGGTTTCCGCATCGATTTGCGCGACAGAACCTTCCTGCGCGCGGATGCAGCCGGCAAAATAACGGAAATGGTCGATGGCCAGCGGAATGTCGGCATTCATCGTTTCGCGGATCGGCTTGCCGTTGTCAATGGTTTCCGCCGTGGCGATCAGGCTCAGGTTCTGCTCGATGCGGTCGGCGATGCGGTTCAGGATATTGGCGCGCTCGGCAGGCGAGGTCTTGCCCCAGGCATCCTTGGCGGCATGCGCGGCGTCCAGCGCCAGTTCGACGTCTTCCGCCGTGGAGCGGGCGATTTCGCAAAACGGCAAGCCGGTGATCGGCGTGATGTTAGGAAAGTATTCACCTTTTACTGGGGCAACAAATTTGCCGCCGATGTAATTGTCATAGCGTTGTTTGAAGGGATTGGCTACGCCCAGTTTGCTGATGTCTGCGAGATTCATGTCGTCCTCTATCGGGTTAATTAGAATGGAATTACTTAATTAAAATTAAACGTCCTGGTACAGATGGGGTGAGTACACGGAGTCTTCCGCAAATGCCGTGCCAGCTCGCCATCCCACTACAAACTTAGCCGGTTTTACTCTTGTTGCAAGGGCGCGGCATCAATACCGGCGCGCTTTTCAGCGCATGCCCGGGCTTGAGCCGCTGCACAATGGAACAGGTGTACCAGACTGGAACACCTGCGCCTGTGCCACTAGCGAATCACCACGCCCCATGGCAATTCGCCCACGGCAATATCGGCCACCTTCTGCGCGCTGGCCGTGTCGATGACGGAAACGCTGTTCGAGCGGCCATTGGCCACGTACAGCTTGGCGCCATCGGGCGTGATGGCCATATTCCACGGGCGCTTGCCGACGGGAATGGTGGCCGTGACCTGATGACTGGCCGTGTCGATCACCATCACCGTGCCATCGATACCGTTCGAGACATACACCTGCTTGCCGCCGGGATGGACCACGATGCCGTTGGCATTCTTGCCCGCAGGAATGGTGGCGATGGCCTTGCGCGCGGCCATGTCGATGACGTAGACGGCATTGACCAGTTCGCACGCCACGTAGGCACGGCCCGAGTCCGGACTGAAGCCGATGCCGCGCGGGCGCAGTCCCACGGCAATGGACGCCACCTGGCGGCGTTGTGCCACATCAATGACGTCGACTTGCTCGGCCTCTTCCGCACTGACCAGCAGCCAGCGCCCATCGGGGCTGAAAACGGCATGTTCCGGGTTACGTCCGTGCACCTTGATATCGGCAAGCAAGCTGCCTGTATGCCCGTCGAGCAAGGCCACACTATTGTTTTCCTCGACGGCCACGGCCACATGACTACCATCTTGCGAGGCGCTGACACCTTCCGGCGACTTGCCCAGCGCCACCGTGCGCACGGGCGCGCCGCCAGCGTTATCGATCAGCAGCAAGGCGCTGCTGGCCGCGTCCGTGACAAACAATTGCCGCCCGCTGGGGTCGGCGGCAATGCCGCGCGGACGCTTGCCTGCGGCGATCTGGCGCACGACCTGGTCGGTCGCCGTATCGATCACGCTCAGGGTGCCCGATTTTTCATTGGGGACATAAGCAAAGGGAGCGGCCTGGACGGCGGTGCTGGCGAGCGCCGGCAACAGCCAGAAAACTTGGCGCAAGCGCAGGAAGAAGTTGGGCATAATCACCTTTCGATGGCAAAACACAGGAAAAGCGCGCGGCATCGGCGCATCTGAACATTGCTGCATGCAAACGCCGTGCCACTGACACGCGTATAATTTCAGCCCACCAATGGAGACATGGCAGGCATATTGCTTGATACAACTATGCAGACCTGCGCCGCGCACGCGACCAAAGCAGGCTTTTATTCACATTGGAGAATCCGCATGCAGCATCGTTTCCGCCTGAACACCATCGCCAGCCTGTTTGTCGCCGGCAGCGCCACCCTCGCCCCCCACGTCTTTGCCGCCGAGGCAGCTGACCTGGCCAACGGGCAACTGATGGATACGGTGGTCGTCAGCGGCAGCCGCATCGCCCACCCCAGCCAGGAAGTGCCGGCCTCGATCGACGTGGTCGACAGCGCCCGCATCCAGGATGGCCAAATCCGCGTCAACGCGTCGGAAGCGCTGGCCGCCGTGCCAGGGCTGGTTGTGCAAAACCGCCAGAACTTCGCGCAAGACTTGCAGATCTCGTCGCGCGGCTTCGGCGCCCGCTCGGCCTTCGGCGTGCGCGGCGTCAAGCTGATCAGCGATGGCATTCCCGCCAGCATGCCCGATGGCCAGGGCCAGGCCGCCACGTTCAACCTCGATACGGCCGAGCGCATCGAAGTGCTGCGCGGACCGTTTTCTGCCATCTACGGCAACCATTCGGGCGGCGTGATCCAGCTGTTTTCCAAAGATGGACAAAATCCCCCGTCCGTCGAATTGAATGTGGTGGGCGGCAGCTACGGCACCAACAAGGTGGACTTGACGGCGCAAGGCCAGGCAGGCGGCATCGGCTACGTGCTCGACGGCTCGCGCTTCCGCACCGATGGTTTCCGCGACCACAGCGCCGCCACGCGCGAACAGGCGTTCGGCAAGATCACCGTCAAGCCGACGGCGGACAGCAAGCTGACCATCGTCGCCAACAGCCTGCATCAGGGCAACACACAAGATCCGCTGGGCGCCACCTGGGCCACGTTTGCCCGCGACCCGCGCGCCGGAGAAACCGATGCGAGCGACACGCAGAACCCGAAGCTCACCCTGGCCGAGCGCTACAACACGCGCAAGAGTATCGACCACCAGCAAATCGGCGCCACCTATGAACAGTCGTTCGGCGACGACCGCCTGCATGTAATGGTGTATGGCGGCAACCGCGACGTGATCCAATATCAGGCCTTCTCCAAGTTCCTACAAAATCAAACTATTAATGGAGTACTCACACATTCAGGCGGCGTGGTCGACTTCCAGCGTGAGTTCTACGGCATCGACACCAACTGGCTGCACGTGAACCAGTTGGCAGGCGGCAAGCTGAGCACGACCATCGGCATCGATTACGGCCGCTCCAGCGACGACCGCACGGGCTATGAAAATTACATCGGCAACACGTTTGGCGTAAAAGGCAAGCTGCGCCGCGACGAGCAGAATGTCGTTTCCAGCCTCGATCCCTATATCCAGGCGGAATGGCAAAGCGGCCCATGGCTGCTCAGTGCAGGTTTGCGCTACAGCAAGATGAAAGTGGCGGTCGACGACCACTATCTCAGCAATGGCAACGACAGCGGCAGCCTGGAGTTCAGCCACACGACACCGGTGCTGGGTCTGCTGTATAAACTGACGCCGAACGTCAACGTCTACGCCAGCGCCGCGCGCGGTTTTGAGGCACCTACCTTGAATGAACTGTTTTACTCGGGCACCGGTGGCGGCTTCAATTACCAGTTGAAACCAGCCACCAGCACCAACCTGGAAGCGGGCATCAAGGCCAGAATCGCCAACAACACCCACGTAAACGCGGCCGTGTTCCAGATCAAGACCAACGACGAGCTGGTGGTCGACAAGTCCAGCGGCGGGCGCACCAGCTATCGCAATGCAGGTAAAACCTTGCGTCAGGGTATGGAAGTGTCGCTGGACTCGAACTTGCCATATGGCTTCACGACAAAAGTGGCACTGACCAGCCTGCACGCCGTGTATGACCAGGCGTTTGGCAGCGTGCGCGAAGGCAGCCGCTTGCCGGGCGTGCCCAGCGCCAATCTGTTCGCGGAACTGGCCTGGAAAGACACACTTGACCGTTTTGGCGCGGCGCTGGAAAGCGTGGCCAGCAACCAGGTCTACGCGGAAGACAGCAACATCGAAAAACCGGCGCCCGGCTATACGGTGTTCAATGCGCGCTTCAACGCCAAACAAAACGTGGGGAATTGGCGCTTCAAGGAATTTGCCCGCCTGAACAATCTTTTCGACAAGACCTACGTGGGCTCCGTCATCGTCGGCGACAGTAACAAACGCTACTATGAAGCGGCGCCGGGACGCAACTGGTTGTTAGGTGTCAGCGCGCAGTACAGTTTCTAAAACAAAAAGCCCGTACATCTTCCGATGTGCGGGCTTCACATACAGCATGGACTGTTACGGCCGCGCTTCCTTCACGCCATACTTTTCAAAGATGGTTTTCAATTCGCCGCTGGCCGCCATCTCGTTCATGGCTGCCTGCAGCAACCTGGCCACGTCGAGTTGTTGCTTGCTGACGGCCAGGCCCACGGCCCAGCCCGCGCGCGGCAGGCGGGCGAACGCCACTTCGCTCAGGGGGAAAGCGGGATCGCTTTTCAGCACCGATTCGATTTCCGAACGATTGGCCAGCACGGCGTCGAGCTTGCCCGCCTGCAATTGTTGCAAGGCTTCGGCGGCCGTATCGAAAATGCGCACATCGTCGCGGTACTTGCCATTATCTTCGCCCAGCATCAGCATGGCGGCGATCGATACCTTTTCCACACCGATGCGCTTGCCAGCCAGCGTAGCGACGCCATCGAATTGCGGCACCGCTTGCGCACTGCGCGCCAGGCGCACGGTTTCCACGTAATACGGCGCGAAGATCTCGACCTTGTCGTTATCCGCCATCAACTTCTTGTCGACGGGCACATGCAACATCACATCGGCGGGACCATAACCGAGGTAATGCCCCTTCCACACCATATTGCGCAAGTCATCGTTCAGGTTTTCGCCGGCGGGAAATGGCAGCAAGCTCAGTTTCAAGCCCAACTTTTTCGCCAGCGCTTCGGCGATGTCGATATCGATGCCCGCCCCCTTGTCGGAAAATGGCGCGAACTCGTTGTACACAGCCACTTTCAGGCTGCCCGACTGCTGCACTTTCTGCCAGTCGGCACGCGCCGGCGCGGCTGCGCACAGCGCCAGACAAGCGAGCGAGATCATCGCGCGCGCGCTGCGGAATTGAAATGAACGCATGGGACTCCTTCGTGATCAGTTCGATTCTCTACGGGTTTCCAGATAGGTCTTGATGGCCCACATGGCTTCCTGGTTGAATACGCCTTCGAACGGCGGCATGTACACGGCGCCATTGCGCACTTTACCGTGGCGGATGGTGGTCAGGTAGTAATTGTCCGTCTCCTTGTAGCAAGCCTGTTTCTTTGTCTCATTCTTGATACCAAAACAATCGCGGTCCAACTGGCGCAAATCCGGTGCGATGCCGCCCGAAATGGCTTCGATGCCGTGGCAGCGAGCGCAATTCTGGTTGTAGGCCGAGGTGCCTACAGTCAAGGCCAGCTTGTTGCCACGATACGGGTTTTGTTCGAGCCACTTGTCGCCCACCTTGGGCAAGCCGGTGGTGTCGACGCCTTGCGGCGTGACATTGCCGTGCGCATAGGCATGCGGCAAGGTCAGCAGGGAAGTGAGGGCAACGGCGCCGGCGGCGGCAACGCCGAGCAGGGTACGAATGGAATAGGTCATGCTGGTCTCCTTGGTTTTTTAGTCAATACCCAAGAAGAGCAAATGCCATGCCATGCACTTATGCCCCACATCCGGCCGCCCATGTATCAATTTGGAACAGCTGCAACACGTATTTGTGTCACCGCGCGCGTAAGCAGACAGCGCCAGACA
>NZ_JABXFH010000074.1:0-15950 GCF_013372745.1 Janthinobacterium sp. BJB401 | reverse complement strand
GCCGTCTGGCGCGAGATGGCCATCGAGAAGGTCAACAAAAGCCTGGCGCACCTGGAGCGCCTGCTCGCTGGCCGCGCCTGGCTGACATCGGACACGGCGCCGACCATCGCCGACGCCTATCTGGCGGCCACGGCGCGCTGGGCAGAACCGCTGCAGCTGGCCAGCCTGGCCGATTATCCGAACACGGCGCGCGTGCTGGCGGCGCTGGAACAGGACCCCGGCATCCGCTTCGCCCACGCCATCGAAGCTGGCTTGCCGGCCACCAGCCAGGGCGGTTTCCGGGGCCACGTGGCGCTCGACCAACTGGCCACTCAGGCCGGCTAACCGGCGGTCAACTCCCGCAGCTGGCGCGTCTTTATTGCTATGATGTCGGCCTGCCGGCGGTACAGCCGGCCACGTTCATATCACATCAACAACGTCGCAATAACATTGGGAGTTTGAATGAGTTTACGTCTGCTGCTCTTGGGAGCATTCAGTGCCGCCATGGCCACCACTGCCGCCGTGCCGGCCTTGGCCGCGCCGCGCGGGTTCACCGTGGAAGACATGGTGGCCATGGAACGTGTGGGCAGCCCCGTGCTGTCGCCGGACGCCACGCGCGTCGTCTACACGGTACGCACCACCAACCTGGATAAAAACCGCGGCAACACGCAGCTGTGGATGATCGACCTGCGCGCGCCGAACGCGGCGCCACGCCAGCTCACGCGCGGCGATGCCAGCGCCAGCGACCCGCAATGGTCGCCGAACGGCGACGCCATCTACTTCCTCTCGGGCCGTTCCGGCTCATCGCAAGTGTGGCAACTGCCCCTGAACGGCGGCGAAGCAGCCAAGGTCACCGACCTGGCACTGGACGTCGACACCTACCGTTTGTCGCCGCAAGGCGACCGCCTGGCCTTCAGCATGGGCGTCTTCCTCGATTGCGCGGACCTCGCCTGCACGAAAAAGCGCCTCGATGAAAAAGCCAAGAACAAGGCGAGCGGCATGGTCTACGACCAGATGTTCGTGCGCCACTGGGATACCTGGGCCGATGGCCGCCGCAACGCGCTGTACTCGGCGCCGATCGATTCGACCGGCAAGGTCAGCGCCGCACCCGTGAGCCTGAGCGGCACCCTCGACGGCGACGCGCCGTCGAAACCGTTCGGCGACAACGGCGAATACCACTTCAGCCCGGACGGCAAGACGGTCGCCTTCTCCGTGCGCGTGGCTGGCCGCACGGAATCGTGGTCGACCAACTTCGACGTCTACACGATTCCTGCCACTGGCGGCCAGGCGCCGCGCAACCTCACGGCCGACAATCCGGCCTGGGACGCGAAAGCCACCTGGTCGCCCGATGGCCGCACCCTGGCCTATGTCGCCATGACCAAGCCTGGCTTCGAAGCGGACCGTTTCCACCTGGTGCTGATGGATGTCGCCACCGGCAAGAAGCGCACCGTGGCCGACGACTGGGACCGTTCCGTGGCCGACTTCCGCTGGACGCCGGACAGCAAGGCTTTCCTCGTCGCCGCCGATGACGTGGGCCAGCACCGTCTGTTCCACATCGACGCGGCCAGCGGCAAGGTCGCTGCGCTGACGGGCAAGGGCGCCGTGGGCGACTTCGACGTACGCGGCAATACCATCGTGCTGGCGCAAGCGAGCCTGACCTCGGGCGCGCAGCTGTACACGCGCAAACTCGACGCGAAGTCGGAAAACGCGCCGATGGTGCAGCTGACGAAGCAGAATGCGGCGGCGCTGGCCGACGTGCGTTTCGGCGAATATGAACAGTTCTCGTTTGCCGGCGCAAATGGCGAAACCGTCTACGGCCACGTCATGAAGCCGTGGAATGCCAAGGCGGGCGAAAAGTATCCGGTCGCCTTCCTCGTCCACGGCGGCCCGCAAGGCAGCTTTGGCAACAGCTGGAGCTACCGCTGGAACCCGCAAGTGTATGCAGGCGCCGGCTACGCCACCGTCTTCATCGACTTCCACGGTTCCACCGGCTATGGCCAGAAATTCACGGACTCCATCAGCGGCGACTGGGGCGGCAAGCCGCTGGTCGACTTGCAAAAGGGCCTGGAAGCGGCCACCAAGAAATTCCCGTGGCTGGACCGCGAACGCAGCTGCGCGCTGGGCGCGTCCTACGGCGGCTACATGATGAACTGGATCGCCGGTAACTGGCCGGACGGCTTCAAGTGCCTGGTCAACCACGACGGCGTGTTCGACCAGCGCGGCATGGCGTACGCGACGGAAGAACTGTGGTTCACGGAATGGGAAAACGGCGGCCCGTACTACGACGCGCCAGCCAAGCACGAACAGTTCAATCCCGTCAACTTCGTGAAGAACTGGAAGACGCCGATGTTGGTGGTCCAAGGCGACCTGGATTTCCGCATCCCCACCGCACAAGGCCTGGGCACCTTCACGGCGCTGCAGCGCCAGGGCATCCCGAGCAAGCTGCTGGTCTTCCCGGACGAAAACCACTGGGTGCTGAAGCCAGCCAATTCGCTGCTGTGGCATCACACTGTTTTGGATTGGTTGAATACCTACACGAAGAAGTAAGCGGATACATGTCGGATTACGGCCTTCGGCCTAATCCGACCTACGTAAAAAAGCCGCGCGGTGCAGAGATGCACCGCGCGGCTTTTTATCGTGCAAGTGGATGGTAGGTCGGATTAGCGGCGCGCAGCGCCGCGTAATCCGACACAGCAGCACATCAATACGTATTGAGCGCCTTGGCAAACTTCACGATCCACAAACGGCTAGGACGCTCGCGGTCGTCGCCGCGCGCCACGCGGATGGTGTTGGCCGCGTTGCAGCCGGCCGCGCTGCTCGTGACGATGGTGCCGTTCGCATCGACCGTGCACTTGGTCACATCGGCGCCATCGACTTCCACGCCGTTCGCGTCAAAGATCTTGGTTTTCAGGCCGAAGTCATTGTCGTTGGCCAGCGCGATGGTGGAGTCGTCGATCAGGGTCAGGCCTTCCGCCTTTTCCGCCGCCCAGCCGATGGCGTTCAAGTCCAGCAGCAGGGTTTTCTTCAACGGCGTGACGGCGGCCCAGTCGGCGCCATTGACGGCCGCGCCGCCCATGCTGCTCTTTTCCAGGTCGGACGTCGCCGCGTTGAAAGCGGCGGCCGCGATATCCGTGGCGCCCTTCAGTTCGACCAGCATCAATTTATTGAACACCTTGCCCGACGGCGCGGCGCCCTGCTCGATGACGAGGAATTTGCCGCCGCCCAGCGCCACCATGTCGCCCAGCTTGGCGTTGCCCGTGCGGCCATCCTGGTAGTCGGCCGCATTGAGCGGATACGCGTACATCTTGCCGCTGCTGCCCGTCGTCGGGTCGAATTCGATCCAGCGCGTGAAGCGGGCAAAGCGCTCGACCTGTTCATTCTTCTTCGTCACCGTGTACGGCGCCGTGCCGTCGGACAAGGGGCTTTGCAGGAAGGCGTACAGCTTGTCGTTGCTCGTATCTAAGGTCATGCCTTCCATGCCGCGGTTGGCGCGGCGCTTGGCGAACAGGGCCGGCAAGCCCTTGCCCGGCTCGTACTTGGCCTGGATGATGCCCGTGGCGGCATCGATCTTGACGATGAAAGGGCCATATTCGTCCGACACCCACAGCGCATTGCGCTTGGCGTCGACGACGATGGCTTCCGAATCGAGGCCGCCCGCGTTGAAGACGGCCTTGCCGGCTGCATCGAACTTCATCGCATCCATGACGGGAATCTCGGCCGAATTGCCGACGGCGCCCACGGGCACGGGCAAGCCCGAGCTGTTGACGGTGGCCGACACCTTGATCGGCGTGCTCGATGACAGGACGGCGCCGTTCTTGCCCACCGTGAGCACGCCGAACGATGGGGTAAAACTGGGCGACGGGAATATCTTGCTGCTGATCGTGCCCTTGCCCGATGGATCGGGCACCAATGGGCCGTCGCCGTTCGGGCCACGGTCCGTCAAGCCATAGAATTCCAGGTCGCCCGCCGCGTTCTTGCCCTTGTAAGCCAGGCCGGAACCGTACGATGGCAGGAAGCCGTTCGGGAATTCGCCCTTGATCTTGGCGTTGGCGCCTTCGTACGGCACGTAGAATTTATCGGCCGCCTGGATCTGGTAACGCGTCACCGTCACTTTCACTTCGCCCACCGGATTGGCTTGCGTCAGGACCTCGTTGACGGGCGCGCCCGCTTTCGAGGCGAGCGTGTCTTCGAAATGCTCGCGCACGAGGGCGCGGCGCTCCGCATCGACCGTGCGGCCGGCGAATTTCGCGCCCACGGCGGTCAGATGCGCGGACAGGGCAGCGTTGAAAACGGCCGGGGCGGCGGCAAAGTCCAGCGTCTTGCCGGCCAGCGCGGCCTTCACTTCGGCCGTCAGCCTGATGCCGTTCGACGGATCGCTGTCCTCGTCGAGCAATTGCAGCGCCAGCAGGCGGTTGACGACCTTGTCGTCCGCCACGTTGGTGCTGGCGGCCAGCGCCAGCGGCGTGACGATGGCGCCGCATGGGGCAGAACCCAGGGCCAGGCCGCCCACGCTGAAGGCCACCGTGTCGCCCGGATTGCACGTGAATTCGCCCTTGGCATTGGTGCTGGCCTTGGCCGCGCTGCCGGCCACGTAATCGAGTCCTTCCACCGCGCCGTCGAGGAACACGCCCGTTTGCGCCACGGGCCTGGAAGGCTCCGCCGGCGTGTTATCGCTGCCGCCACAGGCGGCCAGGGTCAGGCCGGCGGCGATGGCCAGCAGGGTCAGTTTCGGGATCGACGTTACGGCAGTGTTCATGCATTCCTCGGCTAAGGTGGGATTGAAGCCGTGGAGCATAACCAGTCAACGTGACAAGCCCGTGACAGTCCTCATGCCTGTGGCATATCCGCCACGGGCCCGCCGATGCCGCCAAAGCGGCCATCGGCCTGGCGCCGGAATTGCTTCGGCGTGACGCCCTTCACCTGCAAAAAGCGGCGGTTGAAGTTGGCCACGTTCTGGAAGCCCACGTCATAGCAAACGTTGGAGACGTATTGATCCGTGTCCATCAGCAGCTGGCAAGCCTTGTTGATGCGCAGGCGGCTGAGAAAATCCGTAAAACTGTTGCCCGTCGCCTTGCGGAAGAAGCGCGAGAATTTACTCAGCGACATGCCCACCTGCTCGGCCAGCATTTCCGCCGAAATCGGCTCGCGGTAATTGTCCGTGATGTAGTTGAGGACGGAATTGACCTTGGCCAGGGTGGCGTCATCGTCGTACGAGCGCAGGGAGGCGCTCGACAGCAAGCGGTAATTGGCCGTGCGCGCCAGCTTGCTCATTAATTGCACGAATGCGGCGAAGCGTTCGGCGCCATGCGTGGCGCGGATGCGCGCCAGGTGCTGCTCCGCTTCCGCGCCCATCCCGAAAAACTCCACGCCATAGCTGGAGCGTTCCAGCAGCGGCAGCAGTTCGCGCAATTCGGGGATGAGGCGCGCGGCGCCCGCGAGCGGCGCGTGGGCGAACTGCACGATCATGTCGCGCAGGGCCACGCCGCCTTCCGGCATGACGTTGGAAATCCAGTTGTGCGGCAATCGCGGGCCCGTCAGCACCAGGTGGCCGGGCGAAAATTCGCCGATATAGTCGCCCACGAACAATCGCCCGCTGGTGGCGACGATCAGGTGCAGCTCATATTCCTCGTGGCAGTGCCAGCGCACGCGCGAGCTGGGATAGCCATGTTCCAGGTAATTGATGATGCCATCGTAGCTTTCGCGTTCCAGTTCGGGCGCCTTGCGCTCGCTGTCCCTCTGCCATAGGTGTTCCATGCTAGTCTCTCCAAGGCTGTCCCCGCCTGCGCCCTCGAATGTACCTCAAAAAACCTCAGGCGCCAAAACGGCCCAGCGCCTGCTGGCGAAACTCCTTCGGCGTCATGCCCTTGAGTTCCAGGAAACGCCGGTTGAAATTGGCCACGTTATTGAAACCGGACTCGTAGCAGATGTTGCTCACATACCTCTCCGTCTCCATCAGCAGCTGGCAAGCCTTGTTGATGCGCAGGCGGTTGACGAAGTCCGTGAAGCTGTTGCCCGTGGCGCTGCGAAAGAAACGCGAAAACGTCCGCTCGGGCATGTCCACCTGCTCGGCCAGCTGTTTCAGCGAAAACTGGCTGCTGTAATTGTGCACGATGAAATTGATGGCCGAACTGATGCGCGCCAGCGCCACGTCGTCATCGCTCGATTGCATCGGCACCGTCGACAGCAGCTGGTAGTCGCTGGTTTGCGCCAGTTCGCCCAGCAAGGTCAAAAATTCGATGAAGCGCGGCAGGCCGCTACTGTCGCGGATGCGCCGGAAGCGGCGCAGCGACTGTTCGCTGACGCCAAAGAATTCCACGCCGTGCAAGGCGCGCTGCAGCAGCGGAAAAATATCCTTCAGTTCGGGAATGGCGGAGGCCATCGAGGCCAGCGGCGCATGCGAAAACTGGATCACCATGTCGCGCAAGGCCACGCCTTGCGGCGGAGTGCCGAGCGAGACCCAGTTGTGCGGCACGCGCGGCCCCGTCAGCACCAGGTGGCCAGGCGTGAACTGGCCGATGTAGTCGCCAACAAAAACCTTGCCGCTGCTCTCGACGATCAGGTGCAGTTCGTACTCCTCGTGGTAGTGCCAGCGCACCAATGCATTCGGAAAGCCGTGCTCCAGGTAGCGGATGAAGCCGAAACTGCCTTTCGGCTCGAAGCCGGGGGTGGCGTCGCGCTGCTGTTCCAGCTCCATTTGCGGCAATGAGGCATCGGCTTTGCGTGGCATGGCGCACCCTCCCCGTCAGGCGACGATCTGTTCCAGCGCCGCGCGCGCGCCCAGCCCATACAGGCTGGCCAGCGCATCGCTCACCGCCTGCGTGAACGCTGCTGTGTCGCTCAACTCGCCGAACAGTTCGCGCAAGGACAGCAAGGCCGCAGCGTCCGCCCCGCCCTGCAGCGCCAGCGCGCGCAGGCGCGCCGCATACGGATCGTTCAAGGGCATCTCGCGCCCCGCTTCGTCATGGCCTTCCAGGTAGCGGAACCAGCACGCCACGGTAAACGCCAGCAGCTCGATGGCGCCCCCCTTGGCCAGCGCTTCGCGCACGGACGGCAGCACGAATTTCGGGATGCGCGCGGAACCCTCCGTGCCGATGCGCGCCAGCTGGTCGCGCACGGCGGGGTTCGAGAAGCGCTCGATCAGGGTATCTTTATAGCGCGCCAGATCGATGCCTTCCACTTCGTCGAGCAAGGGCGTCACTTCCTCGTCCATCATGCGCCGCACGAGTGCGCGGATGCCAGGATCTTCCATCGCTTCGTGCGCAAACGTGTAACCGAGCTGCATGCCGATGTAGCACAGGGCCTGGTGGCTGGCATTCAGGAGGCGCAGCTTCATTTTTTCATACGGCAGCACGTCGTGCGTCATCTGCGCGCCCACCAGCTCCCAGGCCGGCCGGCCCTGCGGGAATTCGTCTTCGATGACCCATTGGCGGAACGGCTCGCACACGACGGGCCAGGCGTCGATGATGCCAAAGCTGTCGCGCACGAGCGCCCGGTGTTCATCCGTGGTGGCCGGCGTGATGCGGTCGACCATGCTGTTGGGGAAGCTGCCATAGCTGGCCAGCCAGCGCGCCAGATCCCCGTCGCGCAGGGCGACAAAGGCCAGCAGCATCTTGCGCGTGACGTCGCCATTGTTTTGCAGGTTATCGCAGGACATGATGGTAAACGGCGCCAGGCCCCGCTCGCGGCGCAGGGCCAGCGCGGCGGCCAGGTAGCCGAACGAGCAGCGCGGCGCCTGCGGATGCGCCAGTTCGTAGACGATATCGGGGTGAGCCGCGTCGAATTCGCCCGTGCCCTGGTTCACATAATAGCCGCCCTCGGTGATGGTCAGCGCGACGATGCGCGTGCCAGGGTCGGCCAGCTTTTCCAGCACGGCTTGCGGCTCGTCGGGCGCATACAGGTAGTCGCCGATGCAGCCGATGATGCGCGCCGTATCGCCGGCCGCGCTGCGCTCGACCACCGTGTACATGCCATCCTGCGCCCGCATGGCGTCGCGCATGGCCGCATCGTGCGCCAGCAAGCCCACGCCGCAATAGCCCCACTGCGCGTGTTCCTGGCCCGGCAAGGCCAGAAAATCGTCGAGGTACACGGCCTGGTGGGCGCGGAAAAAGCCGCCCACGCCGATGTGCACGATGCTGGGTACGAGCGTCTCGCGCGCATACGCGGGCACGGTAACGCTGGCCGGCAGCTTGGCCAGGTTCGCCTGTTTCAGTTCAATGGCGCTCATTTCAAACTCCCTTGGCGGCGGCATAGGTCTTGCCGGCGCGGTCAAAATAATGGACGAAGCCCGGCTCGAACGTCAGATGCGTCTGCTGGCCCGGCTGCAGGCTGCTGCGCTCGGCGCCGCGCGACACCACCTGCACGTTGTTCGGCAAGCGCACGTAGGTCAGGGTTTCCACGCCCAGGGACTCCACCAGGTCGACGGTGACGGGCACGCTGCCCGGCTGCGCCGCGCCCAGGTGCACGTGTTCCGGGCGGATGCCGACAAAGCCGTCCGCCTGCGCCGCGCTGCCCGCCTGCGCCAGCAACTGCGGCGCCGCATCGGCCGGCACCACGTTCATGCTCGGCGTGCCGATGAATTGCGCGACAAAGCGGTTCGCGGGACGGTCATACAGTTCCAATGGCGAGCCATGCTGCTCGATCTGCCCATCGCGCAGCACCACGACCCGGTCGGCCAGGGTCATCGCTTCGACCTGGTCATGCGTGACGTAAATCGTGGTGGCGCCCAGTTCGCGGTGCAGCTTGGCGATCTCGATGCGCGTCTGCACGCGCAGGGCCGCGTCGAGGTTCGACAGCGGCTCATCGAACAGGAATACTTTGGGGTCGCGCACGATGGCGCGGCCGATGGCCACCCTCTGGCGCTGGCCGCCCGACAGCTCCTTCGGCGTGCGTTCCAGGTATTTACCCAGGTCGAGGATGGCGGCCGCCTTGTCGACTTTCTCGCGGATGATGGCCGGATCGACGCCGGCCAGTTTCAAGGCAAACGACATGTTCTGGAACACCGTCATGTGCGGATACAGCGCATACGATTGAAAGACCATCGCCAGGTCGCGCTTCGACGATGGCAAGGCCGTGATGTCGCGCCCGTCGAGCGACAGCTTGCCGCCGTCGATCGGCTCCAGGCCCGCGATCAGGCGCAGCAAGGTGGATTTGCCGCAGCCGGACGGCCCGACAAAGACGACGAATTCGCCCTGTTTGATCTCCAGGTCGATGCCCTTGATGGCGCGGTGCTCGCCAAAGAATTTCTCGATATTGCTCAGTTGAAGGTAAGCCATGATGTCATCCTAATTTTTACTTAACGGCGCCAAAGGTCATACCTTGGACCAGTTGCTTTTGGCAGAACCAGCCCAGCGCCATGATGGGCGCAATCGCCATCAGCGACGCGGCCGACAATTTGGCCCAGAACAGGCCTTCCGGACTCGAATACGAGGCGATGAGCCAGGCCAGGGTGCCCGCGTTGGACGCGCCCAGGTTCAGCGACCAGAACGATTCATTCCACGACCACACCATGCACACGAGGGCCGTGGACGCGATGCCGCCCACGGACAGGGGCAGCACGACGTGGCGGAATTCATCCCACACGGTGGCGCCATCCATGCGCGACGCCTCGAGGATTTCGCGCGGCAGCTCCTTCATGCTCGTGTACAGCAGCCAGATCATGATGGGCAAATTCATCAGCATGAACATGATGGTCAGGCCGATGCGCGTGTCGAGCAGGCCGAAGTACTGGTAGCAGATATAGATGGGCATCAGGGCGCCCACGCCGGGCATGTAGCGCGAACTGAGCATAAATTTCAGCAAGCCGATGGTGCCGCCCGTGGGAAAGAAGGCCATCGAATACGCGGCCGGGATGGCGATCAACAGGCCAATGGCCGTCGAGAGCACGCTGGTAAACAGCGAGTTCCACGCGTAGCCGAAGTAATTGTCGCGCGCCAGCACTTCGCGGAAGCTGTCGAGCGTGGGCGTGAAGAACAGCAGCGGCGGCGTGGAAATGGCTTGCCCTTCCGTCTTGAAGGCCATCAGGCCCAGCCAGAAGATGGGAAAGAACAGCAGCAGCGCGACCAGCCAGGCGGCGGCTGTGCGGCCATACAGATTGAGTTTGCTATGCATCAAGGTCTCCTTATTTCGACAGATTCTTGCCGATGACGCGCATCAGGAAGAAGGCGGCGATGTTGGCGATGAGCACGGCGAACAGGGCGCCGGCCGAGGCCGCTCCCACGTCATACGACAGCAGTGCCTGCTGGTAAATCATGAAGGTGATGGTGGTCGTATCGAAACCAGGACCGCCGCCCGTGGTGGTAAAGATTTCCGCAAAGATCGACAGCAAAAAGATCATCTCGATCATCAGCACCACCGAGACGGCGCGGCCCAGGTGGGGAATGTAGAGGTAGCGCAACTGCTGCAGATAGGTGGCGCCATCCATGCGCGCCGCTTCCAGCTGTTCCCGGTCCATCGATTGCAGGGCCGTCATGAAGATCAGGCAGGCGAACGGCAGCCATTGCCACGAGACCATCATGATGATGGAAAACAGGGGGTGGGCCGACAGCCAGTCGACGGGCGTGGCGCCAAAGAACAGGCTGATCTGCGCGAACAGGCCGTAGATCGGGTTGAGCAGCATGTTCTTCCACATCAGGGCATTCACGGCGGGCATGACGAGGAAGGGCGAAATCAGCAGCACGCGCACGATGGCGCGCCCCGGGAACGCTTCATTGATCAGCAAGCCCAGCGCCGTGCCCAGCACCACCGTGATCAGCATGACGGAAAACAGCAGGGTAAACGTGTTCTGCAATGCCGGCAGGAAAGAGGCATCGGTAAAGAAAAAGTGAAAATTGGCCAGGCCATGGAAAGGATGGCCACTCGGATCGAGCATGGAATAGCGCACGAACGCGTAATACAAGGTGATCAGCAGCGGGATCACGGAAATGACGGAGACGGCGACCACGGCCGGCGTCAGCAAAGTCCGGGGGATAATGCGTTTCATAGGATTCTCTTGGGACAAGGTGAAATCTGGGGTCAGACCCGGCGGGTCTGACCCCTGCTTTACGCCGTTGGGATAAGCAAACTACTCGACAAGGACGCTGCGTTATTTGTAGTAGCCGCCCTTGCGCATTTCTCTTTCCGCCGTCTGCTGCGACAATTCCAGCGCCTGGTCCACCGTCACTTTGCCCAGCAATGCCGCCGCCATCTGCTGGCCTGCCGCCACGCCGATCACCTGGAATTCCGGGATGGACGCGAATTGCACGCCCACGTACGGCGATGGCGGCAAGGTGCTTTGCACGGCGCGCGTGGTGGCCAGGGCCTTGCCTTCGGCGGCGGCAAATTTCGCCACTTTCTGGAACTCGGGGCTCGCATACGTCGACTTGCGCGTGCCGGTCGGCACGTTGGCCCAGCTCGTTTCCTTGGCCACCAGTTTCACGTAGTCGGGTGAGGTGGCCCAGTTGATGAAGCGCTGCGCTTCGTTCGGGTGCTTCGAGCTCGCTGGAATGGCCAGCGACCAGATCCACAGCCAGTTGGCGCCCCGCTCCGTCACGCCGACGGGCGACTGGGCAAACGCCACCTTGTCGGCCACCTTGCTTTGCTTGGGATCCGTGATGAAGGAGGCGGCGATCGTCGCGTCGATCCAGATGCCGCACTTGCCCTGATTGAACAGCGCCAGGTTTTCATTGAAGCTGTTGGCGGCCGCGCCCGGCGGGCCGTATTTCTTCATCAGGTCGACATACATGTTGACCGCGTCTTTCCACGGCTTGCTGGTAAATTGCGGCTTCCATTTCATGTCGAACAGCTGGCCGCCGTAGGAATTGGCCATGGTGGTGATCAGGGCCATATTGTCGCCCCAGCCCGGCTTGCCGCGCAGGCAGATGCCGTACACGCCGTTGGCCGGATCATGCAGCTTGGCCGCCACGTCGCGCAGCTGGTTCCAGCTTGGGCGGTCCTCGATGGTCACGCCCGCCTTTTTGACCAGGTCGCTGCGGTACATGATCATCGAGCTTTCGCCATAGAACGGCGAGGCGTACAGCTTGCCGTCGCCGGACAGCCCTTCGCGGATGGCGGGCAGCAAGTCGTCGATATCGTATTTGGCGTCCGGCTTGATGGGGATCAGCCAGTTTTTCTTGCCCCAGATGGGTGTTTCATACAGGCCGATGGTCATCACGTCGAACTGGCCGCCCTTGGTGGCGATATCGGTGGTCATGCGCTGGCGCAAGACGCCCTCTTCCAGTGTCACCCATTTGAGCTTGATGTCGGGATTGGCTTGCTCGAAGAACTTGCTGAGCTTTTGCATTTCGATCATGTGGCCGTTGTTGACGGTCGCGATGACCAGGTCGGTAGCGGCGAAAGCGGACGAGCTGAGGCAGCCGGCGATCAGCGCGGCAATGGCGGAACGTTTCATTGTGTGTCTCCAGTGTTTTTTGTCGTTGGCAATGCTCAGGTACTTGGCACCACGACCACAATGTAGCACCGGACTTTGATACTTTCTGATACTCCAAAACCGCAATTCGATACTCCTTTGCAAACCTGCCATGCGCAAGAGTATCGATATGTGGCAAAAACAACACTCTGAAAGAAAGTATCAGCACTTGCACGTTTTGTATCAGGGTGGTTAAAAAAGCGCTGCTAGACTTGGTTTTCGGCATTAGACCGCGTGCGGTGACCGTCCCCCGGGGCGCCACCGCTACCACCTACATTCTTCTGGAGACCGCATGAACCGCACTGCATTGAAAACCTTACCTGCCCTCATCCTGGCCATCGCCAGCGCTTCCGCCATGGCCGACCCCATGTACCCATCCGACGCCGAAGGCTTCCACGGCTACCTGCGCGCCGGCGCCGGCAGCAATACGTCGGGCGGTGGCGGTTCGCAAGGCTGCTTCGGCCTGGGTGGCAACACCATGAAATACCGTCTGGGCAATGAGTGCGACGCCTACACGGAATTCGGCTACACCAAGTCCGTCGCCAAGTCCGGCGGCGTGAACTACCTGGCCACCATCTGGGTCAACGCCTACGCGCCAAACTCGGATTTCGGCGACAACAAACTGGGCATCGTCAAGGCCTATGTCGAAGCGCAGGGACTCGATTTCCTGAACGGCGGCACGGCCTGGATAGGTAAGCGCTTCTACTACCGTCCTGACATCCACATGCTGGACTTGCAGTACATCAACATGAACGGCACGGGCGCCGGCCTGGACCGCATTCCTGCAGGACCGGGTAAATTCTCGTACGCCTTCTTCAAGGACAACGACGTCAAGGTCCCGTTGCCGAACGGCGGCGTCAACACCAAATCGGCCGTGCGCCAGAACTTCATCTTTGGCGAGATTCCCGTCAATGAAAACGGCACGCTGGACCTGGCCGCGACCTACATCATCGGCGAAGGTAAGGATGACGTCATCACTGGCAAGCGCAATAACGGCTGGCAGCTGTCGGCATTCCACCGTCAAGGTAAAGTGTTTGGCGGCGGCAATACCTTCGGCGTGCAGTACGGCGTCGGTCCTGGTACGGGCAAGGGCGCACAGTTCGGCGCCTCGGGCGACACCACTTTCGGTTCGGACGTGAAACGCACGCGTATCTTCAATGACATGGCGATCCAGCCGATGGCCAACTTCGGCATGGAATTCGTCGCCCTGTGGCAAAAAGACGAGTCGAACGCCAACGGTTCCTCGACCTGGACCTCGGTCGGCGTGCGTCCCGTGTATGCATTCACCGACAACTTCAAGCTGGTGGGCGAACTGGGCACGGACCGCGTGACGCAAGCGGGCGGCCTGCCGGCCAAGCGCTTGACCAAGCTGACCATCGCCCCGACGATCTCGGCCGGCCCTGGCCTGTGGTCGCGTCCTGAACTGCGCGCTTTCGTCACCTACGGCAAATGGAACGATGCGGCCACCGCCTCGGTCAATGCGTCGAACAACGGCGGCCCGATCTACAACAACAATACCAGCGGCACCTCGTATGGTTTCCAGGTAGAAACCTGGTTCTAAACGGAATCAGCGGTAAAAACTAAAAAAGGGCGGAACCTCGGTTCCGCCCTTTTACTTTACGGCATCACCAATTTACGGCAGCGCCACCGGCAGTTCCGGATACTCCTGCGTCAACGCATACTTGGTGCCGCCCACGGTGACCGTGTAGTTGGCCGGTCCCGAGATCGGCAAGCGGTAGTTCAGGGTCAGCGCCACGGAGCCGCCCGGCGCCAGCGATTGCCAGGCGGGAATCGCAAAGCGGGCACGGTTGTAGTTCTTCGTAAAGCCGCCGATATTGTTCGGCCCCGTGTAGCCGGCATTGATCACCGTCAAGCCGAAGCCGGACTGGTCGCTCATGTCCGACGGTGCCGACACGGGATAGTCGAACTCCACCACGGTGCCGCCCGGCAGGGTCGACGTGGTGTTGTTCTTCACCGTCATCACGGGATTGATGGGGAAGTTGTTGTCGCCCAGCTTCCATCCGCCCAGGGTGATGCTGACGTTGGCCGCCGTGCCCGGCATGGCGATTTCGGCGCGCTTGTTGCCATACACGCCAGCCGTGCGGAAAGCCTGGTACAGCACGTCCGTCAGGGTGGTACCCATGAAGTACTCGCCCTTGCCGCTGTTGCGCGTGGCATCCCAGGCATAGTCGCCCGCCATTTCCCAGATCATCACGCCGCCGATATTGTTGTTGACGATGTACTGGGCCTTGGCCGCGATCGATTGCGTGGTTTCTGTGGAAATGAACACTTTCTTGGTCGCATTCCACAGCCACGGCGCCACCATGGTACTGCTGTAATACGGCACATAGCTGCCCACCAGCGCCTTGTCCGTGACTTTATACGCATCGAGGTAGCTTGGAACGATGCCGTTCTGCAAGTTCAGCGCATGCCAGATGGGGTTGCCACCGCCCGGCGTGGGGTTGCCCTGCGAGTCTAGGTCATACCAGACGTTGTCGATGCCAGTGGCGCCCGTGCCGCAGGTCTTGGTGCCGGCGCAGGTGACAGTGGAACTGATCAGTGGCGTCGTGCCCCACAGGCCGTTCGTGCCGCCCGTCACATCCTTCCAGCCCCGCGTGTAGAACGGCACGCCGATATTGATGCGTCCTGCCTGCATGGCGCCACGGTAGTAGCGGTAGGCCCAGTCCGTGTTCAGGTAGCCGATGTTCTGGAACTGGTAGGCGTTACCGGCGCGCAATTCGCCATCATTGCCATCGTCAAACAGCGCCGCGTTCGGTCCCACATACTGGTTCCAAGCGCCATGCAAGTCATAGCTCATCAGGCTGGCGTAATCGAGATATTTCAATCCCGACATGTTTTCTTCGCCACGCAAGACCCAGCCCGAGGCGGAACCGGCGATGGTCAGCAGATAGTATTTATTGTCCTGCACGGCCGCTTCGTCGAGCTTCTGGCGCAGCACTTTCAGCAGCACGTTGTAGCTCGTCATCAGGCCGGCCAGGCGCGGCTTCGAGACGGCGAAGTCGTTCGGATTGCCCGCTTCATTGTTGGTGGTCGGATGTTCGTAATCGACATCGACGCCATCGAAGAAGTTATATTGGCGCACGAAGGCCACCATGGAATCGGCCAGGGTGTTGATGCCGGCCGTGTTGATGCTGCCATCCGCGTTCGTCGTGGCCGTGTAGAAGCCGCCGCTGCCGGCCCAGCCGCCCACGGATATCATCAGTTTCACGCCCGGATACTTCTTCTTGTATTGCGACAGCAAGTTGAAGTGGCCCTTGTACGGCAGCGACGGGTCCATGGCGGCGGCCGGCACGTTCGGCCATGTGAGGCCCGTATCGGGATTGGCCGCGCCGCTGCCGATGGCGATTTTTGACGTGGCCGGGTCGACGGAAGCGAACGCATAGTTCAGGTGGGTGATCTTGTCCCACGGCAGGTTATTCACGAGGTAAGTCGGGCTGCCATCGACGCCCGTGCGCCAGCTGGCGAAGTAGCCGACGATGCGCCGGTTCAAGCCATTGCTCAGCACTTCGCGGCCATTCGTATCGTACACCTTGCAGTACGGCACATT